>JALWMK010000162.1 GCA_027083925.1 Sedimenticola sp. | reverse complement strand
TTTTATGAGAGATAATCAGTTAGTGCTAACCTATGGATCCTATTATACTATAGATGAAAATGGCAGGCGCACGGGAACCAGAAATGCAAAACCATACATTAGTTATAATGATATGCTGAAGTCAAATCATATAGGAAATCTTACAGGGATATACGACGTAGAAAAATTGGGTAAGTACTACATGGATAATGTTGGGCATGAAGATTATACTTTATGGCTGAAGATATTGAGGGATGTTGGTGCAACGAAAGGGATGGTAGATCCTCTGGCGGAGTACAGAATATTGAAGGGCTCTGTGTCATCAAATAAAATAAAAGCTGCACAGTGGCAGTGGGCTATCTATCGGGATATATTAAAGTTAAATATTTATAAGAGAATATATTATACTTCTTGGTATTTGTATTATGGTATCAGAAAGCATTTGGTTTCGTAATTCATGTATGTGGAGGCATAAGGGCACCCCTATAAATTGTCATTCCGGCGCAGGCTGGAATCTACAGGTTAAAAAATTTTTTACGCTGGCCTCGGTGATTGCTCCTGCATTGCTCTACCTTCGCCCATTTGATTGGTTCGCATGCCGATGTGGTGAAAACTGAATTATTTGAGGTGTCCTGTCGGGTATAACATGCAATTTCTCACATCCTTGCTATTGATAAAAAAACCTGATGACTTTAGGGCGCCTCTATTCATTCATGATTAGCATCTACGCACATGAGGGCAGCGATAACTTCGTCGCCTGCAGGGATGTAGGTGAGGGGCGTACACTGGGAGCGGAAGCGTTGAAAATCTGGCAAATCGCCTGCTACAAGGTGACTTGCGCTTGCGCAAGAGAAGGTGTCCTGGGGTATTTGCTGCGATCTTCACCTTGTTCTCACTGCCCTCATGCACGAATCTGCTCAAATAGAATGAATAGAGGTACCCTTTATTGCCTTGTCTCATACCTTTGGTGATTAATGAAAATTCTGCACGTCGTTGAAACACTGCATGTTGGTGGGTTAGAGCGGGTCGTTATCGACCTTGCCAAGGAGCAAATCATTCGAGGCGCTCAATGTGGGATCGTGTGCCTGTTCGAAAAAGGTGCTTTGGCGAATGAAATTGAGGCAGAAGGAATTCCTGTTCAAACCTGCTCAAAAAATAGTGGTTTGGACATGGCGGCCATCAAAAGGCTTGCGAGATTTATTCAGGATTTTCAAGCAGATGTCGTTCATACACATAATGTTACCTGTAATTACTATGCCGCCATGGCGTTGATGAACAATGCTAAAGTATCGCTCGTGAATACCCGCCATGGTATAGGCGATATGCCGAGAAGAAAGAATTGGTTATACGGACTTTCTTTATTGCGAACTAGCTGCGCAGTGGGTGTGTGTGATGCTACCAGCAATATGCTTCGAAGGCAGTTTCCAGTATTCTCCAGAAAAATAGTTACAGTGCGAAATGGCATTGTTCTGGAAGCATATCAAGAATGCAACAAAACCAGCCATTTGTGGCTTAGTAAACTAATGGGATTGCCTGAAGATTCGCTGTTGGTTGCTATTGTTGCGCGGCTCAGTGCAGTAAAGAACCACTCCATGTTGTTTCATGCCTTCCAAAAGGTGTTGGAAGTAGTTCCGACGGCTAGACTAGTGGTAATAGGGGATGGTGAACTCCGCCCAGCGCTTGAATCTGAAGTGCGGCAGATGGGGATAGAAGAAGAAATTATCTTTCTTGGTGACCGTAGGGATGTACCGTCTCTTTTGTCGGGTGTGGATGTGTTTGCTCTGTCATCCATGGAGGAAGGCTATTCCATTTCTTTACTTGAGGCTTGTGCTAGTGCGCTACCCATCGTAGCTACAGATGCAGGGGGAAACGCGGAAATAGTCCGCCACAAGGAAAATGGGTTACTTGTGGAGAACGGAGATGCAGGTTCATTTGCGGATAGTATTATTGCGATTCTCCGTAGTGCCGGAAAAAGGCAGAAATATGGCAGTAATTCGCGTGCATGGATTGAAAGAGAGGGTGCGGTACAAGGGATGTGCCGTCGGTATGAGGATATTTATATTGAAGCCTCTGGTGTTTTCGCTAATGGGAGATAGTATGCTGCCACATTGGCGCCAACCAACCAGAGGCAGGCTCCTGCCTGGTAATGACTGGTTAATGGTTTTCCAGCATCCATAGCATGTCATGGGTTGATCCAAACCACCAACTATATTGGCGCGATGGTCCCAGCCTCCAAACCGTCTTTCCATAATTGATATCGGCTCCTTCCCTGTGTTTGTAATCTAGATTCCATTGGCATGAAGACACTAACCTTTTGGATATATTTACTAGTGCTGTATTGTCTCTTCCCAGCTTTTTCCGCGCCCATGCAGTTTTTGCTGCGAGTCCCGCAACATCACATGCGTGCTCAGTGTCCTCCCATTGTTCGCGTTGGGTACTGGAATCCAGAGCAATCAAATAATAAGGCATTAGGAGGGTTTGATTATCTCTTCTGCCTTCATGCGTGGTAGTCCTTTCTAAAATAAAGTCGCCAAGATTGGAAAGAAAAATCAAGGCATCCGGATCTTCAGAATGGATGTAGTAGCGCATAACTGCGTCTGCCATCAAGGCGCTCATCCATGGGGATGCTACCGGCTCATCCCCTCCCCAGCCTTCATGAGCCTCCTTTGCATGCGGCATGGCGCCATTTGCCACCCAGCCATTGACCGGGTTTAGCGCATGATTGAATGATGCTTCCACTACCTGGTTTACCCTGTCAGCATACTTGGATAATCCTGTTGTCTCCCAGGCGGATAGTGCTGCCAATAGGGCGTATGTTTGGTGGCGTTCTGTCCAGAAGCGGGTAGAGATATCATAGGTTTCGTTCCAATTCTCCCCGGCTGCTGCAACATTTTCAATTTTCTGTATGAGAGATGTATCACCCGTCAGCATCATATCGACAAGCATTGATTGCCCATAACTGTATTTGAAATCATCACCGGCCTTTTTGTCAAAATACCCTGCTGGAGTGATGTGGTTTGCGTAATACTGCGTTGAGCGGTGGGCGTGGCGCAGCCATTTTACATTGCCAGTTCGAATGTAAATCCCGAACAATGTCATGGAGCGGTCAAAAAGCCATGGCTCGTACTCATCAATGTAGGCTACTTTATTTTCATCATAAACATACTCGCTTACATCATTTACTGCTGTCTTCGAGAAGTTAAGATATGCGTTGTCGAACCAACGGTACTGGGTAATGCTGTTCGCTGGAACGGTGCGGCCACGGATGAGAGTGGCGCTTAACCAGTCTGAGGGAAATGTGGCATAAACAGCAGGCTCCATGACTGTGTCTGAGCCATGAGGGTATTCATCTGGAAATGGGCCATTGCTTATGGGTACCCAGGTGGTTTTCAAGTCAGGTTGAGAGCCCAGCTCACGTTTACGGGGTTGCCCATATTTGATAATCATCGTCATTGGGCTGGTGCTGGGGAAAACCACATCGATATAGATGAGTGCGGAGCGTAAAGAGTCAACGGATGGGGCTGCGCTCAGTGACCTCCATCTGGCCAGCTCTACAATATGGGAAGCAATTTCCTGGCCATTGCTGTCAGCTACGATTACTTGGTTTATATTGTTTACCGTCGCACGGGGGAAAGGGATACCAAATGCAACTTTGGTTACCTCTCCCGGAACCACAGTAGATCCAGGATGCAATGTAACCTGAACCTTGCCTTTGTCTGGTAAATCTACAAAAAATTCATTTACCGGGACTCGGTTTGCGCCAGCTTTGGCCTTGAAGTTGCCATTTTCCGCAACACGGAATCCACTATTGAGTTTCACACCCTCTTCCGCGATAAGCGTTACGTCAGCTCCCGAGTTAACATTAACCTCACCTTGGGTCGTGATTCCTTTCTGCGCAATGCATTCAACGGGTGCACTAGTATCAAAGCTGTCACTTTGAATGAGTACATTGTCACCCGTGCAATTTGCCGTATTAATAGTCGCCAGGCTTGGTGTGGCGCTGCAGCCTAGTAAGCCGAGTGAAAAAACAGTTAGGAAAAATCGGGAAGTCATATATATGAGCCTGTTTGTATCAAATAATATGTTGTAGCTTGCAGTTAACACTTTAGCTGGCCAACAAGGTATGTGATGGATGCAAAAACGGGTGCAGAAAAACGTATTCCATGTATTTGGAAACTGATTGTCATGTAAAGGCCAACTGCCATACAGCCGAATTTATGTCTTTACAAGCATGTGTGGTGGAAATGTTAGCTTCACAGGCTTATGTCTGTCTGTGACACATTTCCACTTCTCTTTAGGGGTAGGGGGCGGTTTGCTACAAATGTGTGGTGAATCACGTTACGAACCTGATATTGGTAGTTTGTGTGGGCTTGCTTGATTTTTTCTATTCGATCAAAAGAGTTCAACATATGGGCACTTCTATTACTTCTGTTTGAGCAGATTCGTGCATGAGGGCAGTGAGAACAAGGCGAAGATCGCAGCAAATGCCCCAGGGCACCTTTTCTTGCGCAAGCGCAATTCACCTTGTAGCAGGCGATTTGCCAGATTTTCAAAGTTTCCGCTCCCGGCTTACGCTCCTCACCTGCATCCCTGTAGGCGACGAAGTTATCGCTGCCCTCATGTGTGTAGATGCCAGTCATGAATTAATAGAGGTGCCCATATGCAGAATGGTCATTCATAATTTGTAAAACATGCTAATATACTAAAGCAACAGAGGGTTCCGGCAAGCGTTCAGCAATTTTGGTCAGCGCTCCAGCCTAATTTTGTGTAAGCCGAAAATATTGACACGCCCTTGTTCCGAAAGTTCAGAATAAACCTGACAAAACCCATGTTTAGGGGTTCCCCTAAGATCTGACTGCAAGATACGAGTTCATGGCTTAAATCCCGCATCCTTTTAAATGCGCTGGCCAGAACAATTGTCCGGTGGTGGCAATATGTAATTACGGAATTCATGTGGGTTTCCCGTGTTTCCTGCTTCAGCTGCCTTGATTATGTTGTACATTTCCCGTGTAGAAACATAGTGTAGTGAATATTTATTGCCATCATTGTAGTTGTTTTCCAGCTCCGTAAACATGGCATCTACTGATTCCCCTAGCAGGGTGTCCATATCATTTTCCTGGGTTCCATGGGTATGAATTTTAATGAAAACCCATTCTGGCCGTCCTTGGACGTGGATACCTGCCTTTACCCAGAGTGCAATACGATTTGGTGAAGGTGGGGAGTTGCCGCGGATGTCTGAGTTTTCTATCCTGGGCAACAGGCCCCATTTGCGATTTTTCCAGTTAAGCATGAGGGGGCCTTGGACGATCATTAAATCGCCCCATGGCTTTCCGCCTACGCGGACATCTTTTCCATGGTTGTGCGATTTTGGCTTGTTGGGGTCGTCCTTGGCATAGTAAATGGAATTGATTTTTGTGGTCTGGGTATTGCTGGGGGCGGAGGGCAGGGTGAAATCGGCATAGCAACCCTCCTCTCGCAATATGATGAGCTCATTGTTGATTCCGCAGTTGGCACCGGTTGCTTCGGAGTTATCCAGAGCCCAGTCTCCATGCACAAATCCCCAGGCAAGTTTGCCTGTTTCCGGGTGTTTGCTCAGGGCGCCATGAGTGTTGTGCAGTGTCTGGGTGAAACGGGAAAGTTTTTCCCGTAATCCTGCTTCGGTATCATCTTCGTGATGCAGGTGAATTTCTATTTCCCCCAAGCCTTGGCGGCACAGTGCTTCGATCTTGTCCAGATGCTCTTTTCTATATTCTTCTTCCGGATAGTAGAAACAATGTTTGGGATGGCAGCCATCTGCATCCCGGTGTTTCTTGGCTAATTTTGGATATTCATCCGACCAGCGGTCTACGCGCCTGACCTCGGAGTCATAATCCGCCCCTCCCCAACGAGGCTCAAAATGATCGACGAAGCAGAACATAATGTGAGTAGGCCCGGCATGTGTGGGGCATTTTTTTCTGCGAATGTAGGTCGGCAGCCAGATGAGCATGTTTTTTGCGCGGAGCTCCCTGATTAAGGCTAGGGCAAGTACAGTAATAAAGAGGAAAACTCCGGCCAGAAAAAATGTCATGATCTTCTCTCCATAGAATTTGAACAGCCAAATATGTCCAACATTTGCTGAATGTTTTTTTCCCATGAAAACTGCTGTGCATGCCGGTTGATAGCATCGTGATCCCAGTTCCTGTGCAGAGCCTCATCCAGCTTGTCCTTGAGAGCGTGGATATCTCCGGTTGGCACTAGCAGTCCGGTATCATCAGTAATAATCTCCGGGATTCCACCAACGTTGGTAGCCACTATGGGGGTGCCACAGGCCATGGCTTCAAGCAATACGTTCGGTACTCCTTCGTTGTAGCTAGGCAAACAAACAAAATCGGCGGTGTTATACCAATAATTAAGGTCTTGATGTTTGACTTTGCCAAGAAATTGAACCCTGTCTTGTAACTGCGCATCGGTACAGTGTTTTTTCATGATGGGCAGCATTGCACCAGTTCCTGCAAAATACAACTTGAGTTCTGGGTGATGGGGGGATAATTGTATAAAACTTTCGAGCAGATCCATGCAGCCTTTTTCTTTTTTCAGGTTACCTATAAAGAAGATTTTTTTAGAATTGGTTACTGGCGGCGTATTTTGAAGCTGCTCTGGAGGCAGGGGATAAAAAAGTTGGTGATCGACACCATTATAGACGATCCTGATCTTGGATTCTGGGATGCCGATTTCCTGTAGTTTTTTGCCCAGATTTGCGCTTACTGCAGCCACAGCGACAACCTGTTTCCCCCAGCTGACTATTTGGCGGCGAACCGATGGCATATTGGCAATGACGTTTATATCGCTGCCATGCACCTTTACGTATGCGGGTATGCCCAGCTGTCGCGCAAGCATGGTGCCAGCGACTCCTTCCGGATATGCCCAGGATGATAGTAGGTATTGGGGCTTAAACTCCCTGATCCAGGTATTACACTGGGCGCGAATGGATGCCCACATGCTAAATCCATATGAACCACGAAAAATCCCTGGGCTGTACCAGTACCAGGGGTATATAACCTTGTTTTGTAATGGATGCGGGGGAAGAGGCGGTGTATTAATCTTCCTGTTTTGTAGTCGCTCCTTCCAACTGACAGGGACAATCAACCGAATATCCATATGTTTGGCAAGACAGTTAAACTGCTGAAAATTAAACATTCCCCGCTGGGAATCCCATGGGGTGGGATACAGATTGGTAATAACGAGCAGTCGAGGTTTCATTTTGGATTGCGGATTATACGATGTTCAGTAGGATGGTCACAGTCAAATACAGGGCAATTACTGAGCCGCCTGAGAGAAAAGCCCAGAACCAGAAATGCTCCAGAAAACGATAAGCAGGAATGTCGGGCCTGCGCAGGCGGGTTCCCTGAAAATGCGCTACAGCCATGCCACAAAGTATGAACAGCTGCATGGAGTAGCTACGACTGAGAAAAAATACTGCCGTGGTAAAACCGACAAAAGAAAGCAGAAGTGCTCCGGCGATAGCTTGATCCTGGGGATCTACCTGGCTACTCTCTTGAGGGGAGGGTTTGGCAACACCTGCAAGACGGTCTTCTGTCAGGAACTTCCAGGCCGGAATTTTCTTTGGCTTGGCTTTTTTTTGCAGTAGGTACATCATCATAAAACAGGTACCAAAATACGAAAACCAAAGGAAGTACCCTGGAATGCCGAGTTCGGCAAGAACGAGAATATATGAATTGTGTGCCGTTCTGAAATGATGCTCGACAAACATGCGGGATCCTACGCCAGTAATGGGATTGTCCAGGAGCATATGAATGCCTTCGTACCAAGCATCCACACGCCCATAGGCAGATTCTTCTCCAGGGGAAATCGTATCCATTCTGGTATTGGCTAGAAACAGGAGTGGCAACACCAATATACTGATAAACAGGGTTTTAAACATGCCGAATCTATGCCAGGAATATATTCCGAGGACAACGCCAAGAGCAAGAACCGTACCCCGAGAATCTGTCAGTTTTATCCCATAGAGGATGATCCCAATGCAGGCCAACAAAAATAATTTGAGCATGAATGGTTTGTAGTGGCGGAATAGGTATGTTGCCAAGGGTATTGCTACTACCAATGACAGTCCCACGTCATTTGGGTCATTGAAGATATCTATGTAGCGAATGCGGCCATTTTCGGCAGTTTCGCCAGTCCAGCCAACACCGCTGTGAATTTGCTGTATTCCGTGAACACTCATTAGTACGGCGCCACCCGTTACCAGCCACATCATGATATGCATGCGTTTGCGCGACAAAGCTGTGGCGGCTATCAGCAGAAATGTCAGGTAGAGTGGAACCAGCTCAACAAGGGAGTCCAGCGCAAGAGACATTCCTGCCCCAGAAACTGCGACAGTAAACGGTGCGAACAGAAATAACAGGGCCAGCAGTACAAACTGCGGTGCATCCAGTACTTTATTTGCAGAAATGCTCCAGAGCAAAAATGAAACAACGAGCGTTACAGGAACAAGCGGCCAGTGCAAAATTGCCGGAACAAATCCTTGGGGGCGAACGAACACGATCACGATATAGATAACGAGAAAAAAGAAAGCCGCCGTTGCAGGCTGGTCTTTTGGGGAATTTTCCGGATACTGGCCGTGTACCGAAAACGTATTCGATGAGTGCATACTGTTGCTGTCCGTGATTATTTTTGTATGTGCAATCAACAACTTGATGGCCAGATCAAAAAACTTTTAGCAGCAGCCCTATAGCTCGGCACAGCTGCTGTTAAGTCCCCCAAATGGCGCGGGCATGCTCCATTTTGCTTACCATTAAAGATTCAAGCTCTACTATTTAAAAATTGGTCATTTCCTTTCATGCCAGAGGAAACCTGCCGCCTGGCGGAAACGTGAATGATTTGGGGAGGCGTGCCTTTTGATTATACACTATACTACGCTGATTCTTGTGTTAATATTTAGCTGTTGCTTAAGCTTGCGAAGTTGGTGTGTGAGGGGTTAAATTAAATGGAATTACGTGGTTATGGTTTGCTGGTTTTGGCCTTTGTTGTTTTTTGGGTGTCTGGTTGTGCCACCCAGGAACGGTTGGCAATGGAGCGTCCCCCGGAAGGGGCGGGTGTTGTAGCGAAATACCTGGTGGGTGTTGATGACACGCTCTCTGTTTCTGTTTGGAGGAACGAAGAGCTTTCTGTCAGTGCTATTGTTCGCCCTGATGGAATGATCACCGTGCCCGTCATTGGGGATGTGGCTGCTGCCGGACGTACCCCTGAGGAAATTGCCAGCGATATCCGTGAACATCTTTCCAAATATATTCGATCTCCTCAGGTCGCGGTCAGCGTTACAGGATTGGTCAGCAGCGCCTACTTGACCAGGATCAGGGTTACTGGTGCGGTAACACAGCCTGTTTCTACTGCGCACCGCCCGGGCATGACGGTTCTGGATGCAGTGCTGGAAGCAGGGGGGCTTACCGAATTTGCCGCTCCGGACAAGGCCAGGCTTTATCGTAAGGTTGATGAAAAGGTCAAAGCCTACCCCGTATTCCTGAAACAGATATTGCAAAAAGGGGATCTTTCTACAAACTACCGGTTGTTGCCGGGAGATATTATTTCCATTCCCGAGAGAAGTTTCTGATTAATACCGTAGTGCGTTTGGAATGTAGCTGGAGTATCCGGGGAGGGAACTGATGCAACTCACTCTTGAGCAATGGATGCGGGGGCTTCACACGGAGTTCCGCAGACAAAAAATAAAGCTGGTTTTGATGTTTGTTGTAATTGCGCTGGTAATGCTGGTGGCAGGCATATACTCGCCAAAGCGCTTCGAGTCTTCTACAACAATCCTGATTGGAGAGAAGAATATCATTGAACCGCTGATGGAAGGAAGGGCGGTTCAAACAGATGTGCGGAGCTTTGGCCGCAATGCCAGAGAAATTCTGAATAGCCGCAGAGTAATCGAAGACGTCATGCAGTACGGCGAATGGGATTTGGAAAAGCTCTCTCCCATGCAAATTGAAATGCTGATGGAGAAGATTCTCGACCAGACCAGAGTGCAAAATGTAGGGGCGAATTTGCTTAAGATTTCCTACTTTGATACAGACCCCCAGCGAGCCTTCAAGGTGACTCAAAGGCTCGCTGAGCTGTTTATTCGGGAGAGCACACAAACAAAGCAAAATGAAAGTCGTGAGGCTTATGAATTCATTGATGATCAGGTTAAACGGTATCACCAGAAGCTTCTGGACGCAGAGAGAAAACTGAAAGAATTTCGTGGCGGGAACGCCGATGCCAGGCCGGGTTCCCAGAGCGATGTTGATTCAATGATCAGTCAGCTTCGTCATCAAATCGGGCAAACCCGTTTGCAGTTGAGCGAAGAGAGAGAGAAAGAAAAATCGTTGCTACGACAGCTCTCGGGTGAGGCTGTGTTCAACATGTATATTGGAAAAGAAGAGCAAATCCGGGATCGTATTCTGGAACTGCAGAATCAAAAGGGAAATCTGCTGCTTAATTTCTACGAGACGCATCCGGATGTTATGCGGTTGACGCACCAGATTGAGGAGCTGGAGCGGACATTGCAAGAAGAAATCAGGCAGCGGAAACAAGCCGCCAGTAATGGGGAGGCCGTAGAAAATCTGATGCAGCGTAGTCCATTGTATCAGGAACTGCGGCGCCAGCTGGCTGCTACGCGCACCCAGATTGCCACTCTGCAAACCCGATTGCGGTTGACGGAAGAAAGCTTGTCAGAGGAAATGGAGCGTAGCGTGAGAGTCGCAAATTCGGAAGCACAACTGGCCGAACTTACCCGGGATTATGAAGTCAACCGGAATATTTATCAGGATCTGCTACAGCGGAGGGAAAGTGCGCGCGTGTCCATGGATATGGATATGAAAGGGCAAAGCCTCGCGTTTATCATTAAGGAGCCGGCGGCATTGCCGATTAAGCCGAAAGGATTGGGTTTGAGACATTTTGCAGCTGCGGGGATTCTGCTGGGTATCTTGATTCCTGTGGGTTATGTGGCCTTTTTGATGCAGGTTGATCCGCGGGTTCGCGTGGCCCTCGCAATTCGGAGGGATCTTGGCCTGCGCGTCCTGGCATCAATTCCACCGCTTTATACGCCGACGCAATATGCGATGAATCGCATAGTAACTGCAGTTCTTCTGGTGCTGGTTCTGGCAGTTTTTGTTACTTATGGATATGTGGGGTATTTGCGGTATACCCACAATCTGGTGGTTCCTCCCCTGGGGATTTCCTGAGTATAGATGGCGCTGTTGCCGGAGGGCGAAATTGCTGATTTCCCTCTGCTGGCGGTTGGTTAACTGACGGGTATATTGATGAATTCTCTGATGGAAGATAATCTGGATAAAGATGAATATGGACGCGTCCCTGAAGACCATGCACATGGAAAGCAGGATTTACATGGTAGCAGTCTTGAAGTGAAGTTAAAGTCGGCGCAACAGATTGCGTTGATGAAAGAACCACTGCCCCAGATTGCTTCCCAGCTTCGGGCAAGAAAAATCATTTATCCAGAAATGAAAGACCGGGACGTTCTGGATACATTTCGCAGACTGCGAACAAAGCTTTTACAGATCAGTGCTGGTGACAATTTTATTGTGATGCTGACGCCGGTAGTGCCAGGCAGTGGAGCCAGCTTCAGCGCTACAAATTTGGCTGTGGCGTTCGCATTGGACAATACTAAAACCGCCTTAGTGGTTGATTGTAACTTTCGCAATCCGGTCCAGCACCAACGGTTTGGTGTTGGCGGCACCAGGGAGTTGATAGGCCTTACAGACTATATTGAAAACCCGGATACGCTGGATCCGGAAGGCTGGTCTGTGGATGATATCATTTATCCTACGGGCATAAAACGTGTCTCTGTGGTGCCAGTGGGGAAAAGGCGGGAAGTATCCCAGGAGTACGTTGCCTCTGCACATATGGAAGCTTTTTTTGCAGAAGTGAGAAATCGTTATCCTGACAGGTTTATTTTTGTTGATGCGCCTTCCATATCAGAGTCTCCCGATGCCATGGTTTTGGCAGATTTATGCGATATGGTCGTGCTCTGTGTAGGATATGGGAAAACAACGCTGAACCGAATTGCACAGGTGGCAGCAGAGTTTGGTGATGAGAAGCTGGCTGGTGTAATTTTTACTGAGGGAGTGGCATGAGTATGCGACTGGTATTGGCTGGTGTTTTTTCTCTTGGTTTTTCCTTGTTTGTCTTGCCTGTAAATGCCGGAACCTGGGGGTATTTTGGATCCTATCAACTGGATTATTCGGATAATATAGAGCAAATCAATGCGGGAGGTACTTCCGGGATTTACCATACGCTTTCTGCCGGAGTTGGATATGAAGAGCATGGTACCCGCCTTGATGCGAGCGTTGATGGCAGTGTTGCATATGTCCATTATCCAAATGACGTGTTTGACGATCAAACCCGCCTCTATCTAAATGGCGACTTGCGTTGGGCGCTGGTTCGTGACCGGCTGTTCTGGGTGGTTACTGATTCACTGACAAATGAGCCAATCAATTCCAGAGTGCCGAATGTTCCGGCAAATCTGCAACAGACCAATGTGTTCGCTACCGGACCCAGTTTGCTATACCAGTTTGATTTGGCGAATCGGGTGCAGGCTGACATACGGTATATGAATTCCTGGGCTGAGGAAATAGATACTTTCAATTCTGACCGCTGGTTTTTGGGGGGGAGCTGGGTCTACGGAAGTGCAAATGCAACCGATATTTCCCTGAGTGCTACTTTCTATGACGTGGATTTTGACCAGGATCAGATTGCTGGTGTAGAAGACTACAGGCGCAGCAGTATATTTGCTGGCTGGGAGAGGCGTAATGGACCTTCTTCATTACGTTTTGAAGTTGGTCTGATCAATATGGATTTTGATAAGTCAGATAGTGAAAGCGGGTGGCACGGACTGGTGGAATGGAATCATATTATCTCCAGTAGCTCGTCATTGGTTGTAAGTGCTCGCCACGGGTTTACAGATTCGGCTTTGTCTATCGCGGCTGCCGTTGACCCGGAAAGTATTGGTACGAACGTGATTTCTGGACAGGTGTACGAGGTAAATGCGGTTGATGCTTCCTTCAGATACGACTTTACAGTTTCTGCTATACAGCTACTTGTTAATTATGAAAAACAAGATTACATAGCTGTTGGGCAGTTGGATCGCGACTTGGCTAGTGCTGCTATCCATTGGACCAGAAATTTTGGCGGGGGGTGGAGTAGCCGTCTTTCTGGCAGGATCGACTGGGCGGAATATGAAGATGGTCGCTCGGATGATACCTACCTGTTGTATGCAGGGGCAGAGTATTTGGGAACACGCAATTTGACTTATAGTCTCGGCGTGAACTGGGAACGCAGAGACAGTTCAATATCAGCTTCAGAATACGATAGTGCGGGGATTGTGTTCCTGGTGCGTTACACCAGATAATGAAGGGCACCTCTATTAATTCATGATTGGCATCTACGCACATGAGGGCAGTGATAACTTCGTCGCCTACAGGGATGTAGGTGAGGGGCGTAAGCTGGGAGCGGAAGCTTTGAAAATCTTGCAAATCGCCTGCTACAAGGTGAATTGCGCTTGCGCAAGAGAAGGGGCCCTGGGGCATTTGCTGCGATCTTCGCCTGGTTCTCACTGCCCTCATGGACGAATCTGCTCAAACAGAATTAATAGAGGCGCCCTGAAGTAAAAACAATTGCGTGATGGTTTTCACAAATGAGTGTCAATTACCGGCATTGTTATGATCTTTTGCAGCTTAACCCGGATGCCACATGGGGAGACCTGCGAAAAAACTACAAACATCTGGTTCAGCGCTGCCACCCGGATCGATTTGAGAAAGACCCAGTTGCCAGGGGGGAAGCAGAGGTTCAATTGCGCGCGCTTAACAATGCGTACCAAGTGCTTTCGGGTTATTACAAATCTCATCATCGATTGCCTCTGGGGAAGGCCGCGACCCATTCCGGCTGGCAATTTCAGAATACTTCCGGCCTTGAAAGCAGGGAAGAGGAATGCCGGGCGGCGAGAAAATGGTCGGTATTCAATGCAGTTGTTTCCAAATGGCTGGTTCTCGGTGTTCCTCTAGGCTCGATCTTGCTGGTCTTTACTTTTTTTCTGAGCCAATTCGGTAAAGATGAGGTAAATAAGGAAGAGGGGGCTTTGGTGTCAAATATTCCACAGCCGGCTGCTGCCGATGCAAAATCTGCTTCTACCTTTCGGTTTGGTGATTCCAGGAAGCAGGTTTTGGCGGTGCAGGGTAATCCTACCCGCATGTCTGGTGATTCATGGTTTTATGGAAAATCCAGAGTGGATTTTAAGCAGGAATATGTTGTTGGCTGGTATATCGAAGATACTCCCTTGCAAACCAGTGGGGTTCCGCCTGAAAAGGGACAAAAGCGGATTGATGTGGGGATGAGTATGGAAGAAGTTCTGATCATACAAGGGACTCCGGTAATGAAATCCAAACGTCGCTGGGACTATGGCGTATCTTTTATTGAATTTCATAATGGGAAAGTTGTTGGCTGGTATAGCTCGGTGCTTAGGCCCCTGATCGTTGATGAAAAACCCAGAAGCAAACATTGATTCGGTTCATCGTGCGCCTTTTCCGAACAATACGATTTCCACGGTTCTGAGTAATATAATCATGTCAAAGCGCAAGGATTGGTGCTTTACATAATACAAATCAAACTTCAGTTTTTCTGCAGCATCTGTTTCATTTGCACCATATGGGTAGCTCAGTTGCGCCCAGCCAGTGAGGCCGGGTTTTACGATATGCCGTATGTCGTAATACGGTATATTCTGGGTAAGCATTTTTACAAATTCCGGTCGCTCCGGGCGTGGCCCCACAAAACTCATTTCGCCCTTGATGACATTCCAGCATTGGGGAAGCTCATCAATTCTTGTCTTGCGAATAAACCGGCCAACCCGCGTAACACGATCGTCGTTTTTTTGTGCCCAGCGTGCTTTGCCGTCTGCTTCCGCATCTGTTCGCATGCTGCGAAATTTCAGAACATTAAATAGCTGGCCTCCTTCTCCGACGCGGGGTTGACGAAATAATATGGGGCCTTTGAAGCCACTTTCCGCCCAGATTGCTATTGCTGTAAGCAGCATTATTGGTGAGGACAGGATGCATATAATGATGCTCATTGTCAGGTCGAACGTGCGCTTGATGGTCTGTGAGATGGGGTCAAGGCGGAAGCCTTCAGAAAAAATGAGCCAACTGGGCGTTAGCAGATCCAGTTTGAGCTTGCCTGCCTGACGCTCGAAAAGTGTGGGCAGATCAATAATATTGATGCCGGCAAGCTTGCATTGCAGCAGTTCCTGCATGTCCATGCTTGCGCGTCTTTCATCCTGTGCAACAACGATCTCGTCAATATCCTGCGCCTTTGCAGTTTCCAACAGCGTGTCGGAAGGCGGAATAAGCATCGATTTGTCGATCTCGATTTTTTCATTTTCTGTTGAGAGAAACCCTACAATCTGGATGCCGCGGCGATCAGATCGGCGTCTTAGCTTGCCTGGTATGTTGGCGGCCCTTTCTCCTGCTCCCAGGATCAGCAGCCGCAGGCCAGGAGCCCGCTCGTCGAGGAATTGAAAGAACAGCGGGCGCAGTGTTCCAACCGCCAGCAGGGAAAACAGCATCGCCAGGGAGAATACACCCCGCCCAAGATACAGGCTGGGAAAAATGTAGAACAAAATAATGGACAAAGTGCCGCCGAGGGCAAATGCCGCCAGCACCCGGGCAAACATGCCAATAGGGTCTTCCCGCGATCGTAGCTGGTAGAGTCCCATGGCAGCCATGGAGGGGAGCATGACGGATGCGTAGGCGATAGCGTTGGCCATAACTGAATTAACGCCCTTGAACTCAGTTTCACCTATGAAGCGCAAGGCAACCGCCAAATATACAGAGCCACCAAATATAAGTGCCTCAAGAAGAATTAACGGAAGAATGATATTGGTAGGGATAGTATTGTTCAGGCGCATGCTTGGTTCCGGGTTAAAAAATATCTTCCAGGATGCAAGGTGACGTATGCAAATAGGCCGTGGCTCTTCGTTTGGCCTCTATGTCTTTATACACCGCCTGTGCCTGCTCCGGCGTGATGTGCAGATATTCAGCTGCCTGTGTTTCCGGCACGTTATGGTTGTAGCACCATAGCGCTGCATCCATTTGCTGGTAGGGTAAGGCGAAATAGAACTCATCCTGTCCCTGGTCCAGACTGTAGGTATCGGTAGTTGGTGTGGTGCTGCATATGTTGTTGGGTAAGCGCAGGTGTCTGGCCATGGCGTAAACCTGGGTTTTGTACAGGTGAGCGATAGGCTTTATGTCGGCAGCGCCATCACCATTCTTGACGAAAAACCCCTGGTCATATTCAAGGCGATTTGGTGTGCCGATGACAGCGTAGTTCAGCCGGTCGGCGTGGTAGTACTCAAGGTTTTTTCTGATGCGCTGTTTGAAATTGGTGGCAGCAACAATTTGCAGATACTGCTTGAGCGCCAGCCGTTCCTTGAGTAAATCACCCTCCGGCGTTTCTACGACCAGGTGGAAATGGTTGATAGTGCCGGCAGTCCCCCCGGAAATGACAATCTTGTTTTTCCAGCTCCCATCATATTCCGGGAAAACCTCGCAGATGGCGGCATCCCGTTGCTCGTAGCAACCGATGGTTTCCAGTGTTGGGGCAATATCCCTTACCTCATAGGAAACACCGACATGCTTTACCATTTGCAGCCCCAGCTCCATGCTACTGGATGATGAATCGGTTTCCGGAAGGAGAAGGCCGAAAACCCTGTCGGCTCCCAGGGTGCGTACGGCCAGCTCCAGGCAGACCGAGCTGTCTATGCCCCCTGATACTGCTACGATTAAACCTCGTCGGTGCAGCTTGGTGCGCAAAACCTGACGAATAAATGCGCTGATCCTTTGGGCTTCGTTTTCCAGATCCAGATCCAGGCCCGCCTGAATGTAATTTTCCAGGCTATCGTTGTTCACCGGTGTATATCCCCTGCTTTGTTATTCATCAAGATACTCTCCCAGCTGAATTCGCAGGAGTATTAGATTGAATGCTGATGATCTCGTTATATTGCCAGATTCTTGCGTTCAGAACTATACTAGTTTATGTAGGATTTGACTGATAATTCCAATCCCTAAAAACTCAAAAATGGTTGTCCGGGAAAAGAACAAAACCATGTTATGATAAGACAGTGCATGCTGGACAACCGTAATTTTCTTAAGGAACCTCTGGTTACTAAGACGAACGGTAACAAAGCCACATTCAGAGTCAGCCAGGCATTCCGGGGCGAGGCATGCTCCGCAGGGAATGACCCAGCCCTTGCCAAGGAGCACAACGCAGTACCGGGACGTCTGGCTGACTGACCATCCAGAGGCCGCTGAGCGAGGCTTTGTTACTGTTCGTCTTAGTAATTCTGAAGTGGAGTGACGAGCGAGATGAAATTTTCGGATTCAAGGCATGGATCGCAGGGAATAACAGGACTATTACCAGGATGTATAACGCAGAAGCCGGATATTTCAGCAGATCAGCGACTGCTCATGCATTAATCAGCGGCTCCTTAATTCACTATTCTTATTTTTCCTCAATGTAGACTATGTGTGGCATATCCGGAATAGTGAATTTGAAGCACCAGGAAACCCCGTCGAGGGGTGAGTTGGAGTGCATGATTCAGGCTCTTCGACACCGAGGACCAGACGGTTTTGGTTTTTTCTCCGCGCCTGGGATTGGGTTGGCGCATGCCCGGTTGAGCATTATTGACCTGGAAGGCGGAGATCAACCTATTCATAATGAGAACAAGACCGTACAGGTGGTTTTCAATGGGGAAATTTTTAATTTCCTTGAGCTGCGCCACATGCTGCAGAAACTAGGACATCGGTTTTATACCCACTCGGATACGGAGGTGATTGTTCACCTGTATGAAGAGTATGGGGATGCATTCGTCAAGCATATGGTGGGGCAGTTTGCCATTGCACTGTGGGACAGCAAAGCACAGCGGCTGCTCCTGATCAGGGACAGAGCCGGAATTCGTCCTCTTTTCTATACGATAGCGGCTGGCCGTCTGTATTTTGCCTCAGAAGTAAAATCTTTGTTTACGCAACCGGCAGTTACCCGCCGTCTCAACCCAACGGCGTTGGGTGAGGTGTTTACTTTCTGGTCCACCCTGGAGCCTAACAGCCTGTTTGAAGATGTGTATTCATTGCCGCCCGGACATCAGATGGTTGTGGATCAGGGGGAAATTCACTGCTCAAGGTATTGGGACTGGACGTTTCCGCTGGATGGCATACCCGACCATCGAAGTGCCAATGACTGGGCTGAAGAACTGCGTGAATTGATGGTCGATTCAGTAAGACTGCGATTGCGATCGGACGTGCCGGTTGGCGCTTATCTCAGCGGTGGCCTGGATTCCTCGGTTATCACTTCCCTCATCCGCAACTATACCAATACTCCGCTGCGTACATTCTCCATCGGTTTTGAAGATGGAGAGTTCGATGAAAGTGTTTTTCAGCGAGAATTGATTCAGTATCTGCAAACGGACCATACTCACGTTACCTGCAAGGCGCAAGACATCAGCCGCTTGTTTCCGCAAGTGGTATGGCATGCGGAATCAACCATTCTTCGCACGGCGCCTGCACCAATGATGTTGCTTTCCCAGCATGTGCGGGAAAGCAACTACAAGGTCGTGTTGACCGGTGAAGGTGCTGATGAGATGTTTGGCGGCTATGATATCTTCAAGGAAGCAAAAATCCGGCGTTTTTGCCAGCGCTTTCCGAATTCCAGGTTGCGACCGCTGATTCTGAAAAACCTCTATCCCTATCTGAAGCATTCCCCCACGGCAGCGGGGGATTTTGGCAAGCGGTTTTTTCAGCAGGGCATGGAATATATCGATAAGCCCTATTTTGCCCATATCCCCCGTTGGAGTACCACCCGGCGCAGCTGGAAGTTTTTCTCCAGGGAGATGAAAGATCTGTTGCAGGGAAGTGTAAGCTATGACTCCATTGAGCGGATATTGCCACCGGAAATCGAGCAATGGGACGCGCTCAACCGGGATCAGTATATCGAGAATCATACGCTGCTTTCCGGCTATCTGCTGAACTCACAGGGCGATAGAATGGCTATGGCAAATTCGGTAGAGGGGAGATTTCCGTTTCTGGATCACCGAATCATGGAGTTTGCTGCAAGAATACCGGTGCGCTACAAGATCAAGGTTCTGAATGAAAAGTATATCCTGAAAAAATCCATGGCTGGATTGATTCCCGAGAGCATTCGCAGGCGTAGCAAGCAGCCTTATCGCGCACCGGACAGCCAGTCGTTTTTCTCCTGCGGAAAGCCTGCTGGCTATGTACAGGAGCTGTTTGGTGAAGAGGCCTTGCGCGAGGCGGGATACTTTAATCCCGCTGCTGTCAGCAAGCTGTTGCACAAGAGTGCAAGCGGGAAGGTAATTGGTTTTTCGGACAATATGGCCTTTGTGGGCATATTGTCCACCATGCTGCTTGATAAGATGTTTATTCAAGGATACCCTGCATCTGCTTTCGAATAGATGGTCGGTGTCCATCCATTCATTCATATTGGTTGTGGGATAGGAAATGTCTACTGAAGAAAAAATACGAACGTTTATTCTCGAAAACTATCTATTTACAGATGACCAGTCAGAACTGAAAAATGATGATTCTTTTCTGGATCAGGGAATTCTGGATTCAACCGGCATTCTGGAGATCATTTTCTTTATTGAAGATGAATTTAAAATAAAAATAAAGGATGAGGAAATGATTCCTGACAATCTCGATTCAGTAGATAAAATCGTAGCATTTATCCAGCAAAAGGAAGATTGAGTTTATTAAGCACACGTCTGGGTTGTGTGCTGTCCTATCAGTGGCGGTTTTTTGAATGAAAGAAAGCACGAATATCCAGCGCCCACAACGCTTGCTGCATGAGGGCCTGTTTCAATCTGCAAGGATTTATCCGAAGAAAACGGCAATTGTCGCCGAAGGAAAGGCAACATCCTATGCGGAATTTGAGGAGATGGTTCGCAACCTCGCAGGTCATCTTCAGGAACAGGGGATAGAAAGAGGTGACCGTTGCGTAATCTTTATGGACAACACCCTGGCATGTGCAGTATCCGTATATGCGATACTCGCCACTGGTGCGGTGTTTGTCATTGTTAATCCACAAACCAAACAGGACAAACTTGCCTATATTCTGGCAGACTGCGGCGCCAGTGCACTGATTTCGGATGCCCATCTGCACCGTGTTTTTGATCCGCTGATTGCCAAGACTGCTACCTTGAAATGCATTCTTGTCTCTGGGGATATTTCCTGTCATGAAGACCTGAATATTACCTCGTTTGAAGCAGCAAGCCGGACAGCAATTGGCGTCTTGCATCTTGCAGCTATTCAAAAAGACCTGTCTGCGCTGATCTATACTTCTGGGAGTACTGGCGACCCCAAGGGGGTCATGCACACGCACCTTTCCATGATGTTTGCCTTGGGAAGCCTGATTGAATACCTGCGCCTCACAGTAGAGGACAAAATTTTGCTGGTGTTGCCTCTGGCATTTGATTACGGACTCTACCAGCTGCTGATGAGTATACAATTGGGTGCGACGCTGGTGATGGAGCGCTCTTTTACATACCCAGCAATCATATTTCAGCGTATTCGCGAGCATGAGGTTACTGTCTTTCCTGGTGTGCCCACCATCTTTTCTCTGCTTGCTTCCATGAATCGCCGAGAACCCTTTGCGTTTCCAAGCATTACCCGTGTAACCAATACGGCGGCCACACTGCCTGCTTATCAGATTCCAGTACTGAAAGAAATCTTTCCCCAGGCGCTGATTTATAAAATGTATGGCCTCACTGAGTGCAAGCGGGTTTGCTATCTGGAGCCAGAGCTTATCGATGTCAAACTTACCTCTGTGGGGAAGGCAATCCCCGGCACAGAAGTTTTTGTTCTGAATAAGCAGGGTGAGCCTGCAAAACCGGGGGAAACAGGCATGCTCTATGTTCGCGGCACCCATATTATGCTGGGCTACTGGAATGCGCCGGAGCGTACTGACAAGGTCTTGGTGGACTCGGTTTTGCCTGGTGAAAAGCTGCTGTGTACTGGTGATTGGTTCAAGATGGATGAAGATGGGGATCTGTATTTTCAGGGGAGAAGTGATGACATCATCAAAACCCGTGGTGAGAAAGTCAGCCCTGTTGAAGTAGAGAATGTGGTGGCTTCTGTAACAGGAGTACGAGAGGTGGCAGTTGTTGGTGTAGAGGATGAGATACTTGGTGAGGCCATAAAATGCTATGTGGCACCCGAGCAAGGTGTGGAGCTGACAGTGAAAGACGTGCGAAAAGCCTGTGTGGAAAAGTTGGAGAATTTTATGGTTCCCAAGTATTTTGAGTTTGTCGGCTCTTTGCCAAAAACCAATACCGGAAAAATCAGCAAGAAAGGGCTTTCCTGATGAAAGGAGAATGCTATGAAGCCTTTCTTCGGGATCTTTCCCGTGAGTTAAGCATCCTTCCGGATAAGCCGGAGGAAACACCGGAAAATACCCTGAAAGCACTTTGGTCTCTGGCGAAGGGAAAGCCGCTATCTGCTGAACTTGCGAGGGACTACGAACCTGAAGAACTTGCTGAGGATGAGTATGCACAGCTGAAGGCCTGCGTTCAACAGCGCCTGGCCGGGATGCCGCTTGCACATATTTCTGGAAGGCAATGTTTCATGGGGCTGGAGCTGATTGCGGGCCCGGAAGCCTTGATACCAAGGAAGGAAACAGAATTGCTGGCAGGAGCCGCAGTAGATGTACTGCGTGGATACGATGCTGGTGGGACAGCGTATGTGATTGACGTCTGTACCGGCGCAGGAAATGTGGCAGTGGCGATTGCCACGGAGATAGAACATGCACAGATTTATGCAGGAGACCTGTCCGAAGAAGCCGTGGTGCTTGCGCACCAGAACTGTAAGAAGCATGGCTTAGTTGACCGTATTCAGTTACATTCTGGTGACCTGCTCGATCCGTTCCAGGTCCTGGATCTGAAGGGAAAAGTGGATATGATCACCTGCAACCCTCCTTACATCTCCTCGGCAAAAGTTCCCGCCATGGCGAACGAAATAGCCAGCCATGAACCACAGATGGCTTTTGATGGAGGGGTCTTTGGCGTGAACTTGATGAGACGGCTTATCAGTGAGGCGCCGGATTTCATCTGTGATGGGGGATACCTGCTGTTTGAAGTGGGGCTGGGGCAGGGGCCGGCATTGGAAAAACAGGTGAGCAATATGCCTGAGTATGGCAGTGTGGAAATTGTCAGCGATGCTGAAGGAAATGCGCGGGTGATTGTGGCCAGGGTATCCTGAGCACAATATACTAAGACGAACAGTCACAAAGCCTCACTCAGCGGCCTCTGGATGGTCATCCGCTGAGTGAGGCTTTGTTACTGTTCGTCATAATAAGCCATGGCTGGATCAGAAGTTTTCTATGTTTGAAACGGTTACCCGGTGCTTTCCGGTTTTGGTAAGAGGTATGTTGTCTACAAACTGATAGTTGATATCGATACCTGTTCCCATCACCTTAAGAACTTCTGCTTTTAATAAGTTGAGATCTTCAGTATCCATTTTGCGGCGGGAAACGATTTTTATCGTAAGCTTGTCAAGCTTGTCCTGAACAACCTGAAATTGTTGTATACAGGAAAAATCTTTTAACAGATGGGGAAAGAATTCACCGGGTATCATTTTTCCGCCAGGAGTTTTGATCATATCCAGTGATCTGCCGATGATGTCGTCAAGCATTGGCAAGCCCCGCCCGCAGCTGCAAGAACGATCTGACTGAATGGCCAGATCGCCAATTTCATAGCGTATGAAAGGCATGCCATAGTTGTGCAGGTCCGTGATTACGATGCGGCCATATTCCCCCGGGTTTGCAGGTGATCCGTCTTCCTGGAGTATTTCGACAAACAGGTTTTCGGCGCTGATGTGCAGCCCGTTGTGCTTCTCACATTCCATCGCGATCAGCATGAACTCCCGGCTTCCATATGTATTAAAGACCTTTGCTTGGAATGCGTTTTCAATTTCCTGGCGTTGAAATTTGTGCAGTTTTTCGGCGCCGGTGATGATGCTGCGTGGCCGGATGCGGGGGGTGGGGGTTTTGGCGTTAATATACTGTGCAAAGTTATACAGGGGGTTGGTGTATCCGACGATGATATCAGGGGAATACTTTTCAAGCATGCTCTGGCAGAGTGCCATCTCCTGCTCTCCAAAATCAAAGCTGTTAAAAAATTTCTGGCGTAAGACCTTGTGATGTAACTCCTGTTTGAGCTTGCGAAACAGGGATTCTTTTTGTAGTGCGACACCCCAAATGTATGCCTGCTTTACACCCCCATAGGCGCCAGCCCATCCGTAACCGCGTCTTGTTACAGCTTGGCGCCACTCATTGCTGGTGTGGGTATATTCGAATCGCAGTGGTTCGCCTGTGGATCCCCCTGTGGCCTTTTGCAGTGTTTTCCCCCGGAATGAGGATGCAAGCATATCATTGTAGTTTTCACGAATAGTACTTTTGCTGGTGATGGGCAAGCTGCGAAAATCGTCGTAACAGCAAATGTCATCGGCATGCAGTTGAAGATCCTTGAAAACTGTTTTCCAGTAAGTGCATTGTTGTTCGCTGTGCTGTAACAGATCCAGCAGGGACTGCCATTGCATGGAAAGTATTTCAGGCGTGCAAAGCCATTGTGTTTTATTGAGTTTTCTCTCATATTCCAGGGTTTTTCGCTTTCTGAGTTTTTCTTCCCACAAGGGTTCTAGAAAGTTTCTGTATAGCTTTGAATACATAGGCTCTGGTACACACGGATGCAGAAAAATCGGGTGGCAAAAACATCTCCAGCTTTCTGAATTATACGGGCAATTTCCTGTCCGGCGTGACATTTTTGTTTATCTAGAAAGAGTTTTTCCCAGGACAAAGAGATGTGCAGATTTGCTGTCATAAAGCCGTAACATTCCTCCCCTATAGTTTCACCGAGTCGAATGAAACCATAGGAAAGACGAATGAAAAGGTTCAGTTCCGCTATTGCCATGAGCCTGACTGTTGGAGCAGCTGCAGTCACCGCCGGCACCCGGGACTACATCTATGTAGTGGGTTCATCTACGGTGTATCCGTTCGCTACGGTAGTAGCCGAGCATTTCGGCAAGGTGACGAAATTCAAGACGCCAAAGATCGAATCCACCGGTTCTGGTGGGGGCATGAAACTGTTCTGTCAGGGGGTTGGTGTCAAGCATCCGGATATTACCAACGCTTCCCGCCGGATCAAGAAATCCGAGTTTGACAAATGTCAGGCGAATGGCGTTAAAGAGATCATAGAGATCAAGATTGGCTACGACGGTATCGCAATCGCGAATTCCAGGGAAGCGCCACGCTTCAACTTGAGTCGCAAGGATATGTTCCTCGCCCTTGCAAAAGACGTTCCGGATCCCAAGGCTCCTGAATCCAGCAAGCTGCTGCCCAACCCCTATTCCACATGGAAAGAAGTCAATCCGGCACTGCCTGCATATAAGATTGAGGTTCTGGGACCGCCGCCCACTTCAGGCACCCGCGATGCCTTTGCCGAACTGGCGATGGAAGGGGGTTGCAAGAAGTTCGCCTGGATAAGTCAGTTGAAGAAAGAGTCCAAGAAAGCCAAAAAGGCTGGCAACAAGGTGCTCGCCAAGCAGTTAAAAAATAAATACAAGGCCATTTGCCATGGCGTGCGTGAAGACGGCAAATACATTGAAGCAGGCGAGAATGACAACCTGATTGTGCAGAAACTGGAGGCCAATTCCAAGGCGCTGGGTGTATTTGGTTATAGCTACCTGGAGCAAAATGAAGATCGGATTCAGGGATCCCTGGTTGATGGAGTGCCGCCGGAATTCGAACTCATTGCGAACGGACAGTACCCTGTCTCCCGGCCTCTCTACATGTATGTAAAGGAAGCTCATGTAGGAAAAATACCGGGAATCAAGGAGTTTCTGGCGGAATTTGCCAGTGACAAGGTATGGGGTGATGAAGGTTATCTGCTGGATAAGGGGCTTATCCCCATGCCCAAGGAAGAGCGCGAAGAATACCGCAAGGCTGCGACGCAACTGATACCGATGAAGTTCTGATTGATGCAAACCTGGTGCTGCTCCCAAGCTCCTGGTAATTGGGTGCAACGCTTTTTTACTGCACTTTCCGGCTGGAAACTTGCTTGATTCCAGGAATGCTGTTTGAGATGCGATCGTGAATCTTGTTGTTCTATTGGTTTTCTTGTTGCTGCTTTCCATGGCCGCATACTGGCTTGGTTGCCGCTACAGTATGCAACAGGTTGCCGGGGACAGGCGGCAGTTGCATTCCATGCCGCGCTACTATGGGTATTATGTTGCCTTGTGGACAGCATTGCCTGCGGTGTTCCTGCTGTTGTTGTGGCGGTTTCTGGATCAGGGGCTGATCGTCAGCATGGTGGCGGCAGAGCTGCCTGATATCATTCGCAATCTGCCCGTGGCTGAACTGCACCTCTACCTCAACGATGTGCTCAACCTGGCAAAGGGAAATATCACATCAGCGGATGTAGATGCAACCATGCAGGCTGCAGCAGATCACTTCAAGCATTTGCAGGCCCTGTCTGACATGTCATTGCTGGCCAGCCTTATCGGCATGGTCGTTGCCGGTGCGGCACTCGCGCTGCGGCAGATCAATCCAGAATTCCGTTCCCGTCCCCGGGTGGAAACCCTTGTGCGCTGGATGCTGGCCATCAGTGCCTCCATTGCAATATTGACTACCTTGGGAATTGTCCTGTCGGTACTGTTTGAGGCCATCCGTTTCTTTCAGATGGTTCCTGTTGCCGATTTTCTGTTTGGTCTGCACTGGAGTCCCCAGGTGGCCATGCGTGAAGATCAGGTGGGAGCCAGCGGCGCATTTGGTTTTGTACCCCTGCTTGCGGGTACCATGCTGGTGGCGCTGATTGCCATGACTGTGGCTGTGCCGATCGGGCTGATGTCGGCAATCTATCTGGCGGAGTTTGCCGGGGCGCATTTGCGCACCTGGGCCAAACCCTTGCTGGAGATTCTGGCGGGCATTCCCACCGTGGTGTACGGTTTTTTTGCAGCCCTGGTAGTGGCGCCCCTGCTGCGCGATGGCGGTAGCATGATCGGTCTGGATGTTTCCTCGGAAAGCGCCCTGGCGGCGGGATTGGTAATGGGAATCATGATTATTCCTTTTGTGTCCTCATTGTCTGACGATGTAATCAATGCCGTGCCCCAAGCCATGCGCGATGGTTCCTATGCCCTGGGGGCAACCCGTGCGGAAACCATCCTGCGAGTCATTGTTCCTGCAGCGTTGCCAGGTATTGTTGGCGGCATATTGCTGGCGGTATCCCGGGCCATCGGTGAGACTATGATCGTAGTTATGGCAGCCGGACTCACCGCCAACCTTACCGCCAATCCGCTGGAATCCGTTACTACGATTACCGTACAGATTGTTACCCTCCTGGTTGGTGACCAGGAGTTCGACAGCACCAAGACACTGGCGGCATTTGCCCTGGGGCTGGCGCTGTTCATTGTTACCTTGCTGCTCAATGTGCTGGCATTGCATGTGGTGAAAAGATACAGGGAAGAGTATGAGTGATCGAATCAAGGCTACGGTCAAGCGCAGGCAGGTGCGTGAGGCAATCGAACAAAGCCTGATCAGGCGGCGCAAAAGGAACCGCCGTTTCAGAATGCTGGGTCTTGGTGCGGTTATTCTTGGGATGCTGTTTTTGGGAATAATGTTTTCCAGCATCATCAGCAAGGGATATAGTGCTTTCGCGCTCACGGATATCCAGTTGGAGATCTATTTTGACCCCGAAGTTATAGATCCGCAGGGCGGCCGCAATCCCGATGTGCTGGCATCTGCGGCATACGGGAAACTGGTGAAAGCTGCTTTGCGCAAGGAATATCCGGAGGTCAAGAAACGCAAGGAAAAACGCAAGTTGTATCGATTGGTGAGTACCGGCGCCATTCAGCAATTGCGGGATCTGGTATTGAGTGATCCGGCGATCATTGGCAGCCGGAAAAAGCTGTGGCTGATTGCCGATGATGATGTAGATCAATACTACAAACATGGCGAAAACCAAAGCCGCCTGAAAGGGCAGCAACTTGCCTGGGTGGCGCAGCTGCGGGCCAAGGATGCGCTGAAAACCAGCTTCAATACCAATTTCTTTACCGCTGGTGATTCCCGGGAACCCGAGCTGGCTGGCATCCGTGGCGCGGTTGTCGGCTCGTTTTTTGTAATTATGATTACCCTGGGGCTTTCCCTGCCCCTGGGTGTGGCGGCTGCCATCTATCTGGAAGAATTTTCCCCGAGAAATCACTGGACTGACTTTGTTGAAATCAACATCAACAACCTGGCGGCTGTGCCTTCCATTGTTTTTGGCTTGCTGGGGCTGGCTGTATACATTAATTTCTTTGAACTGCCTCGCTCGGCTCCTCTGGTGGGCGGGTTGGTGCTCACGTTGATGACGTTGCCAACCATCATTATCGCCAGCCGGGCGGCGTTGAAGTCTGTTCCACCATCCATTCGGGAAGCGGCTTTGGGTATGGGCGCCTCGAAGATGCAGATGGTTTTTCATCATGTGCTACCCCTGGCCATGCCAGGGATGCTCACCGGTACCATCATCGGCCTGGCGCAGGCGCTGGGAGAAACCGCGCCCCTGCTGATGATCGGCATGGTGGCATTTATCGTCGATATTCCTGGCAGTATTCTGGATCCGGCCACGGTATTGCCGGTGCAAATCTATCTCTGGGCTGACAGCCCGGAAAGGGCATTTACGGAGAGAACCTCTGCGGCGATACTCGTATTGCTTGCCTTTTTGGTGTTGATGAATCTGGTCGCTATCTGGTTGCGACGAAAATTTGAAAAGCGCTGGTAAACGGGGGCATGAATCATGTTGGCAGTAGATCAAAGAGAGGCTTTTATGTTTGCAGTTGAAATCAAAACGGAACAAGCAAGCCCTACACAGATTGACACATTGCCAGAAAGAACACTGGGGAAGCCGTTGCTGGACAAGAAAGTCAGTATGCATTGCCGTGAAGTAGATGTTTTCTATGGCGATAAACAGGCGATTTTTGATGTTTCCCTTGATATCGGGAAAAACGAGGTGCTCGCCATGATTGGGCCTTCGGGTTGTGGCAAGTCAACTTTCCTGCGCTGCCTGAACCGCATGAACGATACCATCAACAGCTGCAAGATTACCGGCAGTATCCGTCTGGATGGCGAGGACATATATGACCCAAAGGTGGATATTGAATTGCTGCGTGCGCGGGTGGGCATGGTTTTTCAGAAGCCAAATCCTTTTCCTAAATCAGTCTATGAAAACGTGGCATACGGGCCGCGGATTCACGGCCTTACCCGGGACAAGATCGAACTGGATGAGATCGTTAAGAATTCACTTATGCGTGCCGGTTTGTGGAAGGAAGTGAAAGATCGACTCGATGATGTGGGAACCGGATTGTCAGGTGGCCAGCAGCAGCGCTTGTGCATTGCCAGGGCGATTGCCATCAACCCCGAAGTGATCCTGATGGATGAACCCTGTTCCGCCCTGGATCCCATCGCCACCGCCATCGTGGAAGAGCTGATTGATGAACTTCGCCAGCGTTACACCATTGTCATCGTCACCCATTCCATGCAACAGGCGGCAAGGGTTTCCCAGCGTACGGCATATTTTCACCTGGGCAAGCTGGTGGAAGTGGACAAGACTGACAGGTTATTTACCAACCCTAGCCATGGTTTGACAGAGGCCTATATCACCGGGCGATTCGGATGAGGGAAAATGATATGAAAGTCACCGAGCCGGGTGGACATATCCTCAGGCGTTTTGATGAAGACATGCGCAAGCTGCAAAAGCGGGTGCTGAAAATGGGGCGGCTGGTGCGCGAGCAAATGAACGGCCTTCATACGGCATTTGGCGGAGATAACGAGTACTCTACCGATCAGGTGGTTGAAAGCGATCGTTCTGTTGACTTGCTGGAGATAAAGGTGGACAAGTTCATCATCCGCCTGCTGGCACGGCGCTCTCCGGTGGGGTGGGATTTACGGTTTATCGTAACAGCCTCAAGAATAGTGACGGATTTGGAGCGTCTTGGAGATGAGACCGTGCAAATGGCGCGGGTTCTGAGCAGGGAATATGGTAATCTCGGCCAATGCAACGGGCGTGCGGTGGAAGATGAGGTTCGGGAATTGCTGGCATTGCTGATCGAAGTGTTCGACCAGGCCATGCTCGCATTCAGGGACTACGATTACCGGGCGGCCAAGGAGCTGGCCGAAGGTAAAACCGGCCCTGACGGGGAAATACACCAACGCATGCAGAATCTGTCAGCCTGTACGCTGGTTGAAGGAGGTGATGTGTCTCACGCGGTAAACCTGGTATTGATACTGCGCTCCATGGAACGGGGATTGCGCTATGTACAAAATATCGGTGAACATGTCATTTATCTGGCCATCGGCAAAGATGTCCGCCACAAAGGTATTTGACTGCCCATGCCGATGATCCTGCTGGTGGAAGATGAGGCGCCGATTCGTGATATGGTGCGTTTTGCCTTGTCGCGTGCGGGTATGGAAATGCTGGATGCGGAGACTGTGCAGCAGGCAGAGGGACTGCTGATCACGAGGCGGCCAGACCTGATCCTGCTGGACTGGATGCTGCCGGATGAGGACGGTCTGGTATTGCTGCGGCGCTTGCGCAAGGACAAGGACAAGCAGGACATTCCCGTGATCATGCTTACCGCCAGGGCAGGGGAGGAGGACAAGATCAAGGGATTGGAAATCGGTGCAGACGACTACATTACCAAGCCTTTTTCCCCACCTGAACTGATTGCCCGCATCAAGGCCGTATTGCGGCGTGCCACTGGTGCAGATACTTCGGGAAAACTCCAGGCGGGCAGGCTGAGCCTGCATCCCGGCACCCGTCTGGTGCAGTGTGATGGCCTGGAAATCAGCCTTGGCCCAACGGAATACCGCCTTCTCGTGTTCCTGCTTTCCCATACAGGGCGGGTCTACAGCCGCGGGCAGCTGCTGGATTATGTGTGGCAGAACGTGCGCGAGAGAGAGGAGCGCACCGTGGATGTGAGCATTCGCCGCTTGCGTAAGGCGCTGGCGCCCCATGCCTGTGATGTCATGATTCGAACCGTGCGTGGCGCGGGTTACAGCCTGTCTGTCAAAGGTGTGGATGGTGCATGACAATCTTCATCTGGAGCTTGGGCGCCTGCTGGTCATTGGCCTGGTCATTGTATTGTTCGGGCTGCTCAGCGGAGTGTGGTCATTGCCCATATTCATCGGCCTGGGTGGCTATATCTCCTGGCATTTGCGCCAAATCTACCTCATGGAGGAATGGCTGCATGGTGTAGAACGGGATGAATCCCATCTTGGCGGCATCTGGGGCTATATTGCCATCCACATGAAAAAGACCCGTAACCGAGCCCGCCAGCGGAAAAAACGCCTGAGCCGCCTGCTGCATCGATTCTACGATACCCTGGAAGCCATGCCAGATGCGGCCATTGTCCTGGAGAACGACCTGCGGGTGCAATGGTTCAACACCGCAGCCCATGAACTGCTGGGTCTGGAGCTGTCGGCGCGCAAACGGAACCAGCGTATTCTGCACCTTGTCACGAATCCGGATTTTCAGTGCTGGGTTAAAGAAAGGGATTTTGCCCGCCCTCTCGAACTGCTATCACCAGCCAGCCCATCCCGGGTGCTGCAAATCAGGATGGTGGGCTTTGGCCGGGGTCAGTACCTGTTGCTGGCCCATGATATTTCCGAGCTGAAGCGTGTGGAGGCGGTGCGCCGGGACTTTATCGCGGATGTGTCCCATGAATTGCGTACGCCTCTTACTGTGGTGGCAGGCTACCTGGAGATGCTGGCAGATGAACAGGAATTGCCAGAAAATATCCATCGGGCGCTGCTTGCCTCCCGCCGCCAGGCAGAGCGCATGCAATCCATTGTTGCCGATTTGCTGATGTTGTCTCGCCTGGAACTGGAAGAAGATGAGGTCTGGGCTGGTGAGCCAGTAGAGGTGCCCACCTTGCTGGCCGGGCTGGTGGAAGACGCCTGCAGGCTCAGTGACGAAGCCGGGCATCCCATCCAGTTGCATACAGATGGGGAGCTGGGACTCATTGGCAGCGAGAGCGAACTGGGCAGCGCTTTCGGCAATCTGATTTTCAACGCGGTGCAGCACACGCCCCGGGGCACCCCTATCGATGTCTACTGGGGGCGGGATGGCGATGGCGCCCGTCTGGTGGTGGCGGATCGGGGGCCGGGGATCGCCGCGGAGCATCTGCAACGCCTCACGGAAAGGTTCTACCGCATCGACAAAAGCCGCTCCCGCGAGCGAGGCGGCACCGGCCTGGGGCTGTCCATTGTCCGCCATGTGCTCAAGCGCCACGAAGCGGTGATCGATATTCAAAGTACATCCGCAGAGGGCAGCCGCTTTGTCTGTTTGTTTCCTGCCCGCCGGGTGGTTAAACTAACCTCCTGAAACAGCAGCTTTTGCAGGATCGTGATATGCCCATAGATACCCAGGCCTTCGCAGGCTACCCCTTTACCCGCATGCGCCGCATGCGCCGGGATGACTTTTCCCGCCGCCTGATGCGGGAAACCGTGCTTACGCCGGATGACCTGATCTATCCGGTATTCGTCCTCGAAGGCTCGGACAACCGCGAACCTGTGGCTTCCATGCCCGGCGTGGAGCGCCTGAGCATCGACCTGCTGGTGGAAGAGGCGAAGGAGATTGCGGGGCTGGGCGTACCCGCCATGGCTCTGTTTCCCGTAACGCCGCCTTCGGCCAAGAGTGAAACCGCCGAAGAAGCCTATAATCCAGACGGGCTGGCGCAGCGTGCGGTACAGGCGGTGAAAGACGCTGTGCCGGAGCTGGGCGTCATTACCGATGTTGCGCTCGATCCCTTCACCACTCACGGCCAGGATGGACTCATCGACAAGAGCGGCTACGTCCTCAACGATGAAACCGTAGAGGTGCTGGTCAAACAGGCTCTTTCCCATGCCCGGGCCGGTGCCGACGTGGTGGCCCCGTCAGACATGATGGATGGACGCATCGGCGATATCCGGGATGTGCTGGAATCCGAAGGCCATGTCCATACGCGAATTCTTGCCTATTCGGCCAAGTACGCCTCCAGCTATTATGGCCCCTTCCGCGATGCTGTGGGCTCCGCGGCCAATCTGGGCAAGGGCAACAAGAACACCTACCAGCAAGATCCCGCAAACAGTGACGAGGCCCTGCGCGAGGTGGCGCTGGATCTGCAGGAAGGGGCGGACATGGTCATGGTCAAGCCCGGTATGCCGTATCTGGACATCGTGCGCCGGGTAAAAGACCAGTTTGGGGTGCCAACCTATGTGTATCAGGTCAGTGGTGAGTACGCCATGCACATGGCTGCGGTGCAAAATGGCTGGCTGGATGAACGCGCCGTAGTGACAGAATCTTTGATCTGCATCAAAAGATCGGGTGCTGACGGTGTGCTGACCTATTTTGCCAAACGGGTTGCCAGGTGGCTGAACGAGACTTGAATCCATCATTCTGCGGTCTTCGCTTCCCTATTATCAAGTAATTGATAATAAACTGTTAATGATTGTTTTACCGATAGAAATTTGGCCACCCTCAGGTGAAAATCCTGCCATCGTGGAGCTGTCCCCCGGCAGTTGCGGATAGACTCCTCTTATTTTAGCCCCCCAATGTTTTGATTTCCCTCGGGGCTAGCATTTCTATAGCGTTTCTGTCAACCTCTCCCCATGAGTTTTTTGATTTCCATGCGGAGCGGGTTTTCATAACAAACAGATACAACAGGGGATTGCTATGGTAACAGGGCTGATATTTGCGCTGATCTGCGCGCTGGTAGCGATTGGTTATGGTGTGGTATCCATGAAGTGGATACTGGCCAAGCCAACGGGAAATGAACGAATGAACGAGATTGCTGCTGCCATACAGGCAGGGGCATCAGCCTACCTTAACCGTCAGTATATGACGATCGGCATTGTCGGTGCTGTGTTGTTTGTACTCATCGGTATCTTTTTGGGCTGGGCGATGGCTGCCGGGTTTGCTATCGGTGCAGTTTTTTCCGGCCTGGCAGGTTACATCGGCATGAATATTTCAGTTCGAGCCAATGTACGCACGGCAGAGGCCGCCAATGATGGCCTGAATGCTGCCCTGCAGATCGCCTTCCGCGGTGGTGCGATTACCGGAATGCTGGTGGTTGGCCTGGGCCTGCTGGGTGTAGCCGGTTTCTATAGCATCCTGTTGATGGCGGGGATCGATGATCCGATTCATCCTCTGATTGGCCTGGCTTTTGGCGGCTCCCTGATCTCCATTTTCGCACGTCTGGGTGGCGGCATCTTCACCAAAGGTGCGGATGTAGGCGCTGATATCGTAGGAAAAGTGGAAGCGGGCATTCCAGAAGATGATCCCCGCAATCCAGCCGTTATTGCCGATAACGTGGGTGACAACGTGGGAGACTGTGCCGGCATGGCAGCCGACCTGTTTGAGACCTATGCGGTAACCGTGGTTGCAACCATGCTGCTTGGTTCTCTCATGGTGGAGGGTGTGGGCTACAACGCAGTGCTTTATCCCCTGGTTCTTGGCGGTATCTCCATTGTTGCTTCCGTGGCCGGAACCTATTTCGTCAAGGCGCGTGATGGCGGAAAGATCATGAACGCCCTGTATCGTGGCCTGGGCGTTGCCGGTGCCATTTCAGCGGTTGTTTTCTATCCGGTATCAGTGCTTATGTTTCCCGATGGGCTGAGTATTGGTGGCGAAGCGGTGACTGCTTTCAGTCTGTACCTGGCAGCGCTGATTGGCCTGGTACTGACTGCCTTGATGGTCGTCATCACCGAATACTACACCGCAACCGAATTCAAGCCAGTCAGGCATATTGCAGAAGCTTCCACTACTGGTGATGGTACCAATGTTATTGCCGGCCTGGGTGTGTCCATGAAGTCAACGGCGGCCCCTGTGCTGTCGATTTGTGCGGCCATCTGGGGAGCGTATGAGGTGGCGGGACTGTATGGTATCGCTATTGCCGCAACTTCCATGTTGTCCATGACTGGCATTATCGTGGCGCTGGATGCCTATGGTCCCATCACCGACAATGCCGGCGGTATTGCAGAAATGGCCGGCCTGGATGAGAGTATTCGTAATATCACCGACCCTCTGGATGCAGTTGGCAACACCACCAAGGCGGTAACCAAGGGGTATGCCATTGGTTCCGCCGGTCTTGCCGCCCTGGTTCTGTTTGCGGATTATACCCATACTCTGGAAGCGGCTGGCATCGAGGGCTTGACCTTCGACCTTTCTGATCATATGGTCATTATCGGCCTGTTCATTGGTGGCCTGATACCTTATCTGTTTGGCTCCATGGCCATGGAAGCAGTTGGCCGGGCTGCCGGTGGCATCGTCAACGAAGTCCGCCGCCAGTTCAAGGAAATGCCGGGTATCATGGAGTATACGCAGAAACCGGATTACTCCCGCGCCGTGGACATGCTGACCAAGGCGGCCATCAAGGAAATGATTATTCCTTCCTTGTTGCCGATCCTGGCGCCAGTACTGGTTGGCTTGCTGTTGGGGCCAAAAGCCCTGGGGGGTATGCTGCTGGGAACCATCATCACCGGCTTGTTCGTGGCCATCTCCATGACTACTGGCGGCGGCGCCTGGGACAACGCCAAAAAATACATTGAAGATGGCAATTTTGGGGGCAAGGGTTCTGACGCTCACAAGGCGGCAGTGACCGGCGACACCGTGGGTGATCCGTATAAAGATACAGCAGGTCCTGCGATCAACCCGCTGATCAAGATCATCAATATCGTGGCCTTGATGCTGGTGCCTTTGCTGGTATAGTCCTGGGTCACCCACTTGCCGCTGCTGCAACGGCGAGTGGGTGACTTTTCCAAACAAACAGACGGCCTGGCCAGGACTTGGAGTAAGTGATTAGGGTACCCTTGCAGCTGCAACAGGCCGCCAGCCTTTTTGCCCTGCTGATTCTGGCGAAATATACTGCATATTTCCACCTTCCGTGGAGCAATGTGGCCTTTATCCTGTTTTTTGCCGCTGCGTTTGAGCATCTTTGCCTTTTTGCCATACGGAAAAAGCTGGATTTCTTTTCCTTCTCCTCCCTTTCCACCGCCATGGGCGTCATGCTGATGATGGCAACGTCCCAGCTGTGGATATACTTTGCGGTGATCGGATTCGGGCTACTGCAAAAACACATTTTGGTATTTGAGAAAAGACATTTCTTCAACCCCTCCAACTTTGCCTTATTGTTCGGGCTGTTTTTCTTTTATGATGACGCGCACCTGGTATTGGGTCAATTGGGAGACGCCCTATGGTTCGTGGCAGTGGTAGTCGTGCTGTCGGTGGTGGTGTTGATACGGGCGAATCGCTGGGCAATTCCCCTGGCATTTGTGGGAGGCTATCTTTTCCTGCAGAATCTCCTGGTAGTGCAGCACGATCCTGTGGTGATCTTTGAAGAGATTCAGCACCGGTTTTACTCGGTTTCTTTTGTCGTTTTTACCCTTTTTATGCTTACCGATCCCAGAACCACGCCCTCCGGCGGCCAGCAACAGTTTCTTTTCGGCTTTGTGCTGGCGCTGATTGCTGTGTGTCTGGACAGGTATTTCGGTTTTCGCGTGCAGCATCTGTTCATTGCCCTTTTTGTTCTTTCTCCTTTGGTTCCTCTTGTCGTCAATGGGCGGACGGCTGCACAACAAAAAAAAATGTTGCTGCTGACTTCCGTGCTGATGGTCATTGCCCTGAGCGTGTCTGTTTCCATTGAGAACAGGGCGCCGTATTATTTTGAGATGAACGGTTGATGAGTAAAGAGACAAAAACAAGTATCGCTATTCTGGCAGCCGGCTTGTTGCTGATTGCCTTGTACTGGTTTGCACCGGAAAAAACTGCCCGGAAAAAACAGACTTCAATATCTGTGGAAGAGAAAATAATACTTCCAAAGAATGTTCCAGAGGTCTACCAGGATATTCCGGAAGTGCAATCATACAAAAAGGATCTTCGGGAAATGGTGAACAGGGGCGAGGCCGTACTGCCCTTGCAAGGCAGAGAGCTGGATGACGGAGCGCAAAAGACACAGGAAATCCTACTGAAAGATCAGGAGTTTTTGAAAGATACGCTGCAAGACGGACAGATTCTGCACAATGACATGATGCGTATTGTGCCGGCAATAGTAAGCGCTCTGGATGCAGACGCAAAGCAGGTATGCCAGGCGCACGCCTGCTATCAGGCGGAAAAATATAATTTTGTAACCAACGTGACCACCAGAGCCATAGTGGATGTAAGAAATGCCAGGGTATTGTCTGTTCAGCGCTACCAGGACATGCAGCCGGATATCAGTTTGCGCCTTTCACGCATTGCCAGGGCCATTGCGCTGAATGCTTCTGAAGTGAAGCGGGAACTGGGCACAAAGCCTTCCGTAACCGATATTTCCATGGCCAATGTCCGTGGGGCGCTGCAGGAATCTCCCTGTGAGAATTCAGCGCATCTTTGCGTGGCGCCGGTTTTTGCGGATCACAGCAGGTCGATTTGGCGGATGCTGCCCTGGGAGGCTTGGTGCCCACGAAGGAAAATGCCAATGGCAATGCCGACGATGTTCATGACAGCGATGGTGACAACGGCGTGTTGAACCCCGGGTTCTCGACGATCGCCTATACCACGGGAAGTGCTGGCGAGAACGACCATACCCTCGATTTCGGTTTCGCCGCAGCGATGTCCATCGGCTCCCTTGTTTGGGAAGACAGCAATGTCAATGGCAGTCAGGATGTGGGAGAACCGGGCATATCTGGCGCAACAGTCCGGCTGCTGGTGGATGACGGAAGTGGAACATTTGTGCCTGCGACCCATCTGGATGGCAGCCCGGTAACTGCTATCACCACGCCGGGTAGCGGACTCTATTACTTTGACAATCTGCCCGAGGGGGATTACCGGGTCGAAGTGACGATGCCTGCGGGTTATGCTCCGACCATCAATCAGAATGCTGTAGACAACAACGATAACCCGAACGACTCCAATATCGCGAGTTCCGCGGGCAATGTCCATACCTCTGGCATTTTTACCCTCACCAACAACACGGAACCCGGCGTGGATTCCAACATCGTCGGCAGTGATGATGCAGATAACACAAATGAACACAACGGCAATATGACCGTGGACTTCGGCTTCACACCGGCAGTGTCCATTGGTTCCCTCATCTGGAACGACCAGAACAACAACGGCCTGCAGGACGTTGGCGAACAACCCCTGTCCGGGGCCACGGTCACGCTCCTCGATGGCAGCGGCAATCCCGTGCCCGGGGTGGCGGCCCAGACCACCGGCAGCGATGGTCTCTACTACTTCGGCAACCTGCCCGCAGGGGACTACCGGATCCAGGTCACCCCGCCTGCAGGTTACAGCCCCTCGGTGGTGCAGAACGGCGCGGACAATGACGATGCCGGCAATGACTCCAACATCGCCGGCCCCGGTGGCGGGGCGGGCAGCTATGTCAGCGGCACCTTCACCCTGAGCAACAACGGCGAACCGGCTGAAACCGGCGGCCTGCCCGGCAGTGATGACGGCGACAGCGGTGACGAAGACAACGGCAACATGAGCGTGGACTTCGGCTTCTATCAGCCTACCGCCTCTCTTTTTGTGGTAAAGAGCTCGTCTTTTGATCCGGGGGCAGACGGTCATGCAACTGTTGGCGATATAGTGACCTACACTTATATCCTGGAGAACACCGGCACTGTCGTGCTCACAGGGGTGAGTGCTAGTGAAGACGCGGCGAGATTTACCGGAACCGGCGTGCTGCCTGCCATAACCTGGCAGAGTAATAGTGGCGGCAGCCCGGAAGGCACCCTGGTTCCTGGTGAACGGGCGCTCTATGCCTCAACCTACGCCATCACCCAGGATGACATCGATGCGGGCAGCATTGACAATCAGGTGCTGGGTACGGGTATGCCTCCCGGTGGCCCGGCGGTTTCTGACTTGTCAGATAGTGGAAACACGGGTGATCCCAATGAGACAGGGCAACCGGGTTCCTCCCTGGAGGACGACGCCACGGGTACGCCTTTGTCTGCTCCCCCACCGCCAACGGCCATCCCGACGGTATCCGAATGGATGCTGGTTCTGATGTCGTTGATGCTGCTGCTGTTGGTTGGCAGGTTCCGGGCTGGTAACAGGGCATAGGCAGTTCACCGGGGAATACTGTTGGTGGTGTTTTTGCGTTCGGCACAAGGATGTGTGGAATGGAAAATGCTCTGGGCCGGCCTCGATTCCCTGCCGGCCCACACCTGCCGGAAACAAGATAGGAAGCAAACGAGCGCCCAGAATATGATCTGCAAGCTCATCTGAAAAGGCGGCTCATTCGGCTGTGGTTTGCTGTCTTTTCCCGTATGGCCGTAGTGCGGGCATGATCTCGATTTTTTCCCTGTACACTAAGGTATAATTGGGGTGATTTCTCCTACCTGGAAAGAACTATGAACAAGCTTGAATCCTTGAACATACCTGCATGGGGGTCTGAAGAGGCGCTGCGGAAGGAAAAACATGTCGCCCGTTTTCTTGCACGTGAGTATAGAGTGCTTGTTGACAACCCAGTATCGATAGATGAGCTTAATTTCTGTCCATCAGTTGGTGATCTATCGGAGCAGACGGCTGATTTGATGGATACCCATTATGATGAAAAAAAGGAATTTTTTGACAGTTTCCTCGATACCCACTATCGGACGTATACAATGGCTTATTATGGTGAAACGCCGGAAGCAGTGAGGAATGCCAACATCTCTCTTGAAGAGGCGCAAGGAAACAAGTTCCAATTAATATGTGAACGTATAGGGATTAAGGGCGATGAACGTATATTAAATCTAGGGTGTGGTTTTGGTTCTTTTGAGCAATACTTGTTTGAAAACTATCCAGATATCGAAGTTGTAGGTGTTACCCCGAGTGTCATTCAAGTAAATTTTTTGCATGAGTGTACGAATGATTCGGAGCACCTTTTTTATGAGCACCCTTTTACTGTTATTCATAAGGATCTTGAATCTCTTGATGATAAGGATGTTTCACCAGGCAGCTTTGACATTGTGACTTCGATTGGTCTGATTTGTGCCATTAAGAATCTTGAGCAACTGCATGGTAAAGTTTCTAGATACCTCAAACCAGGTGGCAAAGCATTCCATCATTTGATTGCATCTAAGCTGGTTATCCCTCAATTCCTGGATCCAAGCCAAAGTTTGATTGGAGTCTATTTTCCAGGGGGGAGGATTTGGCCGTTTACAGAGCTGCCGCGACACACGAAGGAGTTAGAACTTCTCAATACTTGGTTTATCAATGGAATAAATTATTGGACTACTTTGGATGAATGGCATCGACGATTCTGGTCAAATATCGATAAATTACATCACTATCTTCCCGCCGAGAGACTCCAGTTTTGGAGCGATTACTTTATTCTCTGCAAAGCGTGCTTTCTCCCTGAGGAGGGTACGCTTTTTGGCAATGGCCACTACCTGTTTCGCAAACCGAAGTGACTATTGGGGAAAGCGGCTCACCGCCAAAACTGCATTGAGGCCGCCGAAGGCAAAGGAATTGCTCAACGCATGTTCGCATTTCCTTTCCAGAGGCTCGTTGGGCACATAGTTGAGGTCACAGTTTTTCCCAGGTGAAGTGAAATTTGCAGTCGGGGGAATTACTCCCTCCGCCAGAGCGCGTGCGGTGGCGATGAGTTCGATGGCGCCCGCCGCGCCCAGAGCGTGTCCGTGCAGGGATTTGGTGGAGGAGACCAGCAGCTTGTCTGCCTGGTCACCGAAAACCTCCCGGATGGCGGCGGTTTCCGAGGGGTCGTTCTGCCGGGTTCCCGTGCCGTGGGCGTTGATGTAGGTCACGTCTTCAGGAGCAAGAGCGGCGTCGTCCAGGGCGGCCCGCATGGCTCTGGCCGCGCCCCCGGGGGAAGGATCGGTGATGTGGGAGGCATCGGCGCTCATGCCGATGCCGCTGATCAGGGCGTGGATGACCGCGCCGCGCCGCCGTGCATGATCCAGGGATTCCAGAATCACCATTCCAGCGCCTTCCCCCAGCACCAGTCCCTTGCGGTCGGCGCTGAAAGGGCGGCAGGTATCGGGAGAGAGTACCCGCAGGGCTTCCCAGGACTTGAGCAGGCCGTAGGTGAAAGGGGCGTCTGCACCGCCGGCGATGGCCACATCCACCATTCCCGAGCGGATCATGAGCACCGCTTGCGCCACCGCATGATTGCTGGAGGCGCAAGCACTGGAAAGGGTGAAGCAGGGGCCCTGGATACCCAGTTCCATGCTGACCTGGCTGGAAGCCGCCGAAGGCATGCCCCGGGGAATGGTGAAGGGGTGGACACGGCTTTTTTGCGCCTGGTACAGCTTCTGATAGGTGACCTCGTCGGTTTCCTTGCCGCCACAACCGGTGCCGATGATGGCGGCCGAGGCCACCAGATGCGCGGCTTCGAGTCCGGCGTTCTCCACCGCTTCGCGGGCCGCCACCAGGGCAAACCGGGAGTGGCGGTCCAGCAGCCCCAGCCGGGCTGGCGGAAAATAGGCTTCTGGTGAAAAGTTTTGCACCTGGGCGGCGGAGGCGACTTTCAGATCCGTCTCTTCAAAGCCGGATAGCGGCCGGATGGCGCTGCTGCCGTTGGTGAGAGCGGCCCAGTTTTCCGTTACGCTGTTGCCCAGGGCGGAGATGCATCCCAGCCCGGTAATGGCGACCGGCGCCATCATGCCCGGGCGGTCAGCAGCTGATCCACGCCTTCCACGATGTCGCGCACCGTGTGCAGCTTTTTCAATTCTTCGTTGGGGACTTCCACGCCATACTGGTCTTCGATGTCGAATACCAAAGAGATGGCATCCAGGGAAGTGACGCCGAGTTCCTCCAGGGAGGAATCGAGGGAGATCTCTTCCACGGCCAGCATTTTTTGCCGGGCGATGGACTCTTTCAGGGTTTGTTCTATGTCTTCTTTCATAAGAGGTGTATTTGGGTTCCTGATGGATTTTTCCGGATTTATTGAAAAACAGTACTCAAGTTATCGATGTTTCTGCCGAGAATAGAGCATATGGGATAACGTGGTTTTTTTCCCTCCCTTCATGTGATTGTTGATGCTTCATCACATTTTTGGTGGTAATTGACGTAAAGGGGCATGTTCTGCATAAGCCAAGTGGTGGAGAGCATTGGGAAAGGGTGTGTTATTGTAATATAGAAATCAATCACTTGTGTTTTCTTGCGGCTGGTTGGTATTTTTATTGCATTCATGATGCACTGAGAAGTAAGATCGTTGCAGGGCAATAGGTGTGACCAAAATCATAGAGCAGGGTGGGCAAATGAGCAAATCAACAAAGATCAGAACTGGCAAGCTGTTGACCCAAGTCATTTTGGGGAAACCAGATGATCCCGTGCGCAGTGAACGTGAGCAGGCCACTTTGCGAATCATTTTCCCAGTGATTTTCTTTGTATATCTGCTTTTGGATAGTGGAGGATACTATTCACTAGTATCAGACCACCAACATCCGTTCATATTTGTGAGTGGATTCTTGGTTGTTGCCGGACTATTACTGATATCTACTTACATCTCTCCAACGCCATCATTGCTGCGTCGTGGTATTACTATTTCTGTTGACATGGCTGCCACCTCTTATCTGCTTTATATTTCTGGATCAGCGGGTGCTCCATGGTTTGGAGTTTATTTATGGATTATATTTGGCAATACGCTGCGTTATGGTGGTTGGAGTCTCTATTTTTCTACAGCCCTTGCGGTGATTGGGTTTAGTATTGTGCTCTTGGAATCAAGCTATTGGCATGAGAATCTTTCTATGGGATTGGGAGTATTGGTTTCTTTGATCGTTCTCCCCGGCTATGCTGCCGCACTTGCCCAACGCCTGCGCAACGCCCAGATTGCCGCCGAAAATGCCAACCAGGCCAAAAGCCAGTTTCTGGCGAATATGAGTCATGAGATCCGCACTCCCCTCAACGGCATTATCGGTGCGGCGGAGTTGCTCAAGGAACGGGAGCTGCCCAATGAAGACAAGCGTTTTGTCGAGATCATCAACCATTCCGGCTCCACCCTGTTGCAGTTAATCAACAATATTCTCGACCTGTCCAAGATTGAGGCCCACAAGCTGACGGGGGAATCCGTCTCTTTTGACCTGCATGAATGCCTTAACTCGCTGATCGACATGATGGATATTCAGGCGCAGAAGAAGGGCGTGCGTCTGGTGCGCAGTATTGATCCGAGGATTCCCTGCAGGATCAAGGGTGACGAGCACCATTTGAAGCAGGTGCTCATCAACCTGCTGGGTAACGGCATCAAATTTACTGAAAAAGGAGAGGTGGAATTGCGCTGTGTGCTGGCCAGTTCGGAAGCCGGCTCTGTGGAGCTTGGCTTCAGCGTGCGCGATACCGGTATTGGGATACCTTTGGAGCAGCAGCGGAAGATACTGGAGCCTTTCGTTCAGGCGGAGAGCAGCACTTCCCGCCGTTTTGGCGGTACCGGCCTGGGCACCACCATTGCCCGGGATCTTGTGGAGCTCATGGGGGGAGAGCTGTCGCTGGAGAGCACGCCCGGCAAGGGAAGCGCTTTCCACTTCACTCTACCCATGGAGCAGGATGATGCGCTGCCCCTCGCGGGCGATCAACTGCCCATGGCGGGACGTACTGTGCTCTCCTTGATTCAGGACGGCGATAGCGCGGCAATCATCTCTTCCCGTTTGCAGGAATGGAGTATTGATGTGCTTTCTGCCCGGGATGTCTGTCAGGCGGAACAGTTGTTGCAGGAGGCTTCCCGGGAGTGTGCCCCGATTGCGGCCATTGTGCTGGATGAGAGTTTCATCGAAACCAGGGCGTTCTCCCTGGAGCATTGGCGCCGGGAGGCTCTGATTGCCGATGATGTTACCGTGGTGATTTCAAGCATTGGCGGAATGGGTGATGCACCTTCCCTCTCCGCAGATGAACGGGTATCGCCGCATCTGGTATGGGTGAATACTGAGGAAGAACTTTTCAATGCGCTGCATGCTGCCCGCTTCCCCTGCTATCTCGGCAAGGACGTGTTTGATGAGCCGGCGGAGAAGGTTCGTCCACTCAATATACTGATTGCGGATGACAACAGCACCAATTGCATCATTCTTTCGAGCATGCTGCGCAATATGGGGCACAGCGTCATTGAAACCGACAGCGGGGAGAGCTTTCTCGAGGCAGTGGAAGCGGAGGATTTCGACCTGGCCTTGGTGGATATGCACATGCCGGGTATGAATGGCATCGAAACATTCCAGCTTTACCGTTTTGCCCATGTTGCTGAAGAGGCCATTCCCTTTATTGTGATTACGGCGGATGTCACGGAAGCTACGCGCAACGCCTGCCGGGATGCAGGTATCGAGCATATCCTTTCCAAGCCCATCGACGCCGGGCAACTGCTTGCGACTATCGAACAGCTGACTGGCGCTGAAAGCAGCGTTTCCCCGGAAAAGAAAACTGCGCCGCTGCCAGCGCCTCTTGATGAGGCGCCCATGGTGGATGTGGGTAAGGTGGGAGAGATAATGTCGCTGGATACCGGCACAGGACTGGTGGCGCGTATCATGGAGTGCTTCACGGAGGACGCCGGGAATACCATTGCCCAGATGAGAAAGACGCTGAAGACCCGTGATTATTTCAACATGAAAGAGTTGGCGCATGCCCTGCGGGGCAGCGCTGCCAATGTGGGGCTGCCGCAGGTGCAGCTGGCCGCCGGGGAGCTGGAGCAGATGCCAGAAGCGCAGTTTATGGAGATGCGCCTCAGCCAGATCGATGAGCTCGAGGGTTTGGTTCAGGAGTCATCACACCAGTTGTCCATCAAGTTTGGGTTGAAAAAACCTCGACCGAAGCTGCATGTGATCAACTGATCAGGCGCGCAATTTCGAAACTGTGGCAATCTCTTCGTTGCGCTCCCAGCGTTTGCTCTGCGCCTTGAGCAGGTAGTTCATCATGGTGAGATTCTTCTCCGGCAACTCCATCGCTGTGTCTACCCAAAGATCCACGATGCGGAACAGTTCCGCCCGTGAAATGGGGCTATGTTCGGCCATGATCTTGTCCACGGCAAAGTAACCGCCTTCTCTTGACTGGCGCCGCTTGATGTAATGGTGCAGCATTTCCTCCCCCTTGCCGTCATCGGCCAGCAGATCCACCACGCCCATTTCATAGAGCTCGGCGGCGGTATAGATGTTGCCGCTGGTGATCAGGCGTTTTGCCAGGGCCGGGCTGATGCGGCGCGCCAGAAAACTGAAGGCGCCCATGCCGGGGAAGAGGCCAAACTGGGTTTCCGGGAAGCCAAAGCGCGCACGCTTTTCCGCGATCACCACATCTGCAGCGAGAGCCATCTCAAAGCCGCCGCCGAGGGTTTCTCCCTCGACCAGGGAGATAGTGCAGAGTTTGTTGTCGCCGCCAGACAGGTTTCTGTGGGCGATCTCCATGCAGGTGTGGGCGTATGCGGTGAGGCGCTCGCGGTCGCCGCTGCGGATGAGTTCGAGAAACAGCCCCAAGTCACCACCCAGGCAATAAACGCCAGGTAATCTGGAACTCATGACCAGATAGCGCAGCCGTTCAGCCGATGGCAGGGCCTGATCCTGTTTGCAGAGGGTGGCCATGAGATCCTGTGCGGTCTGCAGATCCTCGAGAAACCGGGTGGTAATCACCGGGCGTCCAGGATGAAGAAAGCGGATGCGTATCGCCTGATGGCTGCGGTCGATGCCCAATTCGATACTGTCTAGCTGCATGCGGTTGTCGATGATGCTGATCATTCCTGGCTCCGTCACTATCATAGCTGCTCAGACGAGCGTCATGGGCATCATAGTCCATTTTGGCGCTTTTTGCAGTGAGCTTGGTGCTGTTAACGCCGAAGATTGGCGAAGAATCTGTGATGCAGTTGGTTATTTTTCGTCCAGGGAGCCACTGGTCAAGCGGTCGTTGGCGCTGGAGTCCATCCACAGGGTTTGCGGCCTGGAACAGCGCGAAATGGGTTGCTCAGGCAGGCTAATATCCATATAAAGAAATTCGATTGACGAGCGGAAAGAGAAAGCGGGAAGAGAAATAGGGTGTCCCTTGAGAGCCGATAGGGGAGCTGTGGCTAGAGTGCGGAGGGCTTTTACAGCATCATGCCCCGGATGGTAAAGAATAGCATGGCGGCCATCAGGCCGGAGGCAGGGACGGTAACCACCCAGGCGGCTGCAATCTTCATCAATGCGGATCGTTTGACCAGTTCCTTGTGATAGATTTTTTTCAGTCCCTTGCGTTCCTTCTTGGTCAGCTCCGCCTTGGCTTTGTGCTTTTTCAGCTCCGCCAGCATACGGCCTTTTTCATCCACGGACGCCCGCCGGAAGTCATTGAGAAATGCCTCGATAACTTCGTGATCCTCTCCGGCATGGTGGGTCTTGATATCCTCGATCATGCGGGCATAGGATGCCTTGATGAATTCCCGCAGAAAGCCCACGCCAAATACGGCGCCCACAGCGATATGGGTGGAACTGACTGGCAACCCCATCTGGGTGGCGATGATTACAGTGATGGAGGCGGCCATGGCGATGGAGAAGGCGCGCATCTGATCCAGCTCGGTGATTTCCGAGCCAACGGTGCGAATCAGCTTGGGGCCATACAGCGCCAGGCCGATGGCGATACCGATGGCGCCCACCATCATGACCCACAGCGGGATGGCAGCCTTGGTTGCTATACCGCCATGCAGGATGGCGTCGTTGATGGCGGCCAGGGGGCCGACGGCATTGGCCACGTCATTGGCGCCATGGGCGAAGCTCAATAGTGCGGCTGCAAAAATCAGGGGTAGGGTAAACAGCCTGTTGACGCTGCTTTTCTCGTTGGCGAGTTTGCTCGACTGCTTGGCGATCAAAGGCCTGACAATAACAAAGATGGTAATAGCGATGATCAGGCCGATACCCAGGGCGCTGAAAAAATCTGTTTTCCAGATTTTTTTCAGCCCCTTGATGATGAGATAAGTACTGAAGGCCCAGGTCATGATCCCCACCAGTACCGGCACCATCCGGTTGGATGCCTGGATCATGTTGGTTCGGTAAGTGATAGTGCGCTTGATCAGATACAGGAAGGCTGCGGCAATCAGCCCGCCAAGTACAGGAGAGATTACCCAACTGGCGGCAATGGTGGACATTTTTGCCCAGTTGGCAATGCCCAGGCCGCCAGCGGCAATGCCCGCGCCCAGCACGCCGCCAACGATGGAGTGGGTGGTCGAAACAGGCGCGCCCAAGGCGGTGGCGATGTTCAACCATATCGCAGCAGCCAGCAATGCTGCCATCATGACCCAGATGAACACGTCAGAATCATTGATGAGCGCCGGGTCAATGATGCCTTTCTTGATCGTGCTTACCACTTCGCCGCCGGCAATGAGTGCTCCCGCCGCCTCGAAGATGGCCGCCATGAAAATGGCACCTCCCAGGGTCAATGCGCGTGAGCCTACGGCGGGCCCCACATTGTTGGCCACATCGTTGGCACCGATGTTCATGGCCATGTAGCCGCCAATCATCGCTGCCGCTACCAGCATCAGGCCGTTGTGGATTTCGGTGAACTGGTAGCCGGTGAACATCATGATCAGGATGATGAACATCAGTCCAACGCCCAGGCGGAACAGCTCCGGTCGTCCGGATTGGGCAGCAGTTTCTATTTGGTTGATATTCTTGAGTTCCATGCGGTTGCGTCCCCCTACATTCCGGAACCGGCTCCGGAGCCCCTAAGTGAAAACAAGGAATGATTTTGGTGAATTTTACTCCAGAAGCAAGAGCTTGGGGACAAGAGTTTGTGGATTGTTTTTTTAAATAAAAGGTTGATGTGCATGGAGAAAATTGTTATACGGCGCAAAGGGTGGCCGGGTTTATGAGTGGTCAGCCGGTGGCTCTTCAGCACATTCCTGTGTCGACAGGGTGTCTTGTACCTGAATCCGTGGCTTCATGACGGCGCATAGCGCAAGCTGTAGGTTCCCCGGCGGTTCAAAAATTGCCCGCTTGACCTGAGGGTGAAGCCAGGATTTTTTGATCCCACCGGGGAATCAATATCATACGCGCTGCATCCGCCCTGAACCCACGGATTCAGGTTGTATTTTATTACCTGCCAATTCCGTAGTATCTGAAGCCCATTTCTTTCAAATGCTTCGGGTTGTACTGGTTTCTCCCGTCAAATATGACGGGACTGTTCAAACGATTCATGGCTATTTCATAGTCCGGGTTGCGAAAGGGTTTCCATTCTGTGACGAGCGCCAGAGCATCAGCCCCGTTCAGCGCATCATACTGATGGTCGAAAAAACTGATGCGATGCTGTGTTATCCACTGCTTGTCCATCTCTTCTCTGGCAGTTTGGTTTGCAACAGGGTCATGAGCCTGGACGGATGCTCCGGCTTTCAGGAGTGAGCGGATTAGCACCAGGGATGGCGCTTCCCGCATGTCGTCCGTGCCGGGCTTGAAGGACAAGCCCCACAGCGCTATGGTTTTTCCCTGGAGATCATGGCCAAAATGGGCGCTGATTTTGTTGAAAAGGCTTTCTTTCTGTATTGCATTCCTGGTTTCCACGGCATTGAGCACATGGGGGGTGAAGCCGACCTCTGCGGCCATTCTTTGCAGCGCCCGTATATCTTTTGGGAAACAGGAGCCGCCATAACCGCAACCTGGATAAATAAAATGATAGCCAATGCGTTTGTCTGCACCGATGCCTGCACGCACTTGTTCCACATCAACGTCAAGTTCCTCACACAGAGAGGCGATTTCGTTGATGTAGGATATTTTCGTGGCTAACATCGCATTGGCGGCGTACTTGGTCATCTCGGCTTCGCGTATGCCCATCGCCATGACTCTGTCATGGACGCGGGTGAAAGAAGAATAGAGCCCATGCATGATTTTTTCCGCCCTGCTGCTGTTGGTCCCAATAACAACCCTGTCGGGGTGCATAAAGTCGGTTATGGCCGTCCCTTCTTTAAGGAACTCCGGATTGCTGACCACATCAAACTCAATGCCGGAAATGCCCCGGTTATCCAGCTTGTCCCGGATGATTCTGGTAACTTTTTCTGCTGTGCCAACCGGAACCGTTGATTTGTTTACGATCACATTGTACTTTTTTTGCAGGTGCTGACCGATTTGCCCCGCAACTTCCAGAACGTGCAGCAGATCCGCTGAACCATCTTCTCTGGGGGGGGTGCCCACAGCGATAAAATGACAGCTGGAGTTGGCTGCCGCGACCTTTATGGAAGCTGTAAACTTCAGCCGTTCTTCCCTGTGGTTTTCCTGCACCAGTTGCTCCAGCCCAGGTTCATAAATCGGGAGTATGCCTTTTTTCAGCCCCTCGATTTTTGATTCGTCAATGTCCATGCAGGTTACTGTATTGCCCATCTCAGAAAAACAGGCCCCTGTTACCAATCCTACATAGCCGGTGCCGTATACGCTAATTTTCAATGTGCAATCCTCCAGTAACCCAGGTATTCTGGCGAAATACGCAGGTTAGAAATTGTAGTTGACTTTCAGGTTGATGAAATACGACAGATCGCCTTCACGATCTGCAAACGCATCTCCGGCGCGAAACACCGAACCGACCAGTTCCAGCTCCAGTTTTTTCCACTCCTCCAGCCCCAGTACGACGTCAATTTCATCGCCAAGATGAGTTTGAAGTCCATCGGGTTTGATGCGCAGGCGGCTGCTGAGTCGGTCGCTGGCGTCAATCTGGTGGTAACGGTGGTAGAGGATTTCAATGGAGCTATCGCGAAACAGCGGATAGCCAAGACTGGCGGTGCTGATGCGGATATTGGACAGTTGTGGCCGGAGCAATTCGCCGTAGTAGCGAAAGCTGTCTACGCCGCTGAATTTGCTGTTGTTGTCGTTCAGCCCGGTTTGCCGGAAGGTGCGGTCGGTACCGTCGTCTGGGTTACTGTCGCCAGAACCTTGGGCAAAGCTTAGCGTAAACGATGGGCGTCCTGGCAATTTGCTTTTCAGCGTAACGCCGATGTCGAAGGCGCTGCCTTTTACATTCTTCCGGGCGGCATCGGTGACTTCAACGCGCCGTGCGGAAATATCATCGAAATCCAGCAGATCTTCTTTGCCTTTCACCGCACCCAGATCCACCCAGTAGCGGATTTTCCCAAGCCCTTTGATCTTGTCTTTGCCATGTGCCCGAATGCCGTACCAGATGAGGCGAGCATCGGATGTGTCTTCCTTGTCTGCGGCGAGCTGATCGCCAACCTCAGGCGTGGAGGAGCGGTCGTCGTGATAGAGGCTGAACAGTTCCAGCTTGTGACCTTTGCTGTATTCCCAGGTCAGATGTGCCAGCACACGTTGGATGTCCTTTTTGTTTTCCGGCAGGGGCTGGTTGGTGGCTTTGCCGCCAAGTTCTTCGGCCAGACCCAGTTCGAGATTGAGCTGTGGAGAGGCATAGTAGAGGCGCACTGCATCCAGGTCTTCATCCCACCACCATTCGCGTTCTTCGGCAAAATTCTGTCTGCCGATACGCAGGCCGAGGGTGCTTTGGCTGCCCAGGGGGCGGCTGACATCCAGCCAGCTTTCCCCTCGTTCCAGGGTGTCGAGATGACTGCTGCGGTCTGCGCGATGATCGGCAGAGGAAATCAGTTTGGTTTCCAGCAGGGCTTTTACCTGGGAACTGATATTGTAGCGAAACTCCAGCTCCAGTTTCTGCCGGTAGGTTTCCCGGTCGTTGTCTGTATCGCTGAGGGCATAGTTGCCCCGTTGTTCGGCACGGATTTCATATTCTCCCCCAATGATCAGGTCGCGCCCGAATACCTGTATGGCGAACTGGTCGTCTGGCCGGGAGTCGTCGGGGTTGCTGATGATGATCTGGTTATTGCTGGCATTGGTTTGCTGTGCATCCTGGGCGAGAGCGAGCAAGGGCACCAGTGCAAGTAACAAGGTTCCACAGGCTGTTACTGTTCGTCTTGGTATTAACCCGGCAACCAAATATGTCGCCCTCAGTGCTTCAAACAGGGGGCGTATCAAGGCGCGGCTTGCAGGCAATGGCAAGCCCTTGTCAAAAGCCGCAACGCCGAGACGCGCCCTGTTTGAAGCGCCTAACAAATTGATATTAAAAGGAAAACCCGTCCTGTCTGCGCGGGTGGACTGCGTTATCAACACTTGCTGTAGAATGGCTACAGCGGCGCGTTGATGCCTTGCCACCCGCGCAGACAGGGCGGCTGAGGGCGACATATTTGGTTGCCGGGTTAATAAAATCAAGGGGTTACTCATAGTCCTGCTTGTACCTGTTCAAGTGTGGCTGTCAGTAAAAGGGGTGTCAGGTGGCTGCGTTCGGGCAGGCGCTGGCTGATGGCGATGTGCCGGGCCAGGCTCAGTAATTGATAGATGGCGATGGCTTTTGCGTCCTGTGGCTGTTGTCCGGCCAGTTGCAGATAATGTCCGGAGATGCGTTCTGTAATGCTCTGGTAGGCATGCAAATCACCTTTTTCCCGTAGCGCCTGCTCCTGGATGTGAGCGATAAAGTTACCAATATCCAGGCAGGGATCTCCCATGCAAGCCAAATCCAGATCCAGCAGATAAAGCTGCTGGTTGTCCACCATGATCTGGTCGGGGTAGAAGTCCCGGTGAATGCAGCGGGCGGGCCGGTTCAGCAGTGGAAGTGAATATCGCTGCAGTAGCGTGTAGAGCTTGTGGATGTCGGATTGCCAATGGGGGTGTCGTTCCGCAACTTTGTAAAGTTGCTGTTTCAGAACCTCCAGTTCCTGTGCCATGCCATGTGCTTTTTTGACCTGGATGCCGCTGTGGTGCAGGTTATAGCTCATTGTGGCAATGGCCTCTGCCATGGCTCCTCCAGTGCCTTCGCTGAGCAGTTGTGTGTATTCATTTCCGGGCACCTCTCGCTGCAGCCACATCTGGCACTCGGGAATCATGCACAGTGGTTGTGGAACCTGCCAGCCTTTGTCGGCAGACAGGGCATGCTGTTTTTCAAAGAGCTGCTGGTTGGTACGAAATGCCGAACGGTGCAGCCCCTTGGCCCGAATCTTTCCAATCAGGGTTAGTTTGCCGCTGGCAGTCATGAGTTCGTAGCGCAGGAGAAGCCGCTTTCCTGGTTTGTATCGTAGTGCCGAAATTTCTTCCACAGCCTGAATATAATGTTCCGGAAGGTATTTGTTAAACCAGCGTATGCACTGTGCCGGATCAAGCGCCCGCTGGAGCAGGAGGTGCAAAGTGGCATCTTTTATCAGTGTAAACGGGTTGTGGATACGGGGATGCCGGGGATGGACCCGGGTGATATTCTTTGGTTCCTGATGCACCCCCTGTTGCAGGTATTTCTGGATGCAGGCCAGCATTTTTTCCGTTTGCTCGACCCATTGCGTTTCGCAGTTGCGAAACGGATGATGGATCAACTGGAACAGATGCAGGGCGACAAGGGTGTACAGGTGTTGCGATGGCAGCTTCTGTGTTGCATGGCGTTGATAGGCGTGGATGAATACCTGTTCGTAATGCGCCGCCTGCTGAGGCGTCAGGCGGTGGCGCAATACATCCCATTGCAGGTGAGCCACGAATGTTCCTATGTCCCTGCCAGGGTGCGCCAGGGAGATGTCATCCAGGTCCAGCCAGTACAGGTTGTTTTCATGACAAAGAATCTGTTTTGCATAGAAGTCCCCATGGCAGCGTGCCTTGAGGTCGGGGATTTGCTGCAGCTGCAGCTGCAGCTGCTCAACCAGGCGGGTGGCAGTGTCATATAGCCGGGGTGTAAGATACTTCATGCCCTCTACGATGGCCGGCAGGTCGTTTTTGCGTGGCGAGATGGTTTGCCGCCATGTTCCTCGATGAAAGCTGGCCAGTTGCCGCGCCAGTTTCTCCAGTATGGAGGTATCAAAATCGGTGCGTAGCCAGCTCTCGGTGAGTAATTCTCCCTCGCGCCATTCGAAAAGCAATATGCCGTATCCTTTGTGCTGCCCAATCAGGGGCGGGAAGTATGAAATACCCAGGGCGTCCAATTGTTGTATGTGGGCAAGTGTTTGTTTGTAGGCTCGTTGCCGGTAGGCCTTGAGTACTGCCTTGTGTCCTTCCGGCAAGGTCAGGCAGGCAACATAGCGTCGTTCCGGTTTGTACTGCAACGTCCTGATGGAGGCAAAGCGGAAATCCTTGTTGCCGGAGCCGTTCCGGAGCGTCCGCTTGAGCAGTACGTATCTGCGGTGCGTGCTTTGCAGGCGCCGAATGGAACGCAAACGGGCATCATTGGGCGACAGGTAAATCTCGATATTTTTCCGGGGCAAAATCAGATGCCCAATGCCTCCAACTATGGCTTCAAAATACTTTTTCTCGCTGTTGGGCAGCTTGGAATACTTGGCGTTATAGGATTTGGCGTAAAGAGAATAACGACAACTGTCTGTCTGCATTTGATAGCACACCAGAAGGCTGGTGCCGGGTTTGTAGCGAATATAGTGTTTCTGGATTGACTGGATTTTGATTTGAGGCAGGGCGCTTTGCAGTTCTTGCAACAGTAGCCGCGTATCCAGCAAATACTTCCAGCCTTTGATGCGTTTATCCATTGGCATGGTCGATAAACCATCGGCGTGCGTCATGAGGCGCCCTCGTTGTTGGTTTGGGTCTCCCTGCCGTTCTGCTGAAGTTGGAAAAGCTCCATGAAGGACTGATTGGTTTCCATGAGTTTGTGCGGTGTGGTACAGGCCAGAATGCGCCCCTGGGCGAACAGGGCAACCCGGTCCGCCTGCAATGCGGCGTCCAGCCGATGCGTGATGTACAAGGTGGTTCGCCCTCGTGCCAGCCGCTTCAAGGCCAGGCTGACCTTATGTTCATTGTCCTTGTCCAGCCCGGTGGTGGGTTCGTCCAGGATCAGGATGGGAGTGTCCTGCAGCGCGGCGCGGGCGATGGCGATGCGCTGCCGCTGCCCTTGTGACAAGGTGACGCCGCGCTCTCCCACGGGGGTTTGATATCCCTGGGGAAGCTGTTCGATAAAGGCATGGGCGTTGGCGATACGTGCCGCTTTTTCGACAGCTTTTTGTGTGGCATTGGGCCGGCTGATAACGATGTTCTCCAGGATAGTGCCGGAGAACAGCAAGCCATCTTGCAATACCACGCTCATTTGCTCGCGTAGTGAGGCCAGCGTCAGGCCACGGACATCCTGCCCGTCTATCAGCACCCTGCCCTGTTGGGGGTCATACAGGCGTAACAGCAGATTGGACAAGGTGGTCTTGCCGCTTCCGGAAGCGCCGACAATGGCGAGGGTTTCTCCAGCCGGAATATCCAGATCAATGCCCTTGAGCACCGGGTGTGCATCAATATAGCCGAAATGAACGTCCTGAAAACAAACGTCTCCCCGAAAGGGGGGGGCAGCCGAGGCGCCGGGTTGATCCTTGATGTCCGGCTCCTGCTGCAGCACCTCCAGTACGCGCTCCCCGGAGGCGGATGCCTTGGCGAGTCGTGAGGTATATTTTGCAAAGTCGCGCAGCGGGCGAAAAACCCGCTTGAGGTAGAAAACGAAAATCAGCAACTCTCCCGGGCTGAGCGTGCCCTCGAGCACATGCTGGGCGCCAAACCAGAGCACCAGCGCCAAGGCAATGGCGACTTGCACGTCTACTAAGCGCTCCAGACTGGCGGCAAGCCGTTTCGCCTTGACGCCTTCCTTGACGCTTTTCTTGTTCTGTGCGGAAAAATGGCTGGAAAAAGCCGCTTCCAGTGACAGGGACTGCACGGTCTGGATAGCGCCAATGGTTTCTGATGCAGTAGCGGCCATGGCCCCTTCCCGTTGGCGGTTCTTGCGGGAAACTTGCTGGATCTTGCGGCTCTTGAACAGCGTCAGGAAAAACAGGGCGGGCATAATGGTGACCACAACCAGGGTCAGTTGCCAGTTCAGCCAGAACATGACCCCCAGCATGCCCGCCAGAACCAGAAAGTTGCCCAGCAACGGCAGGATTGCGGTGACGGTGACCTCGCGTATCATGCCGATATCACTCAGCAGGCGCATTACCAGATCGCCACTGCGCGCCTCGGAGTGGTAGGAAAGGGAAAGCCGTTGCATGTGTTTGAACAGCTGTTCCCGTACCCGCATCAATACCTGGTGTCCCACCAGTGCGAAAGCGATGGTGCTGATGTAGGTAAACAAGGCGCGCAAGGAAGCAAAGATGATCAGTGCAATTGCCAGCAAGGTGAGAAATTCCGTGGTTGACAGTTCCATGATGAACGCTGGCAACAACCCCTGTGTCCGGCCCTGCTGTGAATCAGTAATCAGGTCGATGACGAACTTCAGCGGCCAGGGTTCCAGCAAGCTGAACAGGGTCTGCAGGAACAGGGCGATCATCGCCACGCCGATGGTTCCCTTGTGCTCCTTGATGGCGGGAGCAAAATACCGCACAAAATGCAAAATGCCCGGCAAGGCTGTGCGCATGGTTTTCGGGCGCGCCATTAGCCTGCTCCTCCCTGGGAGGCCTGGCAGGAAAGGGATTTTGTCTGCTTGTCCCGGCCAAACACCTGTGTGAGCACCCGCCTGGCGACCGCATTCCAGGTATAGCGTTCAAGGATGTGTTGTCTGGCCTGTTTCCCCAGTTGTGCCGCCAGTTGTGGATGATCGGCAAGGTATTGCAGCGCCTGGGTCAATGCACGCACCGATCCTGGTGGTACCCGCAAGCCATTGCGCCGGTGTTGAATCAAATCCTTGATTTGCCCGATGTCGCTGGCGATAACAGGAAGTCCGGCCGCCATGTATTCAAAAACTTTCAAGGGAGAGAAGTAAAAATTGTCCAGTGGTGGATAAGGGGCTACGGCAATATCCATTCTTGCCAGCCATCCGGGTATTTCAGCTGGTGGCACTGCGCCCGCGCATTGCAAATGGTTGCTGATATCCAGCTGTTCCGCCAATGCTTCCATGGCAGCGCGTTGCGGCCCATCGCCCACTACCAGCAAGGTGGCTTTTCTGGCAGGATTGGCTTGGCGAAAGCGGGCGAAAGCGTGCAGGAGATGCTCGATGCCATGCCAGGGCTTGAGGGTTCCCACAAAGCCAATGACCAACTCGTCCCGGTGCGTGCCGGGAGCACGGGGCGGTTGGCTAAAGCGTTGGGGGTTGACGGCATTGGGGGTGACAATTACAGGCAAAGCAGGTTGTTGGTCATGGGTTGCGAAGGTCAGGATATAATCTGCCACCGCCTGCGAGACACAGCAGATCAGGCTGGCGTGGTGGAAATTTTTCCGGGCGATCCGCTGCGCCTGCTGTTCGTGAACCAGCCCGCGGTAGTTTTTCGCTTCCTCCATCAGCGGGGCGTTTACTTCCAGAACGGATGGAATTCCATGCCGGGAAGCGTAAGTCACTCCCACGTGGCTCCACAGGGAGTAACGCTCGTATACCAAATCAAATTCACCTTCTTGCAGCAATGTTTGCATATACCAGTCATGGGCATCCATGGCATGTTGTTCGCGGAGGGCGCGAACCGGTTTTTCCCCGCATTCGGCAGGCGCTGGAAGTTCCCGGCAGGCCAGCTTGTGCAGCTCTTCCGGGGGATCGCCTCCCAGCTTGGCGGTAAACAGGGTTACCTCCATGCCCAACTGCAATAAGGCGAGGAGTATCTCTTGCACATGCAATGAACACCCTTTACAGCCAAACACAGGGATGCCGGGATCTGCGCAGATATAGGCGATACGCATCAAACCAGTGCCTCTTGCCTTTGTTCGGTTACAGCGGGTGTTGAAGCGGCGAGTAAAAACTGCTGCCGGATAAGTGCCGTATTCCGGTCTACATCAAAGTTGTTCTCGATCAGTTGGCGGGCGCGGCGGGCGAGGGAGTCGCGTTTTTGTCCGTCCTGCAGCAGGGCTTCCAGCGCCGCAGCCAGGGCATCGGGATCATGTTGTGGTACCTGATAGCCCGTTTGTTCATGCTTGATCACCTCCGGAATACCGGTTACTGCAGTAGAGACGCAAGGTGTACCCAGGGCCATCGCTTCCAGTAACACCGTGGGTAAACCGTCTCTGTTTCCATCGTTTGCAACCACGCAGGGAGCGGCAAAAACTGCTGCAGACTGTATTTTTGCGCGAATTTCACTTTGTGGCATGGGGCCGCTCAACTCCAGGACGTCCTGTAAACCGTTCTGTATGATTTGTTGTGCCAACACTTCTCGCAGGTCGCCCATGCCGATGATGCGGCAATGAAAGGGGATGCCCTTTTGGTGCAGGATGGCGCAGGCGTCGATTAGATGGCGAAAGCCCTTTTTCTCCACCAGTCGGCCAATGGCGATGATCTCTGCGGGGCGCTGCAATGGAGACTGCCAGGTAAACTGATCGAGATCCATGCCATTGTAAATGCGGTGAATGGTCGAGGGGATTGTCCCCAGACGTTGGCGTAAATAACCCAGGTTGTAATCGCTGACGGTAACTGTAAAAGCCGCATCAGAAAATTTTTCACGCAAGTCTTTCGTGCAAACATTTTCGTGGAATATATCCACCGCATGAGCGGTAAAGCTGTATGTCACACCGGCAAACAGGGCTGCCAAACGCGTGACTTCAGCTGGGTAGGTGGCAAAGTGGGCGTGCAAATGGTGGATCCCGTGGTGCTGAACCTGTTCCGCCAATACTGCAGCCTGCAATATTTCCCGGGCGCCATGATGGAGGTTATCCGCCAGGTGCCGACGAAGGCCGGGGAGCTTTCCCGTCAGTTCCGTGATCATTCCAAGCCAGTTGTCCAGCTTCATCTTGTTGTAGGGCAGGTAGTGAACTGGTGCCTTGACTCTGGCGATGATGTCCTGAAAATGCGTATCATTTGGAGGTCTCAGGGCAAAGATATGAACCTCGGCGCCCGCACGCTCATGAGAAAGCACCTCATTGACAATGAATGTCTCCGAGTATCTGGGGTAGCGTTTGACGATATAGCCAACTGGGAATTTTGGGATAGGCATGATCGGGACTCTTCTTGTACAGTCGGGACTGGGGTGGATTTCAGGTGTGTGCTGACTCTGAATGTGGCTTTGTTACTGTTTGTCTTATTAACAAATTGATAATAAAAAGAAAGGCTGCTCTGTCTGCGCTGGTGGACTGCGTTATCAACACTTGCTGTAGAGTGGCTGCAGCGGCGCGTTGATGCCTTGCCACCAGCGCAGACAGGACGGCTGAGGGCGATATATTTGGTTGCCGGGTCAATAGTAAGTTGCGGCACTTGATTTGAGGGGCAACAACAGTCATCTGGAAAGCCTGTAAGCCGGAAGCGTGGTTGTTCCGGCCACAAACGAGCGGGAGGGCAGCGGGTTGTGATCTGGCAGCTCTTTCTTCAGCTGTTTTTCAATTTGCTCCAGCGCGTGAAAGGACAATGCTTCAACGGGAGAAACGGTTTGCTCTTGCTCCAGTATATGATGCAGGCTGGCAGCCAGTTTCCTGGTTGTAAGTTCGTCGGGATGGATAAAATGCAGCAATTCGAGCTGTGCAAAACTGCTGGCGCGAATGAGCTGCTCGCGAACGGGTTTGACTCTGGGTATACAGAGAATGCGTTTGTTCAGGGAGAGCGCTTCGCTCAAGGTATTATAGCCGCCCATGCAGACAACAACATCCGCTGCGTTCATGAAGCTGGGCAGATGGGGGGTAAACTCTAGCAAGGTTACTTGCTGACATTGCGTGGCAATGCTTGTAACTTGCCGTTGTGCCTGGGGACATAGTTCCGGTCCATGCACAATGACCGCATGGACATTTTCCCCCAAATCATGATGCTGCCAGAACCGCAGGAAATGCGTCAGAATCTGTTCGCCATCGGCACCGCCACCGGTGGTAACCAGAATGATTTTCTCCTTGTCGATGCCCAGCTGCTCGCCCACCCACCCTGCGTTTTTCAAATCATTCCCGGGGCGCTGCAGATAGCCGCAATAGTGCACAAGCTGTTGGCATGCCAGGGGGAATCGGTACAGGCGGCTGGCGTCATAAACTGCTTTGCTGCCCAGGATGAGCACCTGATTGTAGTACTGTTCGATTACGTCGAAGTATCCCTTTCTCTTCCAGTACTTATGGGTGGTATCAGCACGATCCAGGATATCACGGAGCACCAGAAAGACTTTGGTGGATGCTCTTTTTTCCTTCAAAAACTGCAAGGTGGCAGTTAGTTCCCGCTTTATCCCCAGCGGCTTTTTGTCCACCAAAATCACATCCGGGGAAAAATCACGTACTGCAGTGAGTATCAGATTGCCGCGCATTGCCACCATGTCCTGCATGCTCATTCCCAGGGTGCGTGTCTGGTACTCGCCCTGTATGTCGCGGGATATGGTAGGTAGCTTTATATAGTCAATTCCCTTGCTCAATCGAAAGGCATGCAACATGGGGGAGCTGGAAATCAACAGTATGGAGGAATCCTTGATTGAATGGTTAAGGTGTTCGGCAATTAATAGCATGCGGCGGATATTGCCGAGTCCAAACGTATCATGCGTATAGATAACGATTCTCATGTTCTTGTTTTTGTATTCCTGGGTTGATTCAATATGTGATTTCATGATTGCTTATGAATATATGCAATTACAAGAAATAGAGGAAATTGTCCGCTGTGGTGCCCTTAACTGGATATAACCATTACAAAAAATACAACTAAGCCAAAAGATGCAGAAACTAATGTCAGTTTATGTAACTTTGGCATTTGCCATGCCATAATAAATCCTGAAATAAGCAATAACAGCAAGGCGGTGACAAATACAACGGCATAGACCTTAAACGGAGTGCCGCCTTTTGCTTTATGTAGTTGCACAAACTGTCGGAGCCAGCTTGTGTTTTTTATTTCCAGTTTAGCCATTAACGGTTGTGATGTTGGCTCAAGAATAATATCCATATTTGAACCCGTCCATTCTAGCCTGAAAGAAGAACCTATTCTTTTGATTTTAGCTTGGCCTGATGGTGCTTCTATATCTTTCCTTTTTAATTCATTTTTTACTAATTCAGTAAGTGATACAACATCGTCTTGAACAGGTTTTTTAAGATGAAGTTCATGGGTGGTTGTTTCATAACCGCCTTTAATGCCCCACGTATAAAGAGCGCCAGTAACAAGAAACAAAATTGCCACTGGTAAAATAAAGGCAGCTAATACTGCGTGCGTCTTCATTAGTGCAGAACGGTTAAGTGTTCTCGTTTTAGTCACCTTGTTCCTTGTGCTGGTGCAACTATTTATGCACTGGTTTTTCTGACTTTTCATTATTGTCCATTAGTGCTTTTCATGTGGTTGGTGTTTGTCGTAATAGATACCACCTTAACCAACGAATTCCGGGTGTAATTCTAGACCGCCAAGCTTAAGTCCTGATTAAGGGTGCCTCTGTTACTAAGACGAACAGCAACAAAGCCTCACTCAGCGGAGCACGCCTGGCCCCGGAATGCCTGGCTGACTCTGAATGTGGCTTTAGGGCGCCTCTATTAATTCATGATTGGCATCTACGCACATGAGGGCGGCGAGAACTTCGTCGCCTGCAGGGATGCAGGTGAGGGGCGCAAGCCGGGAGCGGAAGCTTTGAAAATCTTGCAAACAGCCTGCTACAAGGTGAATTACGCTTGCGCAAGAGAAGCTGCCCTGGAGTGTTTTGGGATTGGATCCAGTGTGTGGAATTCCGTATAGTTGGCGTTTTTCCCGGACGGCCTCAGGTATGATGGACAAATATGCGGTTATCGGTAATCCCGTTGCGCACAGCAAATCGCCGCTGATTCACCAGAAATTTGCTGCCCAGACAGGCCAGAACCTGAGTTATGAAAGGATTTTGGGAGATCTGGAGGATTTTACGGATGATGTCAGGGCATTTTTTGCCGCTGGTGGAAAGGGACTGAATGTAACGGTTCCGTTCAAGGAACAGGCTTGGCGCCTGGCGGATGAACTGAGTCCCGGGGCAGATTCCGCTGGAGCGGTGAATACCCTGATGTTGGAGAGTGGACGTATCTTCGGTGACAACACGGATGGCATTGGTCTGGTGCGGGATTTGCAGCAGAATCATGGCTTTGTGTTGTCCGGAGCCGGGGTGCTGCTGCTCGGTGCGGGTGGCGCATCCCGTGGAGTGGCGCGACCGTTGCTGGAACAAGGCGTATCTCGCCTGGTGATCGCCAACCGCACTGCCGGCCGTGCCGTGGAACTGGCGGGAACACTGCAATCTCATGGGCCGGTTTCCGGTTGTGGACTGAATGAGCTGGCGGGGCAAGAGTTTGATCTGATTGTAAATGGCACTGCGGCCGGCCTGTCCGGTCAGGTGCCGGACATTCCCGGCAGCTGTCTTGGGAAAAATGCCTGGGTTTATGACATGATGTATGCTTCAGCGCCCACGGCATTTGTTGTATGGGGAAGGGGACACGGTGCGCTGCATGCACTGGATGGTTTGGGGATGCTGGTGGAGCAGGCTGCCGAATCATTCTATCTGTGGCGGGGTGTGCGTCCGGACACCAAAACTGTAATTGAGGATTTAAGGAGTTGAGAAACGCATGAAACTATCGTATGGAAAAATGAACAAATACTTGCTTGCCGGTATTCTGGCGGTTGGAGTGGCAGGTTGCAGCGACTCTGACAAGGCGGAAAAGGCGGAGGTAGAGGAAGCGATTGCCGAATTCGATCTTCTTTCTCTGGTGCCGGCTGATTCGCCCTATGTATTTGCCGGCAGCAGAAAACTCCCCCAGGAGTTGAGCGAGAAGATACTGAAAGCTTCAGCCGCGACTGTGAATGATGGCTCCTTGCGTGCAGAGCTGGCGGCGCCCAGCGCAGATACTGACGATGCCGAACCGGAAATGATAAAACTGGTGGATGCGTTCCTGGCAGAGCTGGAAGGGAAAATGAGTGCAGAGGGACTGGCGTCCCTGGGCTTGCCCATAAATGGTCGCAGCTTGATATATGGCCTGGGATTGTTGCCCGTAGCCTGGACGGAGGTTCTGGATGCCGGAAAAGTGGAGGCTTTTTTGTCGCGGGTAGAAGAACGTAGCGGCATGCAGGCAGAAAAATTGACTCGTGGTGATATCAGTTATCGCCGTTTTGAATTGGATAAGCTGGTAGGTATCCTTGCGGTTGGCAAGGATCACTTGATCATGGCGGTATTGCCGGCCAAGTCTGAAACCGACATGCTGCCATTGGTCTTTGGTGAAACCAGGCCGGATCAATCGCTGGCGGATACCGGCGCCTTCAAGGAATTCAGCAGCAAGCGCAAATTCCTGGGGTATGGTGACGGTTATATTGACCTGGTGCGCATGGCGGAAATGGCGCTGGGGGAATCCCAAGGCATTAATGCACAGGTGCTCCAGGCTCTTGGCGCCAGCCCCAGGGAATTGTCTGCCGCCTGCCAGGGCTTTGTTAAAACCACAGTCCAGTCTGTGCCCATGATCAGCTTCGGCTATACCGAGATGACAAATCAGAAATATGCAGTGAAGGCAACTGTGGAGACTTCTCCCGGTGTGGCGGGGTGGCTGCAGAAAATGTCTGCGCCTGTACCTGGGGTCGGTGTGTCCAATGATGGTATGGTAAGTTTGGGCATGGGTTTTGACTTGCCTCAGATTCGTGACGGCATCAAGGCCATGCTGCGCAGTTTCCTGGAAACAGGAAAGGGTTGTGAGTTGGTGAACGAGGAAGAGCTGGCTCAGGCCATGCAGGGCGTCGATGTGGCGTTCAATCCTATGCTGCTGGGAATGGGGATCAAAGGTTTCGGCGTTACCGTCAATAATGTGGAAGTGGATACACAAACCATGACTCCAAAAGCCATAGACGCCCAGATACTGCTGGCGGCGGCTGATCCGAAGGGCATGTTCAGCATGGCGGGAATGCTCAGTCCCCAGCTTGCACAGCTGGATATTCCCGTGGACGGCACACCCGTCCAGGTTCCGCTGGAAGGATTGTCCCCGATGGCGCCCCCGACTTTTGCTGCTATCAAGGGCCAGGCCCTGGCATTGGTGACAGGCGAAAAGGCGCCCGATGGGATCGACAAGGTTTTATCAGCGCCAGCGGCGGACATCCCGCCGTTCTTTTCCCTGAGTTACGATGCCGGAAAATTGTACCAGACCATCGGTCCCCCGATGAAAAATATGGTGGAGGCCACGCAGGAAAACAGCCCTGTCTATCAATCCATGCAAAACTCCTATAAATCCCTGCAAGCCGCTGCGGATATTTATACAAAGCTTGACTTTCGTGTGCTGGGAACAGAGCGCGGGCTTGAGGTCGATGCCGTCGTGAATCTGAAGTAACGCTTGTCTGGTTCCGCATCAGGAAAGGCGCTCCGGGTGATCGGGGCGCTTTTTTGGGTATTTTCAGTGGCGGAATATTTGCGGCTCCAGCTCGTGGCGATGGAGCAGGCGATAGAACTCCGTACGATTGCGATTTGCCAGGCGCGCTGCCTGGGTCACATTACCCCCGGTCATCTGTAGCAGCTCCACCAGATAATTGCGCTCGAAATTGCTTTGGGCTTCTGCCAGGGAGACGATGCCGCCGGACTTGTTGCGTAGCGCATTTTGCACCAGGCTCTCGGGAATAATGGCGGTCATTGACAGTGCCGCCACCTGCTCCACCACGTTGAGGAGCTGGCGGATATTCCCCTTCCATGGCGCCAGCATCAGCACTTCCAGGGCTTCCGGAGAAAAGGTTTTGGCCTGGCAGTGCGCCCGTTCGCATGCCTGGTTCAGAAAATGTCTTGCCAGCAGGGGAATGTCTTCACGGCGCTCGGACAGTGGTGGAATTTCCAGCATTACCACATTCAGGCGATAGAACAGATCTTCCCGGAACTCGCCCGCTTCAATGGCTGCCTCCAGGTCGGAATGGGTGGCGGAGATGATGCGCACATCCACGGGGAAGCTCTCCGTAGCGCCTACGGGGCGAACTTCACCGTCTTCCAGTACGCGCAACAGCTTGGCCTGGAACTCCAGCGGCATATCGCCGATTTCGTCCAGAAACAGAGTTCCGCCATTGGCGGCTTCAAACAAACCCTTGCGGTTACGATCTGCGCCGGTAAATGCCCCTTTCCGGTGTCCGAAAAGCTCGGATTCCAGCAGGTTTTCCGGAATGGCGGCGCAGTTGATAGGTACGAAAGCCGCCTTGTGGCGGGGGCTGGCCCTGTGCAGCGCTCGCGCCAGCAGTTCCTTGCCGGTGCCGCTGCTGCTTTGTATCAACACACTCACATCACTTTGCGCGATGCGCCATGTCTTGGTCAACAGCCTTTCCATCACTGCGCTGTTGCTGATGATATCGCTTCGCCACTCGTCATTGTTGCTGGAATGCTCCGGCTTGTCATGCCCATAGCACTGGCTCAAGGCATCATTGATGCCTTGCAGTAACTCCCTGCTGTCAAAAGGCTTGGTAAGATAGCTGAACAAGCCTTTGCGGGTGGCCTGTACGGCGTCGGGGATGGTGCCATGTGCAGTGAGCATGATGACCGGCAAAGACGGTGTGTGTTTTTGTACGGCATCAAAAAGTGCCAGCCCATCCATGCCCTGCATGCGCAGATCGGTGATCATGAGGTGGGGACGCAGTGTGTCGATTTTCCCCAGCGCCTGCCGCCCGCTGCTGGCCGTATCAACCTGGAAACCGTTGGCCTCAAGGCGCAGAGACAGCAGTTTGAGCAGGCCGGGATCATCATCAACCAGCAGGATTCTATGGTGGTTCATGGGAGATATTGCCGGTTGAAGGGGTGATGATGGATTGTTCCTTTTCATTGATGTTTTGTTCAATATTCTTCAACTGTTGTAGTTGGGATTGCAGGTTGCCCAGCTTTTCTGCAAGCTGCCGGGAGGCGGTATGCTGTGCCTTCAGGCGGTGCCTGAGTTCCAGGGTTCTCAATTGCTGTGAATGTAATTGCTGCAGCTGGTCGTGTAACAGCCTGGCCAGTTGATGCGCCTGCCCGTCCAGCGGTTTTTCTCCACTGAGTAGTTCCTTGAGCAGCCTCAATGCTTTTTTCCGGTCCTTGCCCGATCTGCCCGGTTGGCTGAGCAAGAGCGCCAGGCGCAGCTGTTCGCAGCTGTCTCTGGTTTGTGCCCAGGTGCCTGAAACGCTGTCCAGAATCTGTTTCCGCCCTTTGTCATCCATCAGGGAAGAGGTCTCATAATCATCCAGAAGATTGCTGCAGCGGTTGCTGGCCGGCGTATGGATGACCCGTGCAACAGCTTGAGGTTGGGGCGCTGAGGGCGGTGGTGGAACGGTAGTGCAGGCGCTCAGAACCACAAGAGTCAGGGGGAATAGTAGCCGCATCATGATTTGTTTACCTGTACCGCCAGAGGCAGGGTAATCCGGAAATGTGTTCCCCGGGAGCTGTCCAGCAGTTTGATGGTGCCTCCATGCAAATGCAGATATCTTTTTACCAGCGACAATCCGAGCCCGGTTCCACTTACAGGGCCGCTGGAGTGTGATTTTCCCTGAAAAAAAGGCTCAAACAAGTGGGGCTTGTCTTCATCGGCAATACCCTCCCCCTTATCTATGACATCGAGCAGTAGCTGTTGGTTCTGTTGCTGCAGGTGAATCTGTATTTCGCTGCCTTCCGGTGAGTACTTGATGGCATTGGAAAGGAGATTGTCGATGATCGTCTGCAGCTGTTCAGTGTCCCCGTTCACCAACAGTGGAAGGAGCTGGCTGTTTACTGAAATATCCCGTGATTTCAACGTCAACTGGTGGTTTTCCAGTCCTTTGGTAATCAAGGGCGCCATAGCGATGGTTTTTCGCTCCGGGGGGTGTTCCTGGGAAAGGGCGAGATTGAAATTCAGCAGGTTTTCCACCTGTGCCTGCAGCTGCAGGCTGTTGCTGTGCAGTATCTGTACGATTTCCTGCTGTTCCAGTGTGAGTTTCCCGGCAATGCCGTCCCTTAGCAGCCCCGCGCCTTCGCGGATGGTGGTGAGGGGGGTTTTCAGTTCGTGTGAGACATGGTGGAGGAACTGCATTTTCTGCTCGTTCAGTGCTGCCAGCTGTTGCCGCAGCCAGTCCAGTTGCTCACCCAGCTCCCGAATATCCTGCGGCCCATTGACCTTGATGCGGGCATCGAATTCGCCAGACCCAAGCTGGCGGATGGCGGCGCCCAGACGCCGCAACGGGCCAGAGATAAGGACACTGAAAACAACTGCAATCAGCAGTGTCAGGGGGATCAGCGCGGCGGCCTGCCATAACAACAGCTGACGGACGCCGCTGATCTGTTTGTTCATGCGCCTGCTTTCCCGGGAGATGAGTGCGGTAACGCCGAACGGAATGGAAGCCGCCAGGCTGGACAGCTGTTCTTCTGCGTCCAGCTTCTCCACGTCGCCTGTTGTTTCGCCGGTGATCAGCTGGAGTTTCCGGTAAAGCCTGGCTTCGCGCTCCTGCAGCTGTTGCAGGCGTTGCGCCAGGGCAGAATCCAGGGGCAGGCCCAGCAGGCGCTGGATTTCCTGGTTGAATGATTCGCGCTGGCTCTGGTAGCGGGACAGGATACCTTCGTCTCTCAATACCAGGTACTGCAGTGCGCTGCGTTCCATGCTCAAGGCCTGGGTGGTAATGAGACGCCCGGATTCCACTGCCTGGGTGGAATCTTGAACGGCTTTTTGCATCTGTGCCGCCAGGCGGTCGACTTGCAGCATGGTGTTGAGCAGCCCTATGGCCAATGGTATCGCAACCAGGATGAACCCCAGCAGCGTCAATTTCAAAATGGTAGCGGGCTTGACTGACATGCCCTGATTTTGCCAAAGAACTGGCCGGGATACGAACTGTCGCCAAACAGCGACAGCAGTTTGCGGTTTTGTCTGGGGGGTTTCCCGTAATTGCCTGGAAAAACTGTCGCCAGAAAGCGACAGATGCTGGCTAAAGGAAAAGCGAATCGATTGGTAACTGATTGATTATGCAGATATTAACTGATTGTGGCACGATGTTTGCTTTATCTGTTCTGCGGTCAGGTCGTTTTGATCTGGGCTGCTGATTTTTTATAAAACAGTTAAGGAGTTGAATATCATGTCTAAGAAAATTATTGTTGCTGCCATGGGTGCCTTGTTTGCGGTTGCCGCCACTGCTGGAAATGTTTTTTCTACGCTGGATACAGATTACAGTGGTTTCATCAGCAAGGACGAGGCCGCTGCCATGCCTGGCCTGGCGGACAAGTGGAAGGAGCTGGATGCCGATGGCAGTGGTGACCTCAGCGCCAAAGAGTTTGCTGCGTATGAGTCTGCTGAAAAGCCTGCGGAAGCGATGAAGGATGCTCCCAAATCAGCCAAATGATGGTTGAATCGAAACTGGTTTTTTTAACGGCTCGCTGAAAAGCCGTCAAGCAGTTCCGGGTTGCCCTGCTATTTACGGATAGCAGGGCTTTTTTCTGCCTGGACACGGGACAAGGTAGTGGTAGATGATCTTATCCTTCCGGCACCGAATGCGGTATATTCCGGTTTTGACCATTTCAGGATTACCCGTTTTCATGTCCAATCCATTGCTGAGCTTCAGCGGCCTGCCCCGGTTTGCCCGGATTACCGCACAACATGTGGAACCGGCGATCAACCACCTGCTTGAGGACAATCGCAAGCAGATCTGCGCCTTGCTGGAAGAAGTGCCGGAGCCGGACTGGTTCAACTTCATTGAGCCCATGGAAGAGCTGGAAGACCGCTTGTCACGCGCTTGGTCTCCGGTTTCCCACCTCAATGCGGTGATGAACAGTGAGGAAATGCGCCAGGCCTACAATGCCTGCCTGCCCGGGCTTTCGGAATACGCCACCGAAATGGGACAGAACGAAGCCCTGTTTCGTGCCTACCAGATCGTTGCGGCGCACGGTTCCGGGCTTGATACCGCGCAACGCAAGCTGCTGCAGAATGCGTTACGGGAGTTCCGGCTTTCCGGTGTGGATCTGCCTGCAGAAAAAAAGCAGCGCTTTGGCGAGATCGCCAGCCGTCTGTCGGAAATCAATGCCAGATACGAAGAAAATCTTCTGGATGCAACCAATGCCTGGTACAAGCTGATTGCAGATGAGAGCCTGCTGGCAGGCCTGCCTCCATCGGCCTTGGAGCTGGCCGCGCAAACCGCCCGCCAGCGGGGGGAAGAAGGCTGGATGCTGACCCTGGAGTTTCCTTCCTATTTGCCGGTAATCACCTATGCGGACAGGCGCGAGTTGCGCCGGGAAATGTATGAAGCCTACGCCACCCGGGCTTCGGATCAGGGACCGGATGCGGGGAAATTCGACAATAGCGAAATCATGGAGGAAATCCTTGCCCTGCGCCATGAAATGGCGGGGCTGCTGGGGTTTGCCAATTATGCAGAGCGCTCCCTGGCCACCAAGATGGCGCGTTCCACAGAGGAAGTGCTGGCGTTTTTGCGTGATCTGGCCGCCCGCGCAAAAAAACAGGGTGTAGCAGAACTTGCGGAATTGCGTGACTTTGCCCGGGACCGGCATGGTGTAACGGAACTGGAAGCCTGGGACATCCCCTATTACAGTGAAAAGCTGCGCCAGCACCGCTACAGCATCAGTCAGGAAGAGCTGAAGCCCTATTTCCCGGAAACCCGCGTGATTCCGGGCATGTTCGAGGTGATCGGCAGGATTTTCACCGTGGATATTCGGGAAAGTACGGAAACGATGGAAACCTGGCATCCGGATGTGCGTTTCTACGAGATCCGGGATCATTCCGGAGTGCTGCTGGGGCAGTTTTATTTTGATCTGTACGCGCGCCCCAATAAACGCGGTGGCGCCTGGATGGCGGATGCCATATCGCGCATGAAGACCCGTAATAAAGAACAGTTGCCCGTGGCCTTCATGACCTGCAATTTCACCCCTCCAGTGGGAGACAAACCGGCGCTGCTCACCCATGAGGAAGTGCAGACCCTGTTCCATGAATTTGGGCATGGATTGCATCATATGCTCACCCAGGTGGATTATCCCTCTATCTCCGGTATTTCCGGCGTGGCCTGGGACGCGGTGGAGCTGCCCTCCCAGTTCATGGAGAACTGGTGCTGGGAAAAAGAGGCGCTGGTGCTGTTCTCCGGCCATTATGAAACCGGCGAGTCCCTGCCGGAAGCCCTGTATGAACGCATGCTTGCGGCGCGCAATTTCCAGTCCGCCATGCAGCTGCTGCGCCAGCTGGAGTTCTCCCTGTTCGACTTTCTTGTCCACCTGCAATACGATCCGGAGCAGGGAGGGCGTATCTACAAAACCCTGGAAGCGGTGCGCAAGGAAGTGGCGGTAACCACGCTGCCGTCATGGAATCGCTTCGCCCACGGGTTTTCCCATATCTTTGGTGGCGGTTATGCCGCTGGTTACTACAGCTACAAATGGGCGGAAGTGCTCTCGGCCGATGCCTTTTCCCTGTTCGAGGAAAAGGGGGGATTTGACCGGGAGACCGGCTTGTCATTCCGGAAAAACATTCTGGAAAAGGGCGGGAGTGAAGATGCCATGGATCTGTTCGTGGCTTTTCGTGGCAGGGAACCCAGCATTGAAGCATTGTTGCGTCACTCGGGGATAGAATAGCCAGCCCGTGCCAAGGAGCATAACGCAGTGCCGGGACGCCTGGCTGGTGCCCTTCAGGTTATATTCATTGAAAATGGTCGTACGTTCTTGTGCGCCGTCGTGCGCCGGTGTGACAAAAACCGAATCATTTGAGATGCCCAAAACAATAATACGAGGAGGAGAAGATGCTGAAGAAAGGAGACAAGGCGCCGGATTTCGAGTTGCCCACCGCAGATTTGACCATGTGGCGCTTGTCGGATTTCGCGGGCAGGAAAAACCTGATCGTTTACTTTTATCCCAGGAATGACACGCCGGGATGCACCATGGAGGCGATTGAATTCAGTGAATTGATGGATGATTTCGCGGAACTGGATACCCTTGTTGTGGGCATCAGTGCGGATAGCTGCATCAGTCACGGAGATTTCCGCGACAAATACGGGCTGACCATCGAACTGGTGGCGGATACGGACAATGAAGCCTGCGAGGCCTATGGCGTCATGCAGGTCAAAACCAAAGACGGGGTGGAACGCCGGGGTATTCAGCGCTCAACTTTTGTTATCGACAAGAACGGTGTGATTCGGCATGCCCTGTATGGAGTTGTTCCAAAAGCCCATGCCAGGGATGTGCTGGCGCTGGTAAAGGCGCTGTAAAATCATCGCTCTCCGCCGGCTGGTTTTTTTCTGCTGCCTTTGTGGTGTTTGCGGCTCTGCTTGAGGTTTTTCCCCTTGGGCGGTTTTTTATCCGCCGGGCGTAAAGCCATCTTGCGCCCGGCAACCCGCGCCCTCTGCAATATTTCCATAACTTCCCTTGGCATGCCTTCCGGCAGATCCACCGTGGTGAAATCATCGTGTATTTCGATGGTGCCGATATAGCAGCTTTCAATATCGGCTTCGTTGGCGATGGCGCCAACGATATTGCCGGGTTTTACGTCATGATTGTACCCGGCATCGATGATGAAACGCTCCATATCCAGGTCAGGAAATTCTTTCAGCGGCTGGGCTTCGGTGGAGAATGCCGGTTTGGGGGGGCGGATACCGACCTTGCCCGGCTCTTCCCTGCGCTCTTTTCGTGCTTTCTGCTTTCTGGGCTGATCCTTGATCAATAGCGGATCGCTGCCCTGGGCCAGCAGCGCCAGGGCGGAGGCGATCTGCATGGGATCCAGGTCATTTTCCCGGCGGAGTCCTTCGAGAATATCCAGATAGATGCTCAGATCCTCCGTAGCCAGCGTGTCAATGATGCGTTGTTTGAATTTCCCCACACGCTTGTCGTTGATGTCCGAAGTGCTGGGCATGTGCATCTGTTCTATGGGGTGGCTGGTGGCTTTTTCGATGGCGCGCAGCAGACGCCGTTCCTTGGGCGCCACGAACAGGATGGCTTCCCCCTTGCGTCCGGCGCGGCCAGTGCGCCCGATACGGTGCACATAGGACTCCGTGTCATAGGGAATGTCGTAGTTGAGCACATGGCTGATGCGCCCGACATCCAGACCCCTGGCGGCCACATCGGTTGCGACCAGGATATCGAGTTTGCCTTTTTTCAGGCGCTCCACCGTCTTTTCACGCTGATTCTGTGGTATGTCGCCATTGAGCGCCTCTGCAGCGTAGCCCCGGGCAGACAGCTTGTCGGCCAGCTCCACGGTGGCGATGCGGGTGCGCACGAAGATCAGCATGGCATCGAAGTTTTCCACTTCCAGCAGCCTCGTCAGGGCATCCAGTTTGTGCAATCCGCTTACCAGCCAGTAGCGCTGGTGAATGGTGGTTGCGGTGCTGGTTTTCGATTTGATGCGTACTTCTATTGGCTGGTGCAAATGCTTGTGTGCCACCTTGCGGATCACATCCGGCATGGTAGCGGAGAACAGGGCGGTCTGGCGTTCATCCGGCGCCTGCTCCAGAATCCATTCCACATCGTCGATGAATCCCATGCGCAGCATTTCGTCGGCTTCGTCCAGCACCAGTGTTTTCAACCCGTTCAGCTGCAGGGTGTTGCGCCGCAGATGATCCATCACCCGCCCTGGTGTGCCGACCACCACATGCACGCCACGCTTGAGCAGACGCAACTGCTGGCTCATGGCCTGACCACCATAGATGGGCAGCACATGAAAGCCCTTCATGTGATGGGCGTAGGTCTGGAATGCCTCTGCCACCTGAATGGCCAGCTCCCGGGTAGGTGTCAGCACCAGCACCTGGGGGGTTTGCTGCTTGATGTCGATTTTCGCCAGCAGGGGCAGGGCGAAGGCGCCGGTTTTTCCGGTTCCCGTCTGCGCCTGTCCCAGCAGGTCTTTTGTTTCCAGCAGCAGTGGAATGCAACTCGCCTGGATAGGAGAAGGGTTTTCGTAGCCGATGTCGGCCAGTGCCTTGCCTAGTACGGGCGGCAGTCCCAGTTCCTCGAAGGAAAGGGGTTGATCAGATGTGGACATGTAGAGCCTGCGGAGAAGGGAAGAAAATGCTGTATTGCAGCGTGCATTGTAGCAGAAATGGTCAGTGGAAACCGGCAGTGCCATGAAATGTTTCGGCAACAAACAGGCTTGTCCGGTTTCGTGGCTGGAAGTAAAGACCAGCTATATTATCGGCAGTTTGCGTTACACTCCAGCAACGGGAGTTCAGGGGCAAGAATATGGGTTCCTGGCTGTTTTGAGTGGTATTTCTTGGGGATTCTGGACGCTCACGACCCCATGCAACGGTGGATTTGCTAGGATGACAAGCTGTTTCACCGCATTGGGCCGCTATGTCTCTACGTACACGCATTCTGCTGTTTCTGTTTGGCTTTGCCCTGCTGCCGCTGCTGGCGGCGGTGGTGATCAATTTGCCCCTGGTGCTGGATCGTGTGGAATTGTTCTATCGCCAGGCGTTCCTGCAGAACCTGCGTGCGGATTTCTCGGATCTGGATACCCACCTGGCGAGCCGGGATGAAATGATCCGCCTGCTGGCGAAGCTGCCCGAGCCCGGGGTGGTTCTGGGGGGGCGGCAGGGGGGGGATGAAGCCGGAATCGATCTTGCGCGCCAAAAATATACAGAATGGATCAACCGTATCCTGAGTGACCAGCTGGATATAGTGGATATACTTTTTCTGGACCGCAGTGGCATGGCGCGATTCTGGCTGTCCCGCAATGCGGAAACCCGTTTGTGGGGGGCGACTGCTGTTCCGCCTTATTTGCCACCTCCCGATTCGATCAACATGGTCATGCAGGCTGCCACGCCTGCCGTGTTACTGACGCCGGTGGTGGTGAACGAAAACTCCAGTGACCTCTCCCGCGCCATGACCTTGCAACTGCTCAGTCCTCTGGGGCCGGGCGAAGGCAAGTCCACCTACGGGGTGGTGGTGATGACCGTGGACATCGGCGGTTTGGTGCGCCGGGATCCGGAAACCTTGTGGGTGCATGATGATGGACGTTATCTGTCGGCTCCAGGCATTGTGCCCCATGTGAAAAATGCTTTTGATGAATTTCCGGGGCTGGAAGAACAGTTTTCCATGCGCAAACTGTTCATGTGGGAAGGAGATGACGGGAAAACCATTATCTGGGTTCCCCTGCTGCGAACGGAGAATGACCGGCCGCTGTGGGTGGGGCGGTATGTTCAGGACAAGCCTCTTCATGATCTCAGGGATGCCCTGATTCTGCGGGTACTGGCGATTATCTTCGTACTGGTGCTGGTGATCGGTATATTTGCCCGCATCGTTGCGGCGCGCCTGGAGCGTTATGGCGTGGAATTGTTCAAAGGCATTCAGGGCATCGTGGGAAAGGCGGAAGCGGTGCAGTTTCGCTGGCGTGGCAGCCCGGAGCTTCAGCAACTGGGCGAGAATCTTTCCATGTTGTCCCGAACCCATGCGCAGAACCTGCAGGAACTGCAGGGGCACACGCGGGCATTGGAGGAATCCAACCGCTACAAATCCGAGTTTCTCTCCAATGTAAGCCATGAGCTGCGCACGCCCCTGAACTCCATCCTGCTGCTCTCGAAGTTGCTGGTCAAGGAGGAGCAGGGACTGAGTGAAGAGCAGCGCCAGCAACTGCAGGTCATTCATGAAGCAAGTGTTGATCTGCGGGGGCTGATTGACAATATTCTGGATTTGTCCCGTATTGAAGCCGGGCGTCTGTTGCCAAATGTGGTAGAAGTGGATTTGTATGCCCTGTTGCAGGATCTGGTAAAGCTGATGCGTCCCCAGTTGGAGGAAAAGGGGCTGGAACTGGAGCTGGATGTTGCCGACTCTGCACCGGTGAAGATTCTCACGGATCCGGATAAGCTGAAGCAAATTTTGAAAAACTTCCTTTCCAATGCCCTGAAATTCACCACAGAGGGAAAAGTTGTGTTGGGGCTGGCGGCTGCGGGTAAACCTTTTGCAGTACGCCTTTGGGTAAGGGATACGGGCATAGGTATCCCTGTTGAAAAACAACAACTGATTTTTGAAGCCTTCAAACAGGCTGACGGTTCCACCCGCCGCCGTTATGGAGGAACCGGCCTGGGTTTGAGTATCAGCCGGGAGCTGGCCTCGATTCTATGCGGAGAAATTCATGTCGAGAGCCAACCGGGAGCGGGCGCACAGTTCTCCCTGCTACTGATGGCGAAGTGTGGTGAAATGCCTCAGCCCAAGACTATCCTGTCTGAAAACAGGCAGGATGCCGCGCCGGATCTGGCGCTTGAGGAAGCGCCTTCGGCGGATTTTTCCGGGCGCAGGGCGTTACTGGTGGAACAGGACATTGGTCTGCTGTTGAGATTGAGCAAAATACTGGAGTCCTGGAATATCCGGGTCTTGGCCGCAAGCAATGAAGAGGAGGTGTTGGAAACCCTGGAAGATGAACCGGATATTGATATAGTGCTGGCAGGAGAGCACATCATGGATTGGCGGCGGCTGTCAGTAATCGTGGGGGGTGGTGTTGCAAAATCTGCACTGATGGTAGGGTTGTCTGACAACTCCCAGGCAGATGGGGCAGATGTAGTGCTGCCGCCGGATATGAATGCCCGTGCGCTAAAAGCTATTTTGCAACAACAGTTTTCATCATGAACAATATGAGCAATCGCTATGCCGGTTTCAAGCTGCTGGTCGTCGATGACAACCAGCACAACCTGTTTACCTTGCGTTCCCTGGTCAGCAGGCATATGGATGTAGGGATACTGGAAGCCGAGAGCGGGAGGCAGGCGCTGGAGCTGGCTCGCGCCAATCCGGATATCGATCTGATCATCCTGGATGTGCAGATGCCGGAAATGGATGGCTTTGAAACAGCGCGAATGCTGAAGATTTACAAGAAGACCGCTGAAATACCGGTGATCTTCCTCACCGCAGCATTCAAGACCGAAGAATTTCAGCAAAAGGGCTATGATGTGGGAGCCGCGGATTACCTGCTCAAGCCCATCGACGACAACCAGCTGCTGAACAAGATCAGCACCTATTTCCGCCTCATCGGGAAAGAGCGTGAACTCAACCGGATGCTGGAAGGCAAGGTGGCGGAGCGCACTGCAGAACTCCATCAGGCCAACCAGCACCTGGAGAACATTCTGCGCTACATGGGAGAGGCATTGCTGATTCTTTCCCCCCAGGGAAACATCAAACAGGTCAATCCTGCGGCCTGTGAAATGCTTGGCTATGAAGCGCAGGAGCTGGAAGGAATGAGTATCGGCGATGTGTTCGAGGAGGAAGGCCAAGAGCAGGCCAGCGCCTTCATGGGCATGTGGCTCGAAGCCCTGATCCGGGCCGGCGCCCTGCGTGAGATCGAAGCGGCTTTTATTGCCAGGAATGGCAGACGTGTTCCCATCCTGTTTTCACGCACGGCGATTGTGAGTCAGCAGGGAGAGATTGACGAGATCATCTGTATCGCCAAGAATATGTCAGGCTATTGTCGAGTGGACGAGGCCGATTCCATGAACCCAGAGAGTGAAATCTCATGAGCAAGCCAACCGTTTCCAGCATTCCTGCGGATGAAGATCCCACCATGACGGCCAATGCGCTGAAGGCCATGGCGCACCCCCTGCGCTGGAAAATCCTCTGCACCCTGGGTGAGACGGAGCTGTCTGTGGGGGAGATCGTCTCCCGTACCGGCACCTCCCAGAGCAATATCTCCCAGCACCTCGAACAACTGCGCAACAAGAATATCGTTACTTCCCGCAAGGAGGCGAACCGGATCTATTACCGCATCCGTAACGGCAAGTTGCTGGAATTGATCGGCACCATGCGTGAGGTGCTTTGTCCGGTCAACCTGGATGATCGTTTTGACCACTGACGGAATCCCGAACCTGCGGGCTAGCCTCCGGTCAGTTTGCCCGCGATGCGGAAGCCGGCGATATAGGTGCCGGCGGCGGATCCCAGGGTGCTGAACAGGAATACCAGTAAGGTGCGGGATACGCGATTTTTCCACCAGCCTGTCCAGTGCGTTGTGTCATGACGCAGCTGTTCGAAGTCTTTCACTGTAGGCTTGCGCAGCCATAGCTCTGCCGCCGCAGTCACCATGCCCGCGCCGACAGTAGGGTTCAGGGAAGTGATGGGTGCGGCGATAAAGGCTGTCATCACGGTGAGTGGATGAGCGCCCGCCAGCGCCGCACCTGCTGCAGACAGGCTGCCGTTGATCAATACCCAACTCCAGATCAGCTGCCAGCCCAGCTCCGGGCTGCGATAAAAACCGATGCCAAAGCCTGTGAATATCAGGGCCACGATAACCCAGGGTACAATTTTTGGCCATCGGGAGGGTTCCGGCAGTGTGTCCAGTTCCGCAATACGTGCAGCCGGTTCCTGGATGCCCTGGCGAAGCTCGTCACGGATGCCCTTGAGATGTCCCGCCCCCACCACGGCGAGAATGTCTTCATGGCCTTTGTCCTCGATTTCCTGGGTGAGCCTGGCGGCCATGTAGGTATCGCGTTCGGCGATCAGGGGGAGGTACAGATCTTCCCTGTCGTGGGCAAACTCGGCGAAGGTGGTTTCCAGCATATCGCCTTCTTTGAGTTTTTCGATTTCTTCCTCTTCCACCTGTTCACGGGAGATCAGTGACAGTAGCAATCCCGTGAACAGCGTCCAGCGCTTCCACCAGGGAAGGTTGCCGGCGGTGCGTTTCAGGGTGGTGCCTATCTCCCGGTCGATAAGCAGCACCGGCAGATGGTGCTTTTGCGCCAGCTCGATGGCTTTTCGCTGTTCTGCGCCAGGTTCAATGCCGAATTGCTCTGCAATGCGCTGCTGATAGGCCCCCATGGCCAGATTGGCGATCACCATAGAAGTCTTGCCACTGCGGAATACATCCATGAGATTCATCCTGGCCAGCGAGTCAGGTGATAGTATGGCGTTGTAGCGGCTGGGACACAGTTCTACCGCAATGGCGTCGTAGGCATTGCTTTCGATCAGTTGCTCCACCATCTCGGCGCTGATTCTGGAAACATGCGCCGTGCCCAGCAGGGCAATCCTGCTGTCGTTGATGGTGAGTGCTTCAATGGGTTCCTGGGAAAGGGTGTCCGGCATGATTTGTTTGTTTGCATTACAGGGGTGGGCTGGGATAATACCAGCTGAATCACTCAGGATGGAGTTCGGCGTGTGAAAAAAGTTTCTGTACAAACACTTGTCCTGCTTGCAATATTGTCGTTAGCGCTGCTTGTCAGTGGTTGCGGGACGATAGAGAAAGCGAGCCGGAGCCAGAAAATGCATGAGCGTCTGAAGGCCTACGCCCATGAAGTGCGCTGGGGTGCGCTGGAGGCCTTGCCCGCCTACTTGCGCCCGGCCATGGTGGCGGAGCAGAAAGTCATTGCCAGGGATCCCGGCAATATTCGTGTAACCGAATATGAAATGGTTGTGCCGCCGACTCCGGCAGGCGAGAACAAGATTGTGCAAACGGCCCGTATCGACTACCTGTTTCGCGACCGTCAGGTGGTGCGCAGCATCATGGATCAGCAGTCCTGGGAATATGAACCGGAAACCAAGAAATGGTACCGCACCAACGCTATTCCCGCCTTTGAATAATGATGTAGACCGTTCTTACGGCGGTAATCGTTTTTGTTGCCGCGCAAGCAGGCTTTGACGTGTTGAGCTGGAATCAGTTCCGCCTCATGGCCCAGCCTGCGCAGTTCCCGCCCCCGGTAATGGGCCGTGGCGCCGGCCTCCATTCCCACCAGGCAGGGCGCCTGCCGGGCAAGCCAGGACGACAGCGGTTTGCGTTGCAGTCGGCGTTTACCGTGCGCATCTCAACACACGGCATAAAAAACATTCTTTGTCAGATCCAATCCAATTGTCGTAATCTTGCTTCATGGTCTTCTCCCATGCTCGTGATCGTTGGTAACACCTCTATCATGGCGCAATGCGATACCGATTTGCCGGATTGGGAGGAGATCATTTCATCGGCAACCGAATATATCGGGTTGCCGGATTGATGGGGAGAGCATGTCTGCATGAAATACCAGGATCTTAGAGACTTCCTTGCTCAGTTGGAGCAGCAGGGCGAACTGCGGCGTATTCAGGCGGAAGTAGATCCCGTACTGGAAATGACGGAGATCAGCGACCGGGTGCTGCGCGCCGGTGGCCCGGCCCTGTTGTTTGAGAACCCCCGTGGGTACGATGTGCCGGTGCTTACCAATCTCTTCGGCACCACCAAAAGGGTCGCCATGGGCATGGGAGAAGATTCGGTAACTGCATTGCGTGAGGTGGGAAAATTGCTGGCCACGCTCAAGGAGCCGGATCCCCCAAAAGGCATGAAGGATGCCTGGGAAAAACTTCCCCTGTATCGCAAGGTGTTGGACATGGCGCCCAGGGAGCGCAAATCGGCTCCCTGTCAGGAAATGGTATCTGCCGGTGATGACGTGGATTTGTCCCGCATACCCGTACAGACTTGCTGGCCGGGAGATGCCGGGCCATTGATCACCTGGGGGCTGGTGGTTACCCGGGGGCCGGAAAAGCCGCGTCAGAACCTGGGTATCTATCGCATGCAGGTGATAGGCCGTAACCGGGTCATCATGCGCTGGTTGGCGCATCGTGGCGGCGCCCTGGATTTCCGTGAGTGGCAGCAGGCTCACCCCGGAGAGGCCTTTCCCGTATCCGTAGCGCTAGGGGCCGACCCGGCAACCATTCTTGCGGCGGTGACGCCGGTTCCCGATACCTTGTCGGAATATGCTTTTGCTGGTTTGCTGCGTGGTTCCCGCACCGAAGTCAGCAAAAGCCTGGGAAACGACTTGCAGGTACCGGCATCTGCAGAGTATGTGCTGGAGGGGGTGATCCATCCGGATGATACGGCCCCGGAAGGGCCATTTGGCGATCATACCGGCTACTATAATGAGGTGGATGACTTCCCCGTGTTCACCATCGAGCGAATTACGCACCGTTCTGATCCGATTTATCACAGCACTTATACTGGCAGGCCACCGGATGAGCCGGCGATTCTTGGAGTGGCGCTGAATGAAGTGTTCGTTCCCATTCTGCAAAAACAGTTTCCGGAGATCACGGATTTTTACCTGCCGCCGGAAGGTTGCTCCTATCGCATGGCAGTGGTGAGCATGAAGAAACAGTATCCTGGCCATGCCAAGCGTGTGATGTTTGGGGTCTGGTCCTTTTTGCGGCAGTTCATGTACACCAAGTTTGTGATCGTCACGGACGATGACATCAATGCACGGGACTGGAATGATGTAATCTGGGCCATGACTACGCGCATGGATCCGGTTCGGGATGTGACTCTGGTGGAGAATACCCCCATCGATTACCTGGATTTCGCTTCGCCGGTTTCCGGCCTGGGCTCAAAAATCGGCTTCGACGCCACCAATAAATGGCCGGGAGAAACCAGCCGTGAATGGGGCAGCCCCATTGTCATGGACAAGGCGGTTCGGACGAAAATTGATCAGCTTTGGGGTGGACTGGGGCTGGATGACGTAGTAAAGAATCCCTAAAAAGTTTCTGGTATCTATCGTAAGATTATCAGTTGCCAAGGCAATCGATAGCAAAGCAGAGGAGGAAGAGTCAATGAAAAAAACAGCTGTTACCGTATTGGCGGTGGTGAGTATGGGGATTGCACAGGCGCAATCTGGTGCGCCTGCCTATGGATATGTTCCACCCATGCCCAGGCCGGTGATGCCGGAAATCACCAAAGGCAGCCCGGCAGCGTTACTCGAAGACGGTATGGGACGTTTGCTTGCGCATTTGCGCCGTACAGACCTGGACGCACGTTCCCTGGGGCAGTACCTGGATACAGAGATTGCACCGTATTTTGATTTTTCCTACATGGCTAAATCTGCCGCAGGGAACATGTACCGTCACATGAGCGCCAGTCAGCGGTCACGCATGGCTGAGCGTATCAAGCAACAGTTTCTTTCCACCATGGTGCAAAGACTGGTCAGCTACAACAACCAAAGCGTAAATGTTATCTCCCAGCACTTGCATGCTGATGGCCGCACCGGCGTTGTAACTACGGCAATCATTGGGCCGCAAGGCTATCCTGCCCGTCTGGACTTCCGTTTTTACAAGGCGAGTGAGGGATGGAAGGTATATGATGTAATGGCCAATGGACAAAGTGCGGTAGTTCATTATCGCCGCCAGTTCCGCCAGACCATGTATATGCCAAGGGGGCACAACCAACAGCCAGTTGCCCGCCCTTATCGCCAGATCTCATCTGGCTCGTAAATGCTTTTTTTGTGCAGGAGGGGAAGCAGGTGACATCTCCCCCGGGGCAGGGGTTGGGAAAAGGCATGATCTTTGCCGCCTGGATTCTGTTGCTGCTGTTGCTGACGCTTTTCTTTGGACAGGTGCTGGAAAAACGTGAAAACCCGAACTCAACTCCCGGGGGAAGCATTTCATCCCAGGGAGTGCGGGAGGTGGTGCTGGAGCGAAATGCCCAGGGCCACTATGTCGCCAGTGGCATGATCAATGGGCATCCCGTGGTATTCCTGCTGGATACAGGCGCAACGGATGTTGCCGTCTCGGAGGCATTGGCAAACAGATTGGGCCTGGAAAAGCGCGGCGGTGCTTTCAGCCATACCGCCAATGGCGTTGTGGCAGTGTGGCAGACCGTGTTGGATCGTGTAACCCTGGGTGTAATTGAAATGCACAATGTTCGCGCCACCATTCTTCCCGAGCTTCAGCCCGCCAATCAGGTATTGCTGGGCATGAGCTTTCTGAAAAATCTGGAACTGATACAGCGTGATGGCGTATTGACCTTGCGTGAGGGCAGGTTGGGAAATCCCTGATCAAGTCAAAATTCCGGTTGCCGATGCAGTGTCTGTGGGCCGGTACATTCGGGCCTGTCATTTGATTTCAATCGGTCAGGTGCTTCAAACAGGACACGTATCGGTGTGGCCTACACGGATGTAGTTCAGGAGCGTAAGCAGGAGCGGAAGCTTTGCGGCTTTTGACAAGGGCTTGCTATGGCCTGCAAGCCGCGCCTTGATACGCGTCCTGTTTGAAGCACTGAGGACGACATATTTGGTGGCCGGGTTAACCGTAGAGGCGCCCATAATGCTCCAGCACAGTGATTTGACCTGCTCATCTCAAGCCACATGGATTATGTTGAGATGGAAACCCGACACAGAGCCATAGTCGAGGGGGCAGGTCATGCTATTCCCCCGCCGGGTTAACAATGACCCAGAATGAGGTAACCTGCCCACGATTGCGAAGCACCTTGCGACCGTAAGATGACACCACAGCTCAGACCGGCGTATTGAAAACCTGTTTAACCCGGAGGTCGAAAAGACCGTGATGCCGGCAAGGACGATATGCGGGTTGATAATAACGCAGGACTTCGGCTGTGTGAGTGCATAGCGAGGGTTGCCGGTTACTTTGACACCGTATCCTTGAGTGCCTTGAGCGCAGTTACCTTTACGGTAGTGCTGGCTGGCTTGGCTGCGATTTTCATGGCTTCGCCAGTGGCAGGGTTGCGGCCCATGCGTGCTTTGCGGGCGGGTTTTTTCACGCGACGGATTTTTACGCCGGTATCGGGAATGGTAAATTCACCGGAACCGCGTTTTTTGATATGTCTGGTGATAAGGCCGCTCAGGGAGGCGAATACAGAGGCAACTTCTTTTTTGGCCATTCCTGTATCTTCTGCGATTGCGGTCAGGATTTCACTTTTGGTTTGCTTCTTGGCAATAGCGGTCAGTTTTTTTTGTGCTTTCCTGGGAAGCATCTTTTTGGCAGTCTTCTTTTTCATTTGAGTAACTCTCCTTACATGTTTTCGTGGTATCCGTAGCGGAACTTACCATAATATTTTTTGTTGCCATAGTGAAAATGTGGTTTGAGTTGATCCAGACGGTAGAATTCTTCCTGTTTTTCATTTTATCCGGGCGCTGGTGCGCAGTAACAGCTGCATGGCGCAGCTGCAAGGGCATTATTCTTTGCGTTCCTTCTTCAGCTCGTCTACCTCCGCCTGTACTTTTTTCAGCTGTGATTCCAGCTTGGCTGTCTGATAGAAATCCAGTCCAGGAGTGCGCAGCGCGATTTTCAGTTGCAAAAGTGCGGGTTCCAGGGCGCCCATCAGATAGTAATGTGTGGCCATGTGCTCATGGCTTTCCGCCTTGTTGCCAAGGGCTGCTGCTGCTTTTGCCAGTAGTTTAAACGTCCGGGTGTTTTCCGGTTGCAGGGAAGCCAGTTGTTTGAGTTTCTTGTAGGCATCTATTGCTCTTCCCGCCTGCAGGTAAAATTCAGCCAGGGTTACCTGCAGAGGATAGCTCAACGGGAATTTGTGTGAGCGCTGCTCCAGCCGTTCGATCGCCCGTTGTTTTCTGCCGGCATCCATATCGGCCTGTGAAGCAGCGATGACGAATTCCAGTGTGTCAGCGTGTTTTCGCATCAATGTGCTCAGTTCTGCAGAGGCTTCCTCGTACTGGTCGTTGCGCAATAGTGCCAGGCTGAGTCCGTATCGGGCTGCCGCCTGGTTGCGGTAACGCCCTTCTTTTAGTATTGTCCGAAAATAAGTCACTGCCTGCTCGGGCTTGACGAAAGCCTGTTCTTTCAAAGCGGCTCTTAGCAGCAAATAACGGTTGCTGTCAGGCCGCTGCCGATAGGGGAATTTTTCAGCGCGCCCAAGGGAGTCGGCAATACGGGAATTGGTTACCGGATGAGTACGCAGAAACTCGGGGAGTTCTCTGCCATAGCTACGGTTGGCTCTGCCCATGCGGGTAAAAAAGCTGGGCATGGCGCGGGGATCATAATCGGCCTCATGGAGGATATTGATGCCGAGGCGATCCGCTTCCTGCTCATTGTGACGGGTAAAGTTGATTTGCTGCTGCTGTATGGCTGCCTGGGTTCCCATGGTTGCAGCTACGGCGGCATCGCCCCCCGCAGCTGCGCCAAGGATGATGGCGGCGATCAGGGCGGCTCCCTGAATCAGGCTCATGTTACTGGCAGCGTACCAGGCGCGCTGTAAATGTTTCTGCGTTACATGTGTAATTTCATGTGCCAGCACTGCGGCCAGCTCGCTTTCAGACTCTGTGGTGAGCACAAGACCGGTATAGATGCCTATGTAACCGCCTGGCCCGGCGTAAGCGTTGACCTGGGGGCTGTCTACCAGGAAGAAAGTGAATTTTGAGCCTTGCCCCTGGCTGTGCTCTACCAGGGCGGTTCCCAGTTTGTTGATGTAGTCATCCAGCAGGGGGTTGGTGATAACAGGCTGGGAAGCCCGGATGTACCGCATGAATGTTTTACCCAGCTGTTTTTCCTGGGCAGGGGTGAACATGTTACCCGACGCGGCGCCGATGTCGGGCAGGTTATCGCCACTGGTGCTCCATGCCTGGAATGGAGACAGGCTCAGGCAAAAACCAAGAACAAACGTCAGGCAGCGATGATGAAGGTGGGTAATGATCATTGGTTGAGTTGTATGTGTCGCCCCACAGGAGCCATTATTTTTTCTTAACCACAAGACAGGGCAGGGGGGCGCAAGTTCCGGAAGCCGGTTTTCCAAATCAGAAAAACACGCCAGCATCCCTGGTTTGGCTGGCTGTTCGTCAATCCACTGCAAGACCGCCGGATAGCGGAATGAAAAACTGCAGCCATATTCTCCGGTCAGGCGTGGTTTATCGTGCAGTATACTATTAACCCGGCCACCAAACATATCGCCCTCAGCCGCCCTGTCTTGCATTATCAATTTGGTTAGGTGCTTCAAACAGAATGCGTATCGGTGTGGCCTACACGGATGCAGGTCAGGAGCGGAAGCGGAAGCTTTGCGGCTTTTGACAAGGACTTGACCATTGCCTGCAAGCCGCGCCTTGATACGCGTCCTGTTTGAAGCACTGAGGACGACATATTTGGTGGCCGGGTTGATAGATTCCTCGATGAGTTCACGATTTCAGGCCATAGGCTGTATTTATGCCTGAATATGTCCGCGTGACTTGCAAGACATAAGAAAAACAGAGTATTCTAATACCCAGTATTCGCTGCCATGTTTCCGTTGCTGGAGAGGTGCGGTGGATTTCACTTGAACAAGATTCTTGTTGCAGCTGGCAAGGCGTGGCAGAATGAACCGGCCTTGGGCTGTAAGGCACTAACTTAACGCAAAAAATTTCGGAGACCGGATATGAGCCAGTTTTACTACGATGCCGTTACAAAGATGGAAAGTATGGGTGTCGATGATGAGTATATCCTGGGTTGGCAGGCAGGTTTTCTGCATCATCCCGAGCGTGAAGAGCAGCGGCTGAACGAAGCCTACGAAGCAGGTTATGCCGATGGTGGGGAAAAGAACCTGGATAACCTGGACAAATGGGTTAAAAGCTGACGGATCGTTTCCGGACAGACAAAACAAAGGCGGGTTTCCCCCGCCTTTGTTTTGTCTGTGTTTTTCTCTTGCCCGCTGCCGTTACTCAAACAGATCCCGCATTGCCGGGGTGATCTTGCGGTCGATTTCCGGGCCATCCCTGTCCATGACCTGATCGATCACCCAGCGATTCTCCTGGGATTCCCCCATGATTTGTTGTATTTCGTAACCCAGGTGCCGCAGAAAGGGGTAGGAAGGCCCGTCTTCCGTATAACGGTAATCTGCATACTCTGAAGCCCGCAAATTAACCAGTTCCACAAATGGTTGCATATAATCCCCCGGGCCAAACAGATCCATGCTGTTGTCCTGAATGATATCTGCCTGCTTTCTTGCAACGGCAAAGACCAGCTGCTGGCGGTTTTCATCGTTCAGCTTGAGATCCTGCCTGGCCAGACGGTCGATGATCTGCAGCTGAAAAACCAGATATTCGATGATGACAGCCATGCGTTGCCTGTCATTGTCATAAACAAAGTCCTCCCCGTGTAAATTGATGGCTTTGCTCTGGGCCAGCCGCCAGCTGATGTAAGCCAGTGCGCCGGCGATTTCATCCAGTGAATGATCGCCATCCTTGTTCCAGTGGCTTTTGATGCGTAATGGTAAGGCCATGGTTTTCTCCTTCCGGGCGCCGATTGGCATGGTAGAGTAAAAGCTGTGGATAT
>JALWMK010000161.1 GCA_027083925.1 Sedimenticola sp. | reverse complement strand
ATTGTTCTTATCCCGTGCATTGATGCTGAACTGCCCTTGAGTAGCCTTCCTGATCTTGCCTAGAGTGCTTTTCGAGTCTGACGCAAACTTTTCCGCAACTTCTCGCGCCTTACGAGTGGCCTCTTCAATCATTGAAGGCTTTATCTCGTTTAGGCGAGTAAATAGATACTCGGTTTGAGATTCGTAGTTCCCACCTGTAAACGCGATCCCTTTTTTTCCCAGCTCTGATAGTTGCCCCATTACCTTTCTAACAGAATCAATATCTTTGGAGTACACCGTTACCGTTTGAATGGCAGTGTATCGAAACTCGGCTTTAGTCTGATCCCCATACTGTTGCGCAGATTTATCGGTTATTGAAGGAGCAGAAAAAGAAATCTCTGTTTTGGAGATTCCCTTCCCCGACAAAAACTCACTTATACTCTTCGTATTCCCTTCAATATCCTCATACAACTCTTCGAGATTATTTCCCGCTGCCGTAAATTGTATTGGCCAAATAACAATATCGGATTCAAATTCCTTTTCAGACAAACCTTTTACAGTTACCGTTCTTTCATATTCTTTGAATTTTATTGCTGAATTTCCCAGCAGGTAGCCAAGAGAACTCAGTCCTAAAAACAGGAACACACCGAGTATCAGCGAATTTTGTTTATTTTCCAGCACCACCTAAATCTCCTTAGTGGGTATAACGAGGATGAAGAAAAAGTAACCTCTATAAACTGTCATTCCCATGCACGAACCCTTGGATAGGTGAAGATAGAGCAATGCAGGATAGATACAGGAATGCATCTTAGTAGAACAACGCAGGAGCAATTGCCGAGGCCGGAACCCATGAGTTCTTGGAAACTTCAGACACAGGCGCGGGCCGGTATGGCAATTGATAGGGGTACCCTTGTGTGTTTTCACCACCCTATCAAATAATCCTCAGCAAAGCTATGCCCATAAGATGGAAAAGCCCCCCTGCCAGGCAAATGGCAAGGGGTTTTTATAACTGCCAATCCCCCGGACAGATCAGGCAGAAAATCAGTTGTTCTGGATCACGATATTGGGGAACTTGGCCGCATAGCTCTTGGCCTGAACGGCCAGTTTGGCGGCTGCCTTGCGGGCGATTTCGCGGTAGATCTCTGATGTACGGCAATCGGGCTCGGCAACTACGGTTGGCTTGCCTGCGTCGGTTTCCTCGCGGATGCGTTTTTCCAGGGGCAGCGCACCGAGGAAATCCACGCCGTATTGTTCGGACATGCTCTTGCCGCCGCCTTCGCCGAAGATGTGCTCTTCGTGACCGCAGCTGGAGCAGATATGGATGCTCATGTTTTCCACGATGCCAAGGACGGGCACTTCCACCTTCTCGAACATCTTGAAGCCTTTGCGTGCATCCAGCAGGGCGATATCCTGGGGCGTAGTGACGATGATAGCGCCGGAGACCGGCACTTTCTGCGCCAGGGTAAGTTGGGTGTCCCCAGTGCCAGGGGGCAAATCGATGATCAGGTAATCCAGATCAGCCCAGTTGGTATCGTTGAGCAGCTGCTCCAGGGCCTGGGTCACCATGGGGCCACGCCAGATCATGGGGGTTTCCTCGTCGATGAGGAAGCCGATGGACATGGCCTGCAGGTGATAGCTGTTCATGGGCTCCAGGGTCTTGCCGTCCTTGGACTCCGGCTGACCGGAAATACCCAGCATGCGCGGCTGGGAGGGGCCATAGATGTCCGCGTCCAGGATGCCCACCTTGGCGCCCTCCTGGGACAGGGCCAGGGCCAGGTTCACGGCGGTGGTGGACTTGCCCACGCCGCCCTTGCCGGAGGCCACGGCAATGATGTTCTTGATGTTGTCGATGGGCTTGAGGGATTTCTGCACGGAATGGGCTTCCACCTTCCAGCTCAGATCCACTTCGCAGTCATTGACCCCATCTGCGGTTATTACCGCGTCACAGATGCCCCGCCTGATCTCATCAGCAATGCTCTTCACCGGAAAACCCAGCACTACGATCAGCTTGACCTTGCCGCCATCGATCTGGATGTCCTTGACAGTCTTGGCACTGACCAGATCTTTACCCATGTTCGGCTCGACATAGCCTTTCAGGGCTTCTTCGATTGCTTCTTTGGTCACTTCCGACATATTGAGACTCCTGCCGCGAGGGCATACAAATTCTTTCAGTTTGGCGCGATTCTACACCACCGGCAGGCTAATACCAACCAAAATACTCGGACATTATCCATGGATGCACTATGCCATTACTTCCCACGGGAAATTCTGTACCATGAGAACCCTTTCCTGAAACCCCGAC
>JALWMK010000160.1 GCA_027083925.1 Sedimenticola sp. | reverse complement strand
CGAAACACATTCAAGCGCCAGCGGAAGCTTTGCTGGTCATCATCTTCAGGAAAGAGAAATTTCAGCAACGGGCGGGAGAACAGTAACAGCAACAGATTGGCGCCGAGAAGAAAAAGATCCATCGTGGAGAACGATTCCGCCAGGGTATCCCAGTTCATTGTTTGCTCCTTCCTGCAAATTTACGCCATATCCAGCTACGCGGTTTGTCCTTTCCGGTGAGCATGTAGTCGAGAGTTGGCTCATGGCAAAGCGTCCATTCCATGGTGGAAAATACTTGCCGGGTGCCGCAAAACAGCAACTTGTCGCCCAACAGCAAGGAAGTATCCTCTTCCGGCAGCAATTCGCGGCTGTTGCGGCTGATGCGCAGCAACGCAATACAGTTCAACGTGCGCGCTCTGTCTGATGGATGGCGCATGATGTCCCTGAGGCGCACCATACCCCCTTGTTCCAGCACCTCCCGTATCGCACAATGTCCCTCGTCGCCAATAACCACCTCCTGAATTACCGGCACCCGGTCACCTGCCAGGCCGGCAATACGGCTGACCAGCAGGCAGGCCCAGTCTTCGTCCTTATAGGCTGCCAGGCTCATGAATTCATACAGCATGGGGGTGGCCAGCAACACCCGGATTTTCTCGGCCACGATAGCGCTGGGGTGCATAACCATATCCGCATCGACTGCTTCATACAGTGCATCGTTTTTGCGGTAATTCTGCCGTGCAATAACAAATAGCCTGTTGGTCATGGCGCGGGCCGTCATGATGATGGACAGGTTATTTGCATCATTGTCCGTGCCCGCGACAATACCTACAGTGTTATGGATTCCCGCCTCAAGCAGAGTTTCCTCTTCTGTACCCCGCCCTTTGATCAACCCCTGCTTTGGCTCCCCGGTTTTCCCTGGTGTGGCCTCGACAACCGTGATTGCCATATCCTCTTTGCTCAGGCGTGCAAAAACCGCTTTGCCGAACCGCCCATAGCCTCCAATGATCCAGTGCCCGGTGGTAGGTGGATATACCGGATCAGGCAGAAGTGTCCCGGGCTGCGCGGTAAGCCAACGCTGCAACAGATACAATCCCGGTGTTTGCAGGGCAGTGGAAAGATGTTTTGCAAAAGTATCAAACGGATCAATAATGTAATCTGTGCCGAAGGAGGCCATATTGGCCTCAATATCGTGAGAATCCGCCCGGCAGATTACGGTGGTTGCAGGATTGAGAAGCTTGGCGGTAATGGCGATTTTCAGGTTGACTTCGTTGTCGTTGGTCAGCGCCACCACTCCCGCACATTGAGGATGCCGCAAACCCGCTTCCAGCAGATATCTCGGCGTATGTGCATTGGCGCGCAAGGCAGGCACATAGTCCCGCAGGTTCTGCAGTTTGATCAGATTGATCGTTTCCTCATTCCGATCCAGCACCACAACATGCTGTCCTCGTTCGATAAGGGCGCGGGTCAGTTCCAGCCCTGTCTCCCCATAGCCGCAAAGCACATAGAATGGCTCTCGCATACGCCGGATACGCCGACTGAACTGCCGCTCCCGTATGGCATGCTGAAAGGTCTTGTCCTGAAGCAGGGTGAGAATAGTGCCAATGGCATACAGCCAGGCAATTACCGACAGATAGATGCACACCAGTACCCAGGCGCGCTGGCCATTGGTGAACGCATAAGGAATTTCGCCAAAACCGATGGTGGTGGACATGAAACTGACGAAATAGAAGGCATGGAAAAAGCTCATATGCCAGGGATTGCCCTGGTCATCCTGCCCCGGGATCAGCACCAGCCCCAGTACAGAAACAGCATACACCAGCACCAGGGTCAGCAAGGGACGGCGCATGCGCCGCAATGCGAGGAAGACGATATTGTTCATCCGTGAGGAAATCCCGGAAAACGCTCTGATAGAACCACGTTCATCTACGCAGCATCACTGTCTCGATAATAAGCAGCACCACCGAGATAACATTTGCCAGCATGGCACCACCGCTGAGTGAGACAATACTGGCAACCGCAGTCGGGGTCAGACCGGTACCAGAAATATGCACCACCCACATCCACACCACCGCAGCACTTACCAGCTGCAATACAGCAACAAAGCTGGTGGCCAGCAGCACAGCTCCCAGCTGGCTGCGGTCGCCGAATTTCAGGGCGGTAGCGATGATGTTGACCACGAGTACGCCAAACAGCTCATACACATTGTGATGGGCGGCATTATCAATTTCCCCGACAAAAAAACCGAAGTTCAGGGTAAGTGAAAGGACGATAAAAAAACCGAAGACCACTTTTTCCGGGTTCATGGGTATTTCCG
>JALWMK010000159.1 GCA_027083925.1 Sedimenticola sp. | reverse complement strand
ATGCAACGGGCTCTGGAGTTGGCAAGATATGCCGAGACCCGGGGAGAAGTGCCTGTCGGTGCGGTGCTGGTGCTTGGAGATGAAGTTATTGGTGAAGGCTGGAATCAGCCCATAGGCCGGCACGATCCCAGCGCCCATGCGGAAATCATGGCGCTGCGTGATGCTGGCCAGCGCCAGAAAAACTACCGTCTGCCGGGTTCCTCCCTGTATGTCACGCTCGAACCCTGCCCCATGTGTGTCGGCGCCATTGTGCATGCCAGAGTGGGCAGGGTGGTGTTTGCCGCTTGCGATCCCCGCAGCGGTGCGGCGGGCAGTGTATTTGATCTGTTGCCATCGGATTGCCGTTTCAATCATCGCACCGAGGTGGCAGGTGGATTGATGGCGGAGCAAAGCGCAGACCTGCTGCGTCAGTTCTTCAGGGCCAGGCGCAAATAGTCGTTGGCTGGTGTAGTGCAGTCCCTGCCATTGGTCTGATTGTCCCAGTACACCAGTAGGCTGTAGAAGTAGCGAATGTTTTCCACATAGGTTACAGGTTCGTTGCCGCGGGCGCGGCCATGCTTGAGGGTTTTGTAATATTCCTTTTCGGCAAGCAGCGGCAGGCGTTGTTTTACATCTTCCCATTTGTCCGGATCGCCTTTCTGGCGCTGGGTGAGTATGCGCGCATCTTCCAGATGGCCATAACCAATGTTGTAGCTCGCCAGGGTGAACCACAGCAACTCATTTCCCTGGATGCGGGATGGAATGCGTTGTTCCATCCACAGCAAATGACGGGCTCCGCCAATGATGCTCTGTGCCGGATCCAGGCGGTTGGTGATTTTCTGCTGTTTTGCCGTGGCCTGGGTCAGCATCATGATGCCGCGCACTCCTGTGGGAGAGACGGCCTTGGCGTTCCAGTGGGATTCCTGATAGCCGATGGCCGCCAACAGGCGCCAGTCTATGCCGGTTTCGTCTCCCGCCTGTTTGAATAGCTCCAGATATTTTGGCAGGCGATCCTGTACATGTTTCCAAAAATCCCGGCGGGTTACAAAATCCCGTTTTGGCAGGTGCTCGAAGTATTTGTCACGAAGCTGCGACAAGTGGCCGCTTTTCTCCTGTTGCTGAAGGAATACGTCCGCCCGGTCCCGCAAACTACTGTCGTAAAAGCGGGGGAAAAGCCAGCGGACGTGCAGAGGCTGTTCCAGGGCGCTGCCCGGGACAAGCCGGGGCAGCAGGTTGGCATAGGCTTTGAGCTGCGCCGTGCTGGTCAGGGTATAGTGATGCCGTCCCTGATCGACCAGCGATAGCACGGCTTCTTCTGCAGTGCGGTCCAGCGGCTGCAGGGAAACAGGCTTCTTTCCCAGCAGTTTTTCCGCATAGCCGCCAGCGGGAATGGTGACAGGGGTTTCGGGCATGTTTTCCGGGTTAAAACTCTTGTTGCCCATGAAATGCGCAAAGGCGGGAGAGGTCTGTACTATGCCTGTAGAAATATAGTGCCCCTGCTCTTCATCGGTAACAGGAATGATGAAACCTGCAGCCATGTCCTCCTTGCCTGTTTTCAGGGCTTCAATGGCCGCCTTGCGGGTAGGATAGATGCTGAATCTGGGTGTGAGTTTCAGCTCCCGGGCGAAGCTGCTTACCAGCTCGTATTCCAGTCCCGCAGGTCCTTTTTCTCCAAGATGGCAGCTCAGGGAGCCGGTGACTGTTGCAACGCGCAGCCCGCCTTTCTCCTGCAATCTTTCCACCAGCGGCGTCTGTTCGCAACCCTGAACGAGCAGCAGGGCGAGAAAAACAGCCGCCAGAAGTGGTGTTCCGGGCGTGGGCACAGCCTGACTGTAGATACGATTACGCAATAGCTTGTGGCAGATGGATTGCGGAAAGTGACGCATTCTATCAACTCCACGGCTGGTGTTCATAGACCCAGATCAAGGCTGCAATGTTATGATGCGCTTCCATGTCCCTGCCCGTAGAAGAAGTCTTGCCGCAACTGTGTAATGCCCTGTCCCGGGGGCATGTGGTACTGTCTTCCCCGCCGGGTTCGGGCAAGACCACCAGGGTACCTCTTGCCTTGCTGGAAGAGTCCTGGTTGGGTGGAAAGAAAATCATCATGCTCGAACCCCGCCGCCCGGCGGCACGCATGGCGGCGGCTTTCATGTCGGATCTGCTGCACGAAGAAGTGGGGCAGACCGTGGGCTATCAAGTGCGCATGGAAAGGCGAATCAACCCAAATACACGCATCGAAGTGCTGACGGAAGGCCTGCTGGTACGGCGCTTGCAGCATGATCCCGAACTGTCCGGCATTGGGCTGGTGATTTTCGATGAGTTTCACGAACGCTCTTTACAGGCGGATCTGGGTCTGGCGCTGTGCCTGGATGTCTGTGCTTCCTTGCGGGAGGATCTGCGTCTGCTGGTGATGTCCGCCACCCTGGATGAGCAGGCGGTTGCTGAGCATATTGGTGGGGAAGCCATCATTTCCCATGGTGGCCTGCATCCCGTGATGATTGAACATCTGCCTCGTTCCGCCGGCCAGGATATTCTGCCTGCCACTGCACGGCTGGTTCATCGCGCCATCAAAGAGCGGCCGGGCGATGTGTTGGTGTTTCTGCCAGGCAAGGGAGAAATGGCCAGGCTGCAGGAGAGCCTGTCGGGATCTGGGTCGGAAATGGAGATACTGCAATTCCACGGGGAAATGGATGCTGCAACCCAGAGCCGGGTGCTGCGGCCCAAGCCTGATCATCCCCGCCGTGTGGTGCTGGCTACAGATGTGGCGGAAACCAGTCTGACCATCGAGGGTATCAGCACAGTGGTGGACAGCGGTCTCAGCCGCAAACCCGTATTTGATCCCGATAGTGGTCTGAGCCGCCTGAAGCTACTGCCCATTGCCCAAGCGTCCGCCACCCAGCGCACTGGTCGTGCCGGCCGTCTTGGGCCGGGTGTTTGCTACCGAGCCTTTACCGAACAGGAATTTCTCGGTCGGCCTGCCCAGTGGCCAGCAGAGATACTGCAGCTCGATCTCGCGCCCCTGGTGCTGGAGCTGGCGCTGTGGGGGGTGAATGATCCTGCCGGGCTGGTCTGGCTGGACATGCCTCCGGCTGCGGCCTGGAATCAGGCGGTGTCTCTGTTGCGGCAACTGGATGCTCTGGATACCAACGGTGGCATAACCGCTCACGGGCGGCGGCTGGCGCATTTGGGGCTGCATCCCCGGTTGGCACATTTGCTGGTGTGTGGTGGCGGTACTGTGCTGGCAGCAGATTTGGCTGCCCTTCTTTCTGAGCGTGACCCCTGGCGCTACCAGGAGGAAACGCCGCGACCTGTGGATTTGGATCTGCGCTTGCTGGCGCTAAAGACCCTGCGGCGGGGTGGGAAGCTCAGGGCCGGGGTTGACCCCCGTGCCTGCCGGCAGATTCTGCGCCTGAGTGAGCGGCTGCAACGTCAATGCAAAGGGCTGCCGGTAGTAAAAGACGAGTTGTCGCCTGCCGCGCTGTTGTCCCTGGCCTTTCCCGAGCGTATCGCCAAAAAGCGGCCAGGAGCGGATGGCCGCTACCTGATGGCTTCGGGTAAGGGCGCCGTGCTGCCCAGGGATGACGGGCTGGCTGTGGCAGAGTATCTGGCCATTGCCCAGATGGATGCCGGCAGCCGGGAAGGGCGCATCTGGCTGGCCTTGTGCCTGGATGAGCAGGAGCTGATGGCAGCGCACCATGCCCATGTGCAGGAGGAGGTGAAGCTGGTCTGGGATGAGGAAGCAGCGCGGGTGCGCGTACGGGCAGTTACCGCCCTGGGTGCCATTGTATTGTCTGCACAGGAAGCTCCCCCTGGTGATGATCAGGCCGTAACCGCACGGCTGCTGCAGGCGGTGTCGGAACTGGGCCTGGATTGCTGCCTGAACTGGTCTGTAGAGGCCCGTCAGCTTCAGGCGCGCTTACGCCTTGTCCACCAGCTCGATACCCAGGGTGACTGGCCGGATGTGGGAGAGACATGGCTGAGGGAGCATCTCGATATCTGGTTGCTGCCCTGGGCTGCAGGCCTGCGTTCCCTGAAGGAGCTGCACCGGATCGACCTGCAATCGGTGTTGCAGGGGCTGCTGACCTGGGAGCAAAGGCAGCGCCTGGATGAGCTGTTGCCAGGGCGCTGGAAGCTGGGTGACGGCAGCACTGCCGCCATCGACTACCGGCTTTCGCCTCCGGTACTGGCCGTGCCCTTGCAGCTCATGTTTGGTGTGGCGCAGACACCAGCTGTGTTTCATTGCAGGCAGCCCCTGGTGCTGCACTTGCTGTCCCCCGCCGGCAGGCCCCTTCAGGTCACCACGGATCTGGCGGCCTTCTGGAGTGACGCCTGGGAACAGGTAAAAAAGGAAATGCGCGGCCGCTACCCCAAACATCACTGGCCGGATGATCCAGCCAATGCCCGGCCGATAAGGCTGAAACGCCAGTTATGACTAGCATTCATCTTCCATGCCAGGAATGCAGGCTTGTTTGCCACCTGAACCCTCGGATTCAGGTGCCAGCCATTCAATGCTTTTGTGCCGTCAGCCGAGCATACAACAGAGGCAGTTGTCCTGGCAGCTCTGTAGGGTTGTGGATTACCACATAGCCGCTGTTGCCAAACAGATGGGGCAGGTAATCGTTGCCCTGTTTGTCGATAGTCACACAAAAGGGGTGGAATCCCAGGTTTCGCACGGTCTGGATGGCGTGGCGGGTGTCCTCGATGCCGTAGCGTCCTTCGTACTGATCGAGGTCATTGGGCTTTCCATCGGTAAGAATGAGCAGCAGTCTGCGTCCTGCACCCTGTTGCTTCAACACTTCTGCGGAATAGCGTATACCCGCGCCCAGGCGGGTGTAGTAACCGGGCTTGAGGGCTTCGATACGACCGCGAATATGGCTGTTGTAGCTTTCGTTGAAAGCCTTGATGGCGTGGATGCGAATGGGGTCGCGCTTGCGCGAGGTGAAGCCGTAGATGCCGAATGCATCGCCGGTGGCGGCCAGGCTTTCGGCGAACAAGTACAGGCTGTCCTGGATCACGTCCAGCACCCTTGCGTGATTATTCACCCAGGTGTCTGTGGACAGGGATAGATCTGCAAGGAGCAGGCAGGCAAGATCGCGGGCGCCAGCATCCATTTGCCGGTACAGATTGTCAGCAGCCACGCTGCAGCCGCTGGCCCGGTCTGTGCGGTAACGCAGGTAGGCATCCAGATCTACCTCGTCGCCATCCGGGCGGGAGCGGTGCCAGACTCGCGCAGGTGCCAGGGCCTGGAACTGGCTGCGCAGCTTGCTGGCGGTCTTGTGCAGACGATCCGGCAGCGGCAGGGCAGGGGCATCTTTTGCGACCAGCTCGATGATGCGGCAGTGATCGGGAATCAGCTGGCGCTTTTTCCAATCCCATTCGGGAAGCATCATGTCGTCGCTGATAATTTCATCATCTTCCGATTCGGAAGGTAGATCCAGGTCAAACTTTATCTTGGTCTTCGGCGCCTTGCCGTTGCGGGAGATGCTGACCTTGTCCAGATCCCGCGCCACTTCATCCGCCCTTTCCTCGTTTTCTTCATCCTCCGTGCTGCGATCTACGTTGACATGTTCTGCCCAGGAAAAGATGTTTTCCATGCGCACGGTAATCAAGCCCCGTTCTTCATCCTCGGCCTGAGCCTGTTCGGTTTGCTTGCGCTGGACTTCTTCGAGTTCCCTGGCATTGTTGGTGCGGCTATTCTCCGGCAGTTCGCTGCCCGGCATGCTGGCTGTCTGAGGGGGGTTGGGATGCAGCCACAGGGGAACCGGTAGCGGCATGCGCCTGGCCGGGGGGAGCCGGTCCATACTGCCCGGTTCAACCAATGCCCGGCGGATGGCTTGTTCCTGGGCAATCTCGTCGGCAGGCCATCTCCTGGTGGTGCGTTGCTCCAGGTGTGCTTCCACCAGCTGCAGGTATTTCTCCCCCAAGCCCGGGTATTGTTGCAAGGCCGCCAGGGTGAGCTTTTGATTGTGCGCAAACCAGGCTTCTTCGTGTGTATCGGCTTCCATGGCGGCGAGTGCGCCCAGCCACAGATAGAGGTCGCGGTTCAGCTTGCTGTCCGGGAAACAATCGATTTGCGGGGGCAGGCGCAGGGCGTTTTCATCCCGCCATGCCAGCTCGGTTTTATTGTTGGTGCCTGCTACGCGCTGCAGTATGGTACGGCGGGAGCTGATGAGTGTGGCGTCAGCCCCGGTGATTTCCAGGCCACCATCGCCCCCCAAGGCACGGAACCAGATGCCGAGGAGGTGTTGAATCTCACTCAGACATACGCCAGCTTCGGGGAAGTGCTGCTCGCTGTGTTTGGTAATGAAAGTGTGCCACCAATTTCCGACATGCTCTTCCATTTCCACCAGCTCAAGGAGTTCAGAAACCGTCTTGGTCATTGCCTCTTCCCATTATTCCGCGAGTAGTGTGTTTTCACAATCCAGTGGCCAGTGCACTAGCTTCGGGGCAGGCTGATGTTGATTACTTCCATCAGTGCGCTGCGGGTTTCCAGGTCATCGGTAAGTGGTTCTGCCATGGCGGCAAGACAGGATTCACTGGCATCCATGCCGCTTTTTATCAGCCGGGCTGCATAAATAAGCAGGCGAGTGGAGGCGGCTTCTTCCAGGTCATGGTCTTTTAGCACCCGCAGTGCCGCCGCCAGTTTCACCAGTGCCTGGGCGGTTTTCTCGTCGATGCCGGTTTCACGCTGGATGATTTCCTGTTCCAGCTCCGGGGCAGGGAAGTCAAAGGTCATGCCGACAAAGCGTTGTCGGGTGGAGGGTTTCATCCCTTTGAGAATGTTTTGATAGCCTGGGTTGTAGGAGACTACCAGCATGAATTCCTTTGGGGCTTTGAGCGTCTCCCCGGTGCGCTCGATAGGCAGGATGCGCCGGTCATCTGTCAATGGATGAATGACTACAGTGGTGTCCTTGCGGGCTTCCACGACTTCATCCAGGTAACAGATGGCGCCTTCCCTGACGGCGCGGGTGAGAGGCCCGTCCACCCAGAATGTGCCCTGATCACCAATCAGGTGACGGCCTACCAGATCGGCGGCTGTCAGGTCATCATGGCAGGAAACAGTATACAAGGGGCGCTTAAGGCGGGCGGCCATGTGCTCGATAAAGCGGGTTTTACCACAGCCTGTTGGCCCCTTGATCATTACGGGTAATTGATTGTTCCAGGCTTGATCAAACAATTCTGATTCGTTTCCCTGGGGAAGATAAAAAGGGATGGTTTCTGAGCTCAACAGGTAATACTCCTATGGGGTTGTTCTGGATCCAAGGATCCGGGGTTACCAAGACGAACAGTAACAAGGCCTCACTCAGCGGAGCACGCCTTGCCCCGGAACGCCTGGCTGATGCTGAACGTGGCTTTGTTACTGTTCGTCTTAGTATGCTGATATGTTAAAGGCATAGCTGACCAGTAATCCTATCAGCAGCAGCCAGATAGCGACAGCCCAGCGCCAGTATCCTGATACCTGCCTGAGCCCCATAAAATAATCACCAATCAGCTGCCCTTTGAGCAGCGCGATGCCGAGCGCCATCAGTGAAATCTGCAAGCCGGAAAACTGCTTCATGCCAATCAACCAGGTCACGACGGTCAATCCCACAAGCAGCAGGAATATCCAGGTACAGGGACGAAAAAAGTATTTGTTTTCAGTCATGGTATTCATTTCATTACATACACCAGGGGGAACAGTACTATCCACACCAGATCCACCATATGCCAGTAACTGGCGCCAGTTTCAACTCCGGTATGTTCCTGGGCGCAATACCCGCCAGCACGCGCCTTGAGAGCAACGGCTACCAGTATAACCATACCGAGAACCACATGCAGGAAATGAAAAAAAGTCAGGGACAAATAGAACATGTAGAAGGTGTTGGTGCTCAGGTTTATGCCCTGGGAAAAGTGGTGCTGGTACTCCATGCTTTTGATGACCAGGAAAACCGCACCCATGAACAGGGCTGCGAGGAGCCATTGAAAGCACCTTTTGCTGTCGTCAGATTTAATGGCAGCCACCGCACGTACCACAAAATAGCTGCTGGTAATGAGCGCCAGGGTGTTGAGTAAAGCAGCGTTTCGATCTAGGGTCGCCTGATAGGTATTGAACAGCTCGACGTGATTGGCCCGGGTGAAGGCGTAGGCAGCAAAGAAGATGCCAAATACCAGCAGCTCCGCCATAATGAAGATCCAGATAACCAGATCGCCAGGGGGCCATTTGTTTTTTTCCATGGGGTTCATCTGGTTTTCACGATCCCGAAATTGAATAAGGCGGATGATTATTCATCCGCCTTAATGTTTGAGCATGTGAATTCGCAAGGAAGGCGGATTGCCCTCCTTGCGAGAGCGCTTACTTAAGCGGCTCCACGGTTGCCTCTGGCTCATCCTGTCCAATAAAGAAGCTGGCGATATACACAATCAGCCCGATGAGGAAGATGAGACCAGTGATTTCCCGCAGCCAGTAGAACAAGGCAATCTTGTCCTGCACCACCATAAAGTCCATGGGGTTGTCACTGAAGCGTTGCAGATAGACCTGCAAGATGCCCGCAGCCGTCAAGAACAGGGTGATGAACACCATGGAGATGGTCATCAGCCAGAAAGACCACATTTCCAGGCTCTGGGAACGCACGCTGTTGCAGAGTTCACGGCCCCGCATGAGCGGCATGGAGTAGGAAATCATGCCGAGAACGATCATGACATAAGCGCCATAGAAAGCCATGTGGCCATGAGCCGCAGTGATCTGGGTGCCGTGAGTGTAGTAGTTCACGGGAGCCAGGGTGTGCAGGAAGCCCCACACGCCAGCACCGAGGAAAGCCATTACCGCAGTACCCAATGCCCACAGAACGGCGACCTTGTTGGGATGGTTGCGGCGACGCCTGTTCACCATGTTGAACGCATACACGGTCATCATGAAGAAGGGAATCGGCTCCAGGGCGGAGAAGATGGATCCCCACCACTGCCAGAATTCGGGTGTACCGATCCAGTAGTAATGGTGCCCCATGCCGACGATGCCGGTGATCAGGGTCATGGCGATGATGATATACAGCCATTTCTCGATAACCTCGCGGTCAACCCCCGTGGTCTTGATCAGGATGAAAGCCAGGATGGCGCCAAGGATCAATTCCCACACGCCCTCAACCCACAGATGCACTACCCACCACCAGTAGTACTTGTCCATAACAAGATTGGTGGGGTTGTAGAAAGCGAACAGGAAGAACACGGCCAGGCCGGTCAGTCCCATAAGCAGTACCAGGCTCACCACGGTTTTCCGGCCCTTGAGGATGGTCATGCCGATGTTGAACAGGAATGCCAGGACAACGATAACAATACCGATCTTGGTTATCGTGGGCTGTTCCAGAAACTCTCTGCCCATCGTAGGCAGCAAGTGATTCATGGTCACTTCTGCCAGGGTAGCATAAGGCACCAGCAGGTAGGCGAGAACGGTTGCAGCGCCTGCAGCCAGGAAAATCCAGAACATCAGATAGGCAAGCCAGGGGGCAAACAATTCTGTTTCCGCCTCTTCCGGAACCAGGTAGTAAGAAGCCCCCATAAAGCCGAACAGCAGCCATACGATGAGCAGGTTGGTATGTACCATGCGTGCTACGTTAAAAGGGATTTCAGGGAACAGGAAGTCCCCGACTACATACTGCATGCCCATGATCAGGCCGAACAGTATCTGTCCCACAAAGAGTCCGATTGCCGCGATGAAATACAGCTTGGCAACCTTTTGTGATTCATATTTCATGGTTGTTACTCCTAAAAAAACTTGGTTGCTTTAGCCTTTGATATTCGGCGGCCAGCCAGCAGTATTGATGCCGGCAACGTACTTCAGGAATTCGGCAATCGCGGTGAGTTCTTCCTCGCTGAGGTTGAACTGAGGCATGCTGCGACGACCGGGAATTCCTTCCACGGGACGACTTGCAATGAAGCCTTTGATTGCATCTGTGCTCTCGCCGAAGCGCAGATAAACATTGCCGAGTTCAGGAGCGAAGTAAGCGCCTTCCCCCAGCAGACTGTGGCAGCCAACGCAGTTGTTGTCTTCCCACACTTGCTTGCCCAGGGTGACAACGTCATTGATTGCCTGACGGTTATCGAGTTCTGGCCATTCTTGATGGGTCTGGAACGTGAGCGCGAGAAGAACCAGAAAGAAAAACCCTGTTCCCCCGTAAAATATGTTCCTCGCCATGGCTTTGGTAAATGCCTGTGCCATTAGAGTAATCTCCCTTGATGAAATTTAGGTACGACTAATGTGCCTATTGTGCTAAAAAAGCGCTTTGACTCATGTCAATTGATATACTGATGTTTGTCAATCAAGCAGGGATGGTGACCAGGGGCTGCAAACCCGGCGGGCTTGCAGAGGGAGTTACTAGGTGAAACTTTAATTCTGGGTGTGAATGCTTTGTTGGATACGCTAAAAAATCATTTGATATTTAAACGACTTACGAATGAACAAATGGAACGGGTCGCACGTCGTGCCAAAGCGGTGAGTCTGGCCGACGGGGAACCCCTGTTTCAACAGGGCGATAAGGCGACACGCTTTTATCTGGTGGTAAAAGGGCATATGAAGCTGTTTCGCCTGGCGCCAGATGGAAATGAGAAGGTTATTGAGCTGGTAGATGCCGGTCATACCTTTGCGGAAGCGCTGATGTTTCTGGAGCAGCCGCGTTTTCCGGTGGGAGCTGTGGCCTTGGGTGATACGGAGCTGATCAGTGTTGATGCCGGGGATTTTGCTGCTATTTTGCGGGATTCTGTGGATCTCTGCCTGGCGCTGCTGGGGGACATGAGCTTCCGTTTGCGATCCTTGATCCGGGAAATTGATGATCTGAGCCTGCACAGCGCCACCTGCAGGGTGGCAGCTTTCATTCTTGCCCGTGCGCCCGAGCATCGTGATGATTTTGAACTGGATATTCCCAAGCATGTGATTGCATCGCGAACCTCGGTAAAGCCGGAGACATTTTCCAGAATTATCAAGAGCTTGAAATCGAAAAACATACTGGAGATCAGGGGCAGCAAAGTACGTTTGCTGGACAGGCAGGCGCTGGAAGATGCTGCTGATGTCTGTGGCCTGCCAGTAGAAGCCACCTGATTGCACAGGAGCTGTCCATGGCTGTGACCGCCAGGTCGCGGTCGTGAGCTGACTCCTGGCGGTGTTATTCCCCGCCGGGTTAATACTGATAGCGTTTCAGAATGGACTTGCGGGCTTTCCTGTATTCGGATTCTGACAGCAATCCTTTTTTATAGCTCTCTTCGAGATCCTGAAGCTCCTGCCCCATGGTGGTGGTTGTCACCCGGGAACTCACCTGGGTGCTGCTGCCGCAGCCGCCCAGGGATACCAGGGCAGCCAGCGCAGCTGGTAAAAGGATGGAAGAATATTTCATTGCATCAAACTCCTGTGTGTGGCGATTATGCCGGGGATTGTAGCACTTCGGGAAGTGCTTTGTTCTTGCAATAACCTTATCTGAAACAGTCTGTTGCACTCATCCCTGCAGGCCGTGCAGCGATTGGGCGTCGCGGGCGCAAAGATCTCGATCAACAATGATTCGAGGTACCCTTTACCGCGTCTTGGCGTGGTGTTTTTTGAATGTGGCGATTTTCCGGCATCTCAATTGGTGGATCTCGCTCCCGATTGGTTTGCCAGTAAGATTGCCGGGGACATCTTTTGCAGAAATGTCTTTGGTCAGGGTGTAAATCTGGCGCAGGAAGTTTGCTTGCGGGTAGGGCTGTTCCTGCAATCCCTTGCGCCCCTGGGCATCGGCCTGGCAGGCGATTAGAAAACGCTCGAAATCTTCCGGGGAGCGCCAAGCATCGAGATCGTCCAGCAGTTTCGCCAGAGTTTTGGGTTTCAGTTCAAAGGCCAGATGCACCATGAGGTGATAGCGGGAAGTCCTGCGCGCCAGCTTCCGATAATGCCCCGGAACCCGCAGGCGCTGGCAAAGCTGATCCACCATGGGCACGCCCAGCGCTTCATGTCCACGGTGGCTGGGCCAGTATTTGGCAGGCGTCGCGGCTTTACCCAGGTCATGCGCCAGTACCGCAAAGCGCACCAGGGGATCTTTGGTCAGGGCAGTGGCCCGGTCCAACGCCATGAGGGTATGGATGCCGGTGTCGATTTCCGGATGATACTTTTCCGGCTGAGGAATCCCGAACAAGGCATCCACCTCAGGCAGTATCACTTGCAGGGCATTCAGCTCCCGCAGTATTTCGATGAATCGCCGGGGCGAGGGTGAGCGCAGGGCGTGGAGCAGTTCTTGCCAGATGCGTTCGGGTGGCAGCGCCAGCAGACTGCCTTTGGCCACCATGCTCCTGGCCAGCTTTATGGTCTCCTCGGTGATGGAGAAATCCAGCTGGGCGGAAAAACGCGCCAGACGCAGGATGCGCAGGGGGTCGTCTGTAAAAGCCGGCAGGTGCCGCAGGATGCCCTGTGCAAGATCCTGCGCGCCATGAAACGGATCGATGAGTCTGCCATCTCTGTCCATGGCCATGGCGTTGATGGTCAGATCCCGCCGTGCCAGGTCTTCTTCCAGCGTGATATCAGGGCTTTCGTACAGGCCGCCCGCTGGATTCCTGCCTCTTGCCAGGGCGTACTCTTCCCTGCTTTGCGGGTGCAGGAATACGGGAAAGTTCCGGCCAACCTGCTGGAATCCTCTGGCCAGCATGTCTGCAACGGTGCTGCCAACCACTACCCAGTCGCGATCTGCGGGTTGGCGCCCCAGCAACTGGTCACGCACATAGCCGCCCACCGGATAAGTTTCGAGATCTTGCTCTGGTGCGCGCCCGGACATGGTTCCGATCAGCGAAGTTCCGGTGGAATCCAGGAACCATCATCTTCTTCCACCTTGTTGTACAGTTCCTGGATAATTTTTTTGGCGCGTACTGCATCTGCTTCTGCAACGAACACGCGCACCATGCCCAGGGCGGGGAGTTCGCCCATGGCTCCCTGCAGGTAGTCGCCACCAACCCTGGCTTCAATGCCATTGCCAATGAGATGGATTTTTATGGAATGCGCCTCGATGGAGTCCAGGGCGTCGAATACCGGAATCACCCGCCTTGTTCGCGTATGCGCTTGTCGTGGTCTTTTGCATCCTGGAGCATCTGGTCTTCCAGGTTCCTGGTTCTTTTCAGGGATTCTGCCTGGCTTTTCCAGGGGTTGGGGGGCTTTTCGGCGGGTTGGGCATCCTGATTACTATCAGTGTTGTCAGAGCAGGCACTCAGCAGCAGTAGCAATGCGGGCAGAAACAGCTGTGTGTTCATGTCTATTCCTCGTAAGACAGTGCTTGTCCGCTGGTGCCCCTGCTGTCTGGCCCCATCAGCCACAAATACAGGGGGATGAGGGTTTCCGGGGGCTTGATCTTGTTGATGTCATCGCCGGGGAAAATGGTTTTTCGCATATTGGTGCGCGTGGGGCCGGGGTCGATGCTGTTGACCCGCACTGCTGTGTGTTCAAGTTCTTCAGCCAGGGTTTGCATCAGCCCTTCCTGGGCAAATTTGCTGGCAGCGTATGCGCCCCAATACGCCTTGGCTTTGTGCGCCACGCTGTCGGAGGTAAAGATCATGGAGGCATCTTCTGCCTTGAGCAACAGCGGCAGGCAGGCCTGGGTGATGAAGAAAGGGGCGTTGGCATTGACCTGCATGACTTTCATCCAGTCCTGGGGATCGTAGTCCTTGATCCGGCTCAGGTAGGGGTTGATCGCTGCGTTGTGCAATACGCCATCCAGACGGCCAAAAGACTCTTCCAGCTTGTCTGCCAGCTCTTCGTAGTCGCGGCTGGCAGCGCCTTCCAGATGCATGGGATAGATGGCGGGAGTGGGAGCGCCCAAGCGCTCGATTTCATCGTAAATGCCTTCCAGGTTCGGCAAGGTCTTGCTCAGTAGCACCACGGTTGCACCGTGGGTGGCGAAGGCAACGGACATGGTCCTGCCGATGCCGCTGCCGGCGCCGGTGACGAGGATCACGCGATCCCGCAATAAGTTGGATGGGGCTTGGTAGTTGTGCATGTTTGTCCATTTGTGTTGCTGACCAGCTGCTTATATTAGCAGACAGGGTCTACATCAGGGCAAGTAAATCCCCGGGTTGTTCCAGGCTGAAATCGGCCTGCCATTCCAGGGGCTGATCCTGTTCCTGGATGTAGCCAAACAATGCGCAGGCGGTATGCATGCCGGCGGCTTTTCCGGCCTGGATGTCTCTTTGCGCATCGCCGATATACAGGCACTGGCCGGGAGGAGTATGCAAACGCTCGCTGGCGAGCAGCAAGGGTTGCGGGTGGGGTTTTCTGTGCTCACAGGTATCGCCGCTGATGACAACTTCCGTGCGGCAGGGCATGGGCAGCGCCGCCATCAGCGGGTCGGTGAGCCAGGCGGGCTTGTTGGTGACGATGCCCCAGGGGAGGTTGCGCTGGCACAGGGCTTTTAGTACTTGCGCCATGCCGGGAAACAGGCGGGTGCTTTGGCAGATGTTGTCCAGATACACCTGCAGCAGATGTTGCCGGCGCTCCTCGAAACCGGGATCATCAGGATGCAAGCCGAAGCCCAGGGAAATGAGAGCGATACCGCCGTGAGAAACCACCGGGCGGATCTTCTCGAATGCCAGGGGTGGCCGGCCGAAGTGTTCCAGGGTGGCATTCAGGGCGTTGGCCAGATCTGGCGCGGTGTCCGCCAGGGTGCCGTCCAGATCGAACAGCATGCACTCGATAGGCGTGGTCATTCCTCTGGTTTTTGCGCGGCCAGCAGGTAGTTGACGTCTACATCCGACGGATCCAGCCTGTACACCCGGGTGAGGGGGTTGTAGGTCATGCCGCTGATGTCACGGATATGGAGATCTGCCTGGCGAACCCACTGGCTCAATTCCGACGGGCGGATGAAGCGCGTATAGTCATGGGTGCCCTTGGGCAGCAGATGCAACAGGTATTCCGCGCCAACGATGGCGAACAGGTAGGATTTGGGGTTGCGGTTGATGGTGGAGAAAAACACCAATCCACCCGGTTTCACCAGAGTGGCGCAGGCGGTAACGATGGAGGAGGGATCCGGTACGTGCTCGAGCATCTCCATGCAGGTGACGATGTCGAACTGCGCGGTTGTTTCTCCCGCCAGTTGCTCCACCGGGATCTGCCGGTAGTCCACATCCCTGCCGCTTTCCAGCAGATGCAGCCGCGCCACTTCCAGATTGGCTTCCCCCATATCAATACCGGTGACATGGGCGCCTTTTTCTGCCATGGATTCCGCCAGGATGCCGCCGCCACAGCCCACATCCAGCACCTTTTTATCCGCCAGGCCATTTGCATGCTTTTCGATATACGCCAGGCGCAGGGGGTTGATCTCATGCAGGGGTTTGAATTCGCTGTTGGGATCCCACCAGCGCGAGGCCAGTTCCTCGAACTTGTTGATTTCCGAAGGATCTACATTGTGATGGCGCTGGTTCTGCATGGGTGGTCTGCCGGCGGTGTCGGTTGATGCATGTATTCTACCTGAATCCGTGGGTTCAGTAAGTTTCCCCGAGTTTTTCCTGCCAGGTGCCGATGTCGCGCATCAGCCTGCCGGAATTGATGCTGGTCAGTTCGCCAGCGGACAGCAGCATCTGGCCATTCACCCAGACATGGCTGACCTGTTCCCGGCCAGCGGAGTACACGATCTGGGAGACGGGATCGAAAACTGGCAGGGTTTCGATGCGCTGCAGGTCGATGGCGGTGATGTCTGCAGCCTTGCCGGGTTTCAAAGAGCCGGTTTCTGTGTCCAGCCCCAAGGTTCTGGCACCGTTGATGGTGGCCATTTCCAGCACTTTGGGGGCGGGCAGCACTTCGGGATCGGCGGCCACGCCCTTGGCCAGCAGTCCGGCGCTGCGCATTTCCCCCAGCATGTCCAGATCGTTGTTGCTGGCGGCGCCGTCGGTGCCCAGGGCGACGTTGATGCCAGCATCCAGCAACCTGGCCACGGGGCAAAAGCCGGATGCCAGTTTGAGGTTGGATTCCGGACAGTGCACTACATGGCCGCCGCCAGCGGCGAACTCCCTGATTTCTTCGTCCCGCAGCTGGGTCATGTGTACCGCGATCAGATCCGGGCCGGTGAGGCCCAGCGCCTGCAGCCTCGCCAAGGGGCGCTTGCCGTATTGCGCCATGCTTTGCGCAATTTCGTCCTGCGTTTCATGTACATGCATGTGCATGGGCAGATCCAGTTCGTTCGCCAGGGTGCGCATCCGCTGCAGGGGTTCGTCAGATACGGAATAGGGTGCGTGGGGAGCGAAAATGGCCTTGATGGTGGATTCGCTGCGGAATGCATCATGCAACGCCAGGGCGCGCTCCAGGTAGCCGTCGGCATCGCTGGCCCAGGCGGAGGGAAAGTCGATGAGAATCATGCCCAGTACTGCGCGCATGCCGGTTTCCAGGGCTATTCTGCCCGTGATGTCGGGGAAAAAATACATGTCGTTGAAGCAGGTGGTGCCGCTACGGATCATTTCCGCCATGGCCAGGCGGCTGCCGTCAGCGACGAAGTCTGCACTCACCCAGCGTTGTTCTGCGGGCCAGATATGCTGTTCCAGCCATTCCATGAGAGGCAGGTCGTCCGCCATGCCCCGGAACAGGCTCATGGGGGTGTGGGTGTGGGCGTTGATCAGGCCGGGAATGAGGGCGTGTCCCGGCAGGGCGAGGGTTTCCGCAGCCGTAAACTGCTCCTTTGCCTGGGGTGTGGGCAGCAACGCCTGGATACGACCGTCGCTTATCGCCAGGGAGTGGTTCTCCAGCACCTGGCCGGCGGGTTCCACCGGAATGATCCAGCGGGCATGTATGAGGGTGTCTGCGTGCATGTGGTTTGTCGGATGGGAGGACGGGATTGGTATAAAATACCCGAATCTGATTTGCCGTACACGAAAAATTATATGAAACAACCGGTTCTGGAACGCAAGATCGGTGCTGACGATGCAGTGCTGTGGCAGGATGACGAGCTGTATTTGCTCGATCAGCGGGTGCTGCCCCATGAAGAGTGTTTCGTGCATTGTTCCAGCGGCGTGGATGCCGCCAAAGCCATCACCGATATGGTGGTGCGGGGCGCACCGGCCATTGGCGTGACAGCGGCCTATGCGGTGGTGCTGGCCGCCCGCAGTGCCTGGCGGCAGGCCCAGGGCGGCTGGAAGACAGCGATGCAGGATGAGCTGGAGCAGCTTGCCGGGGCGCGTCCCACGGCGGTGAACCTGGGTTGGGCGCTGCGGCGGATGCAAGGATTGATTGCCGGTCTGGGTCAGGGGAATCCCGAGCCGCTGTTGTTGCGGGAGGCGAGGCAGATTCATGCAGAGGATATTCGGGCCAATCACGTCCTTGGCGATCTGGGTGCTTCCCTGGTTGAAGCGAAAACCTCCGTCATCACCCACTGCAATGCCGGCGCCCTGGCTACCGGTGGCTATGGCACGGCGCTGGGGGTGATTCGCAGCGCCTGGGCGGCAGGCAAGATCGAGCGGGTATTCGCGGATGAAACCCGCCCCTGGCTCCAGGGCAGCCGCCTCACCGCCTGGGAGTTGCAGTGTGACGGAATTCCCGTTTCCCTGTTGGCCGATGGCGCTGCCGCTGCGCGCCTTGCGGCGGGTGGTATCGACTGGGTGATCGTGGGTTCCGACCGTATCGCCGCCAACGGCGATGTGGCGAACAAGATCGGCACCTATGGCCTGGCGCTGGTTGCCAGGGCGCATGGCGTGAGAGTCATGGTGGCGGCGCCCAGTTCCACCATAGATATGGCATGCCCCGGTGGCGGTGATATTCCCATCGAAACCCGGGATGGTGCAGAACTGCTCGGTTGCGCCGGTAATCCGGTGGCAGCGGCAGGGGTGGATGCCTGGAATCCGGTATTCGATGTGACCCCGGCAAATCTGGTGGATGCCATTGTGACCGAGAAGGGGATTATTCTCTCGCCGGATGCCAAAAAGCTTGATCAGCATATGTCCTGATTCCTTCTGGGGGCCGTAAATGCGGTTCAGGAGGGTTTGATGGGCAACCTGCACCCCAAGGTGGATTTATGGTAAAATCCCGCTCCTAATTGTTCTATGCCATTCGGACCGATTCATACATGACTGATTTTGCCAAGGAAGTCCTCCCGGTCAACCTCGAAGACGAGATGCAGCACTCCTACCTTGACTACGCCATGAGCGTGATCGTGGGTCGGGCCTTGCCGGATGTCAGGGATGGGTTGAAACCCGTGCATCGCCGGGTGCTGTTCGCCATGAGCGTACTCAACAACGACTGGAACAAGCCCTACAAGAAATCCGCCCGTGTGGTGGGTGATGTCATCGGTAAATACCATCCCCATGGCGATACCGCAGTGTATGACACCATCGTGCGCATGGCCCAGCCGTTTTCCCTGCGCTACATGTTGGTAGATGGTCAAGGCAACTTTGGTTCTGTGGATGGTGATTCTCCCGCAGCCATGCGGTACACCGAAGTGCGCATGGCGAAAATCGCCCATGAACTGCTGGCGGATATCGACAAAGAAACCGTCGATTTCATTCCCAACTATGACGAATCCGAATCCGAACCCACGGTGCTGCCGGCCAAGGTGCCCAACCTGCTGGTGAACGGCTCTTCGGGCATCGCCGTGGGCATGGCAACCAACATCCCGCCCCACAATCTCACCGAAGTGATCAACGCCTGTGTGGCGGTCATCGACAACCCGCAGATCTCCATAGATGAACTCATGGCCTATGTGCCGGGGCCGGATTTTCCCACAGCGGGCATTATCAACGGCGCCAAAGGTATCCGGGAAGCCTATCGTACCGGCCGGGGCAAGATTTATGTGCGCGCCCGCAGCCATTTTGAAGAAATGAACAATGGCAAGCAACGCCTGGTGGTCACGGAGCTGCCCTACCAGGTGAACAAGGCGCGGCTCATGGAAAAAATCGCCGAGCTGGTCAAGGACAAGAAAATCGACGGCATCACCGAAATGCGCGATGAGTCCGACAAGGACGGCATGCGCATGGTGATCGAGCTGCGCAAGGGCGAAGTGGGCGAGGTGGTGCTCAACAATCTATTCAAGCACACCCAGATGCAGAGCGTGTTCGGCATCAACGTGGTGGCCCTGGTGGATGCACAGCCGCGTACGCTCAATCTCAAGCAGCTGCTGGAATACTTCATCCGCCACCGCCGCGAAGTGGTTACCCGGCGCACTATTTTCGACTTGCGCAAGGCCCGCGCCCGCGCCCATCTCCTCGAAGGCCTGGCGGTTGCCCTGGCGAATATCGACGAGGTCATCGCCCTGATCAAGGCCGCACCCAATCCGGCCACGGCGAAGAAGGAACTCTGCGCCCGCACCTGGCGGTCCGGCGCCCTGGAGGACATGCTCTCCAGGGCCGGCGCCGATGCTTCCCGCCCGGATGATCTCGCCGAAGGCTTTGGCCTTACCGCAGACGGATACCGGCTTACCGAAACCCAAGCCCAGGCGATACTGGATCTGCGCCTGCAAAAGCTCACCGGGCTGGAGCAGGACAAGATCATTGCAGAGTTTCAGGAATTGCTGGACCGGATCGCCGATCTGCTGGATATTCTCTCCAGCTCCGAACGCCTGATGGCGGTTATCATGACCGAGCTGCTGGAAATCAAGGAGCAGTTTGGCGACGAGCGCCGCACCGAGATTGTCGCGAACCGTCTGGATCTGACTCTGGAAGACCTTATAACCGAGGAAGACGTGGTGGTTACCATGTCCCACCAGGGCTACGCCAAGGCGCAGTCCCTGGATACCTACCAGGCCCAGCGCCGGGGCGGGCGGGGCAAAACGGCCACCACCACCAAGGATGAGGACTTCGTGGACAAGCTGTTCGTCGCCAGCACCCATGACACCATCCTGTGCTTTTCCAGCGTCGGCAAGGTGTACTGGCTCAAGGTCTATGAGCTGCCCCAGGCGGGGCGCAATGCCCGGGGCAAGCCCATGGTGAACCTGCTGCCCCTGGAGGATGGCGAGCGCATCAACGCCGTGCTGCCGATCCGGGAATATACCAAAGACCGCTACATTTTCATGGCCACGGCCGATGGCACGGTAAAGAAAACGCCCCTGACGGACTTCTCCCGCCCCCGGGCCAATGGCATCATCGCCGTGGATCTGCATGATGGGGATCAGCTCATCGGTGTGGATATCACCGATGGTGGTCAGGACATCATGCTCTTCAGCAGCGCCGGCAAGGCGGTGCGCTTCAACGAAAGCGCCGTGCGTGCCATGGGACGCACCGCTGCCGGTGTGCGCGGCATTCGCCTGGATGAAGACCAGCGGGTGATTTCCCTGGTGGTCGCTATGGAGGGCGATGTGCTGACCGTATGTGAAAATGGCTACGGCAAGCGTACCGATATCGCCCAGTTCCCGGTCAAGGGGCGTGGCGGCAAGGGAATGATTTCTATCCAGACATCGGAGCGCAACGGCCAGCAGATCGGTGCCATTTTGGTGGATGAAGATGACGAAATTATGCTCATTACCGATGGCGGCACCCTGGTGCGCACCCGTGTCAGCGATGTGTCTCGCATGGGGCGCAACACCCAGGGCGTGAAGATGATTGCCCTGAACAAGAAAGAAAAACTCATTGGTATCGCCCGCATCGAGATGCTTGAAGGCGAAGAGGAAGAAACAGAAAGCGATGCACAGGGAGAGTAACTTCATAGCGCTTGCTTGAAATCTTTCCGGTGTGCAACTCCGGGGGTGAAGGAGATGTATAGCGCAGCAGGATGTTCGGGCCGGAGCCGGAATGACGGTTGTCTTTCGCTTCCCCTCGGCGCTCTGGGGAATTGCCTTTCTTTATTGTCAGGAAAGCTTTAAACGAGTTTAGTCGTAACCAACAGGAAACCCACGATGTCACGAATCTATAATTTCAGCGCCGGCCCCGCCACGCTACCTGAAGCTGTATTGAAACGGGCCCAGGACGAACTGCTGGACTGGCATGGCGCCGGCATGTCGGTGATGGAAATGAGCCATCGCGGCAAGGAGTTCAGGAGTATTGCTGAACAGGCGGAGACCGACCTGCGCGAGGTGATGGCGATTCCTGATAACTACAAGGTGCTGTTTCTGCAGGGAGGCGCCTCCAGCCAGTTTGCCATGGCGCCCCTGAATCTCATGGGCCGCACCGGAAAGGCAGACTATATTATCACCGGTTCCTGGTCGGAAAAAGCCGTTGCCGAAGCCAGACGCTATGGAGAAGTGAGCGTCATCGCCGACACGTCGTCTGATTTCAAGGTACCTGCGGAAAAGGATCTCGGATTCTCCAGGGATGCAGCCTATGTGCACTACACGCCCAACGAGACCATCCGGGGCGTGGAGTTCCCCTATATCCCGGATACCGGCGATATTCCCCTGGTGGCGGACATGTCCTCCACCATACTGTCATGCCCTGTCGATGTATCGAGGTTCGGTATCATCTATGCGGGCGCGCAAAAGAATATCGGTCCGGCGGGCCTGACCCTGGTCATCGTCCGCAACGATCTTATCGGCCATGCGTCCGAGAGTTGTCCGGCCATGCTGGACTACAAGATCCATGCAGATGCGGATTCCATGTATAACACACCTCCCACCTATGCCTGGTATCTGGCGGGGCTGGTATTCCAGTGGCTGAAAAACAATGGCGGACTGGACGCCATGGCCGCCGTCAATACGCGCAAGGCAGCAGCTTTGTATGCAGCCATTGATGATCTGGATTTCTACGCCAATCCTGTGGATCCCGCATGCCGTTCCCGGATGAATGTGCCCTTTACCCTGGCGGATGCCGGTTTGGATGCGAGATTTCTCGAAGAAGCAGCCCAGGCGGGGTTGAAAACCCTCAAGGGGCACCGCTCCGTAGGCGGCATGCGTGCCAGCATCTACAACGCCATGCCCGAGGCCGGCGTACAGGCCCTGATCGATTTCATGCATGAATTTGCACAGCGTAATGCCTGAGCGGGGATGAGCCAGATGCACAAACTACTGACCCTGAACAATATCTCTGCGGCAGGCCTGGAGAGGCTGCCGCGTGAGGCTTATGAAGTCGCCTCGGAGATCACCCAACCTGACGCCATTTTGCTGCGCTCGTTCAAGATGCACGATATGGAAATTCCTGAAACGGTACAGGCCATTGGCCGCGCCGGGGCGGGGGTGAACAATATTCCCGTGGATAAAATGACGGAGAAGGGCATTCCCGTGTTCAACGCGCCGGGCGCCAACGCCAACGCGGTCAAAGAACTGGTGATCGCCGGCATGTTGATGGCGGCGCGCAATATCGGGCCGGCGTGGAAATTTGCCACAGGGCTGACAGGCGATGATGCGCAGATCGGCAAAGCCGTGGAAACAGGCAAGAAGGATTTTGTGGGTTTCGAGCTGCCGGGCCGTACTCTGGGCGTGGTTGGCCTGGGCGCCATCGGTGTGAAGATCTGTAATGCCGCCCATGGTCTGGGGATGAAAGTGGTGGGCTTCGATCCGTCCATCACTGTCAAGTCCGCCTGGAAGCTCAAGGCCGACGTGGAACAGGCCCTGTCCATAGACGATCTGTTGTCCCGGTCTGATTTCGTCACCTTCCATGTGCCCCTCAATGGTGCGACGGCCAGTATGATCAATGAAGAACGAATCAAGCTGATGCCAAAAGATGCCATCGTCCTCAACTTCGCCCGCAACGGCATTGTTGATGATGAAGCCGTGGTCAAAGCCCTGGATGACGGGCACCTGTACGGCTATGTTTGTGATTTTCCCAGCAATCTGCTCAAGGATCATCCGCGCTGCATCACCCTGCCGCACCTGGGCGCTTCCACCCGCGAGGCGGAGGAAAATTGCGCCATCATGGTGGTGGACGAAGTGCGCAGCTGGCTGGAGGATGGCAACATCACCAACTCCGTAAATTTTCCCGAGATCCATATGCCCCCTGGCGACAACCCGCGCCTGGTGGTGGTGAACAGCAACGTGCCCAACATGCTGGGGCAAATTTCGACGGATCTGGCCGAAGCAGGGCTGAATATCGTGGACATGTTGAACAAGTCCCGTGGGGATATTGCAGTCACCCTTATTGATCTGGAAACACGACCTGATGTTGCTGTGGTAAACAGAATCGCTGCGCTCGAAGGGGTGTTGTCGGTACGTTGCCTGAGCTGCTGATCCCATGAGTGAAACGGAACGACTCAACGCCATCCGCGAACGTATCGACGCCATTGACGAGCAGATTCAGCACCTCATCAATGCTCGGGCGACAGCGGCGACGGAAGTTGCCCATATCAAGCAACAGAGCAGCGGTGAGACGGTTTTTTACCGTCCCGAGCGCGAAGCCCAGATACTGCGCATGGTCAAGGAGCGCAACCAGGGGCCGCTGAATGCAGAAGAAATGGCGAGGCTGTTCCGGGAAATCATGTCCGCCTGCCTCGCCCTGGAGTATCCCCTGAATATTGCCTTCCTTGGCCCGGAAGGCACCTTTACCCAGACGGCGGCGCTCAAGCACTTCGGGCATTCTGTTACCACGACGCCTTTGGGTTCTATTTCCGATGTGTTTCAGGAAGTGGAAGCAGGTAACTGCCAGTATGGCGTGGTGCCGGTGGAGAACTCCTCTGAAGGCGTGATCAGCCATACCCTGGATATGTTTTTCAGCTCGCCCCTGCGCATCTGCGGGGAAGTGACCCTGCGCATCCATCACAACCTGCTCTCCAATGCCGGATCTTTGGGAAAGATTGAGAGACTGTATTCCCACCAGCAGTCTCTGGCACAGTGCCGGGGCTGGCTGGATCGGAACCTGCCCCATGTAGAGCGCATTGCAGTGGGTAGCAATGCCGAGGCTGCGGCCATGGCTCGTGAAGATCCTCATACGGCAGCCATTGCCAGCGAAACTGCCGGGGAAATCTACCATCTGGGTGTGCTTGTGCACAATATTGAAGATGAGCCGGGGAACACCACCCGCTTTCTCATTATTGGCCAGCAGCAGGTGCCGCCTTCCGGACAGGACAAGACCAGCCTGCTCATCTCCACCAAGAACGAGGCGGGTGGCCTGCACCGTTTGCTGGAACCCCTGGCGAAACACGGTGTGAGCATGACCCGCATCGAATCCCGCCCTTCCCGGCGCGGCGTATGGGACTATGTATTCTTCATCGATGTGGATGGCCACAAGGATGAAGCCCATGTCGAACAGGCGCTTGCTGCGCTGGAAAAGCAAGCAGGAATGTACAAGGTGCTGGGTTCCTACCCGAAGGCCGTGCTGTAGGGCGGGATCAGCCAGTGGCCCCGCTGTTTTGGCATCGGCTTTCTTTCTTACGCAACCAGAGACATGAACGACATGCCCCCGTCACCATAATCTGCAATGGTGACGTTGAAATCGGCGCTGGCGGGTGGCTGCTGCATCAGCTCCTGTACGTTTTCCGGTATTTCGTCCGGGGATGCATACAGCGCTTGCAGACGCAGATGCGGGCTGTCGCTTGTCATCAGCAGGCGGGAGCAGATGTTCATGATTTCGTGCACGTTACCGACCATGATCTCGGAAAAATCCCCGTCTCGTGCGCATTCCTTGGCCGTGCCCAAGGGAACCCGGGTCAGGGATGCGCCGGCATAGGCGGTAAAGGGGTAATCCACGGCACAGGTGGCCACAGGTGCATCATCGTCGTCGATGTAGAGTGCTACCAGGGATTTGCTGCCGGGTGTGACGGGAACCGGGCTGCCGGGTTCGGCTTTCAGGTCGCTGCCGTACATCATGGCGAGCATCTGTTGCAACTCGACGGGTTTTGGTAATGGGATGCTGGACATGGTGGTTGCTCCTTAGTTGAGATAGGGATCCAGTTTTTCCTTGAAGGATTCTGGAGTAAAGGGTTTGGCAATGAGGAAGCGCGCCCCAAGCTCGGCGGCCTTGGCGCGCATTTCCTCGGATGCTTCTGTGGTTATGAATCCGAATTTGAGGTTGTAGCCTTCGTCCTTGAGGGTTTCCAGCAATTCCGGGCCGGTCATGTTGGGCATGTTCCAGTCGCAAAGCACCAGATCCGGTTCCTCTTCCTTGATGGCTTCCAGTGCTTTTGCGCCATCTGCCGCCTGGGTGATGTCGTGGCCGGAATAACCGGCTTCGCGCAAGGTTTTCATGACGATAAGGCGCATTGCGAGGCTGTCATCTACTACCATGATATTCATAATCGTTCTCCTGAGTGTTGGTTATGAAAAAGAAGGTGCTGCGGCCATCTGGCGTTGCCGCAGGCTGTTGGTGTTGTGAATGGTTTTTCCCTTGCCGGCAAGCAGATAGATGAGTGCCGAAGGGATTTTTTCCAGCGCTAGAACCTGTTCCGCCGCGCCGCGTTTGATTGCGGCGCCCGGCATGCCCCAGACCACGCTGCTTTCTTCGTCCTGGGCAATGGTTCTGGCGCCGGCCTCGCGCATTTCCAGCAACGATCGGGCGCCGTCATCTCCCATGCCGGTAAGAAGTATGCCAGTGGCATTTCTTCCGGCGGTTTGGGCTACTGAGCGAAAGAGTACGTCTACTGCTGGTTTGTGCCGGTTAACCGGTGGCCCGTCGTTGAGTTTGCAGCGATATCCCTGTTTGTCCTGAACGATTAACAGGTGCTGAGAGCCTGGGGCAATGTAGACATGGCCTGGAATGATGGGCTGAGCATCTTCTGCTTCGTGAACTGTCAGTACGCTTAACCGATTCATGCGCTTGGCGAAAGCGGTGCTGAATCCGGGGGGAATATGCTGGGTAATGACAATCGCCGGCATTTTTTCCGGCAGCCCCAGCAGCACCTCCTTGATCGCTTCCGTGCCGCCAGTGGAGGCGCCGATGGCAATCAGGGGCAGTGCGCCATTGGTGCGCTGCTTGTTTGGCTTGGGGAGGATGGAGTCCACACTCAGTTTTTCTTCTGTGGACAGGGGCGAGGCGGGGCGGGCGTGGCCAGCGGCACGGATATTTGCCTGGCTGGCGGTTCTTACCTTGTGAATAATCTCTTTGCTCACCGTCTCCAGGGAGTTGGCAAGATCTCCCAGGGGTTTGCTGACAAAGTCGATGGCGCCCAGCTCCAGCGCCCGCAGGGTAATTTCAGCGCCCTTTTCGGTGTAGGACGAAACCATGATCACCGGCATGGGGTGCAGGCGCATGAGATTCTCCAGGAAGGTGATGCCATCCATTTTTGGCATTTCCACATCCAGGGTCAGTACATCGGGGCGCAGTTTCTTGATCTTTTCCCGGGCGATGTACGGGTCTGCTGCAGTGCCGACCACCTGGATTTGCGGGTCTTTTTCCAGAATGCGTGTCAGCAGGTTGCGCACCAGTGCCGAATCATCGATGACAAGAACGCGTATGCTCATGGCCTGAATGCTCCTCCCGTGTTTTTCACTGTTTGCTCCGCTGATAGATCGACTGGCCGATGAGGGCGAATTTGTCGGTGAGATCCAGAGGGCTTTCGGAATGTCCGATGAAAAGATGTCCCTTTGGATCCAGAATGGCGGCAAAACGCTCAAACAATTTTTTTTGTGTGGGTTTGTCGAAATAGATCAGCACATTGCGGCAGAAAATGATGTCGAACGGGCCTTTCATGGGCCAGCTTTCCATCAGGTTGAGTTTCCGGAAGGAGATCAGTTCCTGCAGCTCCGGGAGCACCTTGGCTTTGCCCTTGTGGGTTCTGCTTCCCTTGTGGAACCAGCGCTTGAGGCGTTCACCCAGGACACGCTGGATGTTCTGCTGCTCATAGATCCCCGCGCTGGCCTTGGCAAGCACATCGGAATCGAGATCGGTGGCGAGGATGCGTACATCCCAGTTGTGTATGTCGGGAATGTTTTCCCGCAGTATCATGGCCAGGGTGTAGGGTTCTTCACCTGTGGAGCAGCCTGCAGACCAGATCCGGAGACGCGGATTCTCCCGCTTGCGCTTCAACAGTTCCGGCAGTACGGTGTTGGCCAGATAGTCGAAGTGGTGGGCTTCGCGGAAGAAGGCGGTCAAATTGGTGGTGACAGCGTTGGTGAAGGCTTCCAGCTCATCCCCATGGCCATTCTCGATGAGCTTGCAATAGTCACTGAAACTGTGCATGTCCAAAGCCCGCAGCCGCCGGGAAAGGCGTCCATAGATCAAATCGCGCCGGTTCTCTGCCATGCGGATGCCGGTATGCTGGTAAACCAGTTCCCGCAGCCGGGAAAAATCCTGATCGGTAAACTCGAATCCCTGACGCCGGGCTTTTTGTGCCAAACGGTTCATTCCTTGTTGTCCCCTAATTCCAGATCATTGTTGAGCCCCAAAAGTGAAACTGCTCTTTCCAGGGCGGGAGAGGGTTGATGCCAGCTGTATGGAATGCCTGCCTGTTGTGCAGACCGGGTTGCCGCCAGCAGTAGTTGCAAGGCGGCGCCATTGATGCTCTTCACCAGGGAGCCATCCAGCGACAGTGGCGCTTTTTCCGCCAGAGCATCGCGCAGTGCCTGCGCCAGAGCTGGCAATGCATCCATGTCCAGATGGGGCTCTAGGCATATTTTTCCGGCATTCATGATCAGAACTCGTCCCACACGTCATCCGTGCCTACCGCCTGCAGCCTGGGCCTGGCCGGAGCGCTGTTTCCAGCCGGGGCGGGAAGGGATGAGGGCGGGTTGGCTGTATCGATTTCCCGCTCCAGCTGCTCCAGTAAGGTGATGATGCGGTCTGAGCCTTTTTCCACACGGGCGTACATGGTTTCCGCCCTGGCATTGTCTCCGGATTGCCTGGCCTCGATTACCTGCTTGGCCTCAGCGTGGAATTCCATATGGGCTTTTTCCAGCTCTTGCATTTTTCTCAAGCTGCCGTATTCGCGCATGCCTACGCCATGCAGCCATTGCCCCAGCTTGCAATCATGATGGGAGCTGGCTTCCTCTGCATTCATGGATTCTTTTCCATCGAGGAAGGCGCGCAGGCGGGTTTTCCATTGTTTGTGTTTGGCGCGGGCGGCGGCGAAATCCACGGCTGAGGTGTCGCTGGCGCCAGACCAGGGCCGGTTGCCGGAGCGACGCTCCACCTGGTTCTGGTTTTCTCCAGAACTGTTTTCGATTCTGAAGAAGGAGATCAGTTCGCCCAGCTCTTTGGCCTGTTCGTCCATCATCTGGCTGGTTTGTGCCGCTTCTTCAACCAGCGCAGCATTCTGCTGGGTTACTTCGTCCATTTGTGAGACTGCCTGGTTTACCTGGTCTATGCCTGCATATTGCTCTGAGCTGGCGCCAGCAATCTCGGTGATGAAATCGCTTACTTTTTTCACCGAAGTGACGATCTCGTCCAGAGTCTTGCCGGATTGATCTACCAGTTCAGAACCTTCTTCCACTTTGTTTACACTGTCTTCGATCAGTTCCTTGATCTCCTTGGCCGCAGTAGCACTGCGTTGTGCCAGGTTGCGTACCTCGGTGGCTACCACGGCGAATCCGCGGCCCTGTTCGCCCGCCCGGGCTGCTTCTACCGCAGCGTTCAGTGCCAGCAGATTGGTCTGGAAGGCGATATCGTCGATGACGCTGATGATGGCAGCGATTTTCTTGCTGGAGTGGGTGATTTTTTCCATCGCGGTGATGGTATTTGTCACTACTTCCCCCCCATTCACTGCCTGATCCAGGGTAATGGCTGCCAGATCGCTGGCCTTGCGTGAGTTGTCTGCATTCTGGCGTACTGTGGAAGTGATTTCTTCCATGCTGGAGGCGGTCTCCTCCAGGTTGGAGGCCTGCAGTTCGGTGCGGCGCGCCAGGTCGGTGTTGCCTTCGGCGATTTCCTGTGAGGCATGCTCGACAGCGTCGGCGCTGTGGCGGATGCTGCCAATCACTCGCGTCAGATTGGTTATGGTGGCATTTACATCGTCTTTGAGACGGGCAAAGGCGCCTTCATAGTCGGTATCAATAGTTTTGTTCAGTTCGCCTTTGGCCAGGGCGCTGAGGACTTGGGATGTATCGTCAATCACCTGCTCCAGCACCTGCATCAGGTCGTTTACGCCACGGCTCAGGTTCTTGAAGAATCCCTCCTTGCCGGTCAGTGATACTCGTTCGTCCAGGTTGCCCATGAGGGCGTTGTCGACGATGCTCTGGAGTTCCTGTTCTATGGCTACCTCGCTGGTGCGATCCATCCATTCCACCACGGTTCCCAGGCGTTCACCCTTTTCATTGAGAATAGGATTGGCGATGAGGCGCATGGAGTGCCCGCCCAGCTTGATGTCGGCAGTGAAGGCATCCTGCAAACGTTCCAATACCTCCCGCTGATGAGATGGGTTCTTGTGGAATGCATCGATGTTGGCACCCAACAGCTTGTCACTGCTGAAATCCGGAAGTTCCTGGCGAATGTCGTCCTCGGCATTGTGCATCATCTCCTTCACGGCTTTGTTCAGGTAGATGATATTGAGATCCTGGTCGGCAATCATCACGTTGGCATTTACGCTTTCCAGAGCTTCCTGCACACGGCTCAGTTCATTTGCCTGTTGCCGTATTTCATTTACTTCGTAGCCGAGGCGGATCTGGGTGGACTGGATGTTCTGCAACAACCGGCCCAGATCATCATCTCGGCTGGTTTCGACCCATTGAAAGTAGTCGCCGTTGGCGATTTGCTGCATGGCGGTGATGGCCTTCTTCATGGGGCGCTGGGTGTATTGTTTGAGCGCATGGATGGAGAGGGAGATGAGGATTGTAATCACGGCAAAAGCCGTGATTACGATGGAGAGGTCGGCACCCTGGCGGTCCAGCCAGGCAATTCCCGCCATGGCGGATACCGACGCAACTTGCAGCAAAGTCAGATACCTGGATACTCCCAGATTGCCCAGGTATTGCATGACTCGCTTGAAGCGTGATGGTTGCAAGGTGGCTTCACCAGCACGCACTTTTTTGTACAGGGCATCGGCCTGTTCGATTTCCTGGCGTGTGGGCTTGGTGCGCACCGACATGAAGCCGGTGGTGCGTCCGTGTTCACGCAAAGGGGTAACATTGGCCTTGACCCAGTAGTAGTCGCCATTTTTGCAACGGTTCTTTACCATCCCGATCCAGGGCCTGTCCGCCTTGATGGTGCGCCACAAATCCTCGAAGGCTTCCGGCGGCATGTCGGGGTGGCGCACCATGTTGTGATTCCTGCCAATCAGCTCTTCGGATGTGAAGCCACTGATATTGATGAAATCACGATTGATGGATTTGATGATGCCCTTGAGGTCAGTGGTGGAGACGATGAATTGCCCCTCCGTCATCACGATCTCTTTGTCTGTTACTGGCTCATTGATTTTCATGCTGTAATTCTCCGTCGAGCGAAATGGTTCGTTGATCAGGCGCCGGACTCGTCGTCGAGCAGGCCGAGTACGCCGTTTATCATCAGGTCATCCACATCGAGGAGGATGATCATGTGTTGTTCCATGGTGGTGAGACCGGCAATAGCGCGCTGGTCTCCTGCTTCACCGATCTGTGGGGGCGGCTGGATTTCTTCGGCGGCGATGTTATGTACTTCGGAAACCGCATCCACCACCATGCCCATGGTGCGCTGGTTGCCGTTGGCCTCCACTGCTTTGACCACGATGATTACTGTGGTCGGGCTGGGAGGTACTTCTGGCAGGTTGAAGTGGCTGCGCAATTCAACGATGGGAACCACGGTGCCGCGCAGATTGATTACACCGAGAATGGAAGCTGGTGTATTGGGCATGGGCGTCACCTCGCTCCAGCCTCTGATTTCCTGCACCTTGAGAATGTTGATGCCGTATTCTTCTCCGGCCAGGCAGAAGGTAAGGTATTGATCCACTCCTTCCTCAGACTGCAGATCGATATCAATTTTTTGTGCTGTGTTACTGTTCATGGGTACTTCGACCTCGGTCATGAAGCGGCAGCCAGCGCTGCTGCCGGGTTGGAGTTTCTGGTTTTATGGAAGAGCTGAACCAGCCCCGGAATATCCAGAATCAGGGCGACCCTGCCATCGCCCAGGATGGTTGCTCCGGATACACCTTCGAGTTGCTGAAAATTGGCTTCCAGGCTTTTGATTACCACCTGCTGTTGTCCTTGCAGCTTGTCTATGAACAGGCCTGCGTGTTGTCCTTCTGATTCCACCACTACCAGCAGTCCCTGATCCAGGTTGTCAGTACCGCACTGGCTGCCAAGCAGTTTGTTGAGCCGCATGACGGGAATATATTCATCTCGGAAGCGGTACAGCTCTGTTGATCCGGTAACGCATTTGAGATTTTCCGGGCGGATTTGCAACGATTCGATGATGGAAATGAGGGGCAAGATATAGGTGTCCTCACCGATGCTGGCGAGCTGGCCGTCGAGAATTGCAAGGGTGAGGGGCAGGCGAATCACTACGGTGCTGCCTTTGCCCTGGCGGGATTGAATGCTGACGGTGCCGCCCAGGTCGCTGATATTGCGTTTCACCACATCCATGCCCACGCCGCGACCGGACAGGTCACTGACTTGTTCCGCCGTGGAAAATCCGGGCTGGAAGATGAGGTTGTCGATGCGTTCTTCGGACAGCTCGTCCTTATCGCTTACCAGGCCTTGTTCGATGGCTTTTTTCAGGATCTTTTCCCGATCCAGCCCGGCACCGTCATCGGTAATGCGAATAACGATGTTGCCGCTTTCATGCTGGGCGCTGAGTTCCAGCCGTCCCTGTTCCGGCTTACCCTTGGCGGCCCGCACTTCGGATGTTTCCAGGCCATGATCCAGGGAGTTGCGCACCAGATGCACCAGCGGGTCGCCGATCTTTTCCAGAACGGTCTTGTCCACCTCGGTCTGCTCGCCGCTGAGTACCAGATCCACCTTCTTGCCCATTTTTCCGCACAGGTCGCGCACCAGGCGTGGAAAGCGGTTGAAAGCGACGCTGATGGGCAGCATGCGGATTTGCAGCATGTTTTCCTGCAGTTCACGGGTGTTGCGTTCCAGTTGCGCCAGGCCATTGAGCAGAACCTCAGCTTTTTGTCCGCCTTCCTGGGCCAGATCCAGTCCCACCTGATTGAGCATGGACTGGGTGATGACCAATTCACCCATGAGGTTAATTAGCAAATCCACCTTCTCGATCGCTACGCGGATAGAACTGCTTTCCCGGTTGGCGGAAGGTTTGGCTGGTTTTGCCTTGACTGCTACCACTGGTTTTGGGGCGGGTGCGGGTGTTTCCGGCGCTGGTTGTTTTTTCGTTTCTTTCTCGGCTACCGGGGGTTGCTCTCCTTTGTCTTCAATTCGACTGATTTTCAGGTCGCAGTTTTCTTCCACCCAGCTGAAGGTTTCGTGAATCTGTTCTTCGGTAGCAGTGCTTTCCAGGATTGCTTCCCAGCGCAAGTGGCAGGTAGCCGGATCCAGCGCTGACAGGGGTGGCAAGGTGGATGCATCAGTCTGAACTTCTAGTGTGCCCAGTTCCTCCAGTGCCTCAAAGATGCGCAGAGGATCGTTGCCTTCACGAAACAGATCAGGGCAAGGGGAAAAAAGAATCTTCCACAGCTGGTGTTCCCCAGTTGCCGGAGATTCTTCTGAATGGTTTCCCAGTGCAGCTTCCAGTGCCTTTTTCAACTCGGCTACACGGACTTCATCAGGAGTGCTCTCCTCCTTCAGTCCGTCCACCATCTCGCGCAGGATATCCACCGAAGCCAGAAGCAGATCCACGATATTTTCGTCTACCTGCCGGGAACCGTCGCGCAGCTCATCCAGCAGGGTTTCCATTACATGGGTGAATTCAGAGATATGGTTGAAACCAAAGGCAGCGCTGCCGCCTTTAATAGAGTGGGCTGCGCGAAAAATGGTGTTGATTTCCTCGAGATCCGTACCCGCATCCAGGTGCAGCAGCCCTGACTCCATGGCTTCCAGCCCCTCGAAACACTCTTCGAGAAATACATCGAGAAATTCTGAAAGATCCATGGACATAAATATACCGTCGCCGACAGTGTCGTAAATTGGGTTGATTGTTGAGTTACGAGAGTAATCGGCTGTACGGTGAGGAACTTAAACCCGAGATCCACAATCAATCGTGGATCTCGGATTAAACGATCCCCTGAAATTCAGAAGCGAGCAGAAGAGGGAGAGGTAGCGAAAGCAGGCAGACTGACGGGAAGGCGGTGCGCTTGCCGGGAGACAAGTGACCAGTTGTAAATGCGGTGGTGCTACTGAAAATCGTAATATTTTTCTACGTCTTCGAGAATCTCCCAGGTACATTTCATGTCGGCGGGAAAGGTAATGAGGTCACCACGCTTGAATGCCATGGGTTTGCCGCCTTCCGGAGTTACGATAAATCGCCCCCGGGTGATATAGCAGGTTTCCTGTTGATGATATGTCCAGGGGAAGGTGGATTTTTCCTTTTTCCAGATACCCCAGCTTTCCACGCCCATGACTTCCAGTTTCATCGGGGAAGGGTTACGCTCTAGCAGTATGCCTTGGTCATTCATAATTATATCGTGCAGCATTGATTTATAGAAACTGGGTGAATTCTAATGCAAGACAAACGATTAGAACAGTTGGCCGATGAAACCGGCCGCCTATTGTCCTGGAAGCGGCTGACCATGACGGCTGCGGAATCCTGTACCGGTGGCTGGGTTGCCAAAGTGATGACAGATGTCCCCGGATCCAGTGCCTGGTTCGAGCGGGGTTTTGTCACCTACAGCAACCAGTCCAAAATAGGCATGCTGGGTGTGCGGGCTGATACCCTGGAATACTTTGGGGCGGTAAGCGAACAGGTGGTGTTACAGATGGCCCAGGGCGCCCTGCTGCGCAGCAGGGCGGATGTCAGTGTGGCTATCAGTGGCATTGCCGGGCCGGGAGGCGGTTCACAGCACAAGCCTGTGGGAACGGTGTGGATGGCATGGGCGGACGGGAAGGGTGCTGCCGCCGAGCGGTGCTGGTTTGCGGGTGACCGGGGACAGGTCAGGCGCCAGGCGGTGATCCATGCCCTGCAGCAACTGGCAGCATTTTGTGCCGAGAAATAAGCGCCTGTTCTTTGCCCTGTGGCCAGATGACGAGGTGCGCAGTCAGCTGGCGGATTTGCAGACCCGGCTGCCCCAGGTGCAGGGCAACTGGGTGCATCCCATGGATTTGCATATCACCTTGCAGTTCCTTGGTGCCGTTGCCTCCGGCCAGCAGCATTGTATTCTTCATGCAGCCAGTGCTGTCCAGGCTTTTTCTTTTGAGCTGGAAATCAATCATCTGGATTTCTGGCCAAAGCCGCGTATTGTCTGGGCAGGTCCGGAGAAAATTCCGAAAGCGCTGTTGCAGTTGGTGAAAAGCTTTGGGCAAAACCTCCAGGAATGTGGTTTCCGAGTAGAAAGGCGACCCTATCGCCCCCATGTCACCCTGTTGCGAAAAACCACACCGGGTTTGCCCCTGGTGTTGCCGCAACCGGTTTTTTGGCCAGTAGAGTATTTTGTGCTTGCGGAGTCAGTCCCCGGCAATGGCCCGCCCTGGTATAGAGTTGTGGAGAGCTGGCCTTTGTCCTGAGGTTTAGCTACAAACTTCTCCTGACCGTGATTCAGGTCTGAAGGGCACCTCTATTCATTCATGATTGGCATCTACGCACATGAGGGCAGCGATAACTTCGTCGCCTACAGGGAGGTAGGTGAGGGGCGTAAGCTGGGAGCGGAAGCTTTGAAAATCTTGCAAATAGC
>JALWMK010000158.1 GCA_027083925.1 Sedimenticola sp. | reverse complement strand
AGGTGCCCTTGAGTGATTGAAGAAAACCAGCGGCCTGGTGCAATTTCCGGGTTAGATGCCGGAACGGCGCCTTTCTTTATGATCCGCCTTGATTTCTCTTGTTTCAGCCCCATGTCAAAAGGTTCATGGAAAATAGCGTATAAAAAACACGCATGAACGACGAAAGCCAGTTGCTTGCTCGTACCGACGAGGCGCTGCCCAGCATCATCCACCTGCTGCCCATCGCTGCCCGGCCATTTTTCCCTGGCCAGGGGGTTCCGTTGCTCATGGATGCGAAATACTGGGCGCCTACCCTCGAGGCCATCCGCGCATCGGACGCTAATTTGATCGGCCTGGTGTTAACGGCAGATGATGAGGCGGAAAGAACCACCGCCAAGGCCATGTACCGGGTCGGCACCGTGGGCCGCATTCACAAAGTGCATGAAGTGGATGGGCAGTTGCAGGTGCTGGTGGAATGCCTGCAGCGCTTTCGCATCGAAAAATATATCAGCGACAATCCGCCTTATATCGCCCGGGTGGACTATCTGCGCGAGCCAACCGGCAAGCTGACCAAGGACATCAAGGCCTATGCCCTGGCTATCGTCAATACCATCAAGGATCTGCTGCCCCTGAATCCCCTGCTGCAGGAAGAATTGCGCTTTTTTCTGGATCGCTTTGGCCCTGAGAACCCTTCTCTGCTAACGGATTTTGCCACCGGGCTGACGTCCGCCAGCAAGCGGGAGCAGCAGGAAGTGCTGGAAACCGTGGAACTGCTGCCGCGCATGGAAAAGGTGCTGGCGCTGCTTAGCAAGGAGCTGGATCTGGCGCGTTCCCAGCAGAAGATCCGCGATACCGTGGAAGAGCACATGGATGCCCAGCAGCGGGAGTTCTTCCTGCGTGAACAGCTCAAGGTGATTCAACAGGAGCTGGGTATCTCCAAGGATGATCGTACCGCCGATGTCGATAAATACCGTGAACGCATGGAGAAACTCGAACTCAGTGAAGAAGCCCAGGGGCGGGTGGAAGAAGAGCTGGACAAGCTCTCCATCCTCGATAGCAGTTCGGCGGAATACAATGTCACCCGCAACTATCTGGACTGGATCACTCTGCTTCCCTGGGGGAAGGAATCTGAAGATAACCTGGATCTCGCCCATGCCCGGAAGGTGCTGGACAGGGATCATTTCGGCCTGGATGACGTGAAGGAGCGCATCCTGGAGTTTTTGGCTCTTGGCATTCAGCGCGGGGAGATCAAGGGTTCCATGATCCTGCTGGTGGGGCCGCCCGGCGTGGGCAAGACTTCCGTCGGAAAATCTGTGGCCCAGGCCATGAACCGCAAGTTCTATCGCTTCTCTGTGGGCGGGATGCGCGACGAGGCTGAAATCAAAGGGCACCGTCGCACTTATGTTGGCGCGATGCCCGGCAAGTTTATCCAGGCCATGAAAACCGCCGGTACCCAGAACCCGGTAATCATGTTGGACGAAATCGACAAGATCGGCGCCAGCTTTCAGGGCGATCCTGCTTCGGCACTGCTGGAGGTGCTGGATCCGGAGCAGAATGCCGAGTTTCTCGATCATTATCTGGATCTGCGTTTCGATCTTTCCGAGGTTCTGTTCATCTGCACTGCCAACCAGCTCGATACCATCCCTGCACCCTTGCTGGATCGCATGGAGGTCATCCAGCTTTCTGGTTATATTGCCGAGGATAAGTTGCAAATCGCCCGGCGTTTCCTGTTGCCCAGGCAGGCCAAGAGCGCGGGCCTGAAGCACGGCCAGATCAAGATCAAGGCTCCGGTGATGCGCAGGATCATTCAGGACTATGCCCGGGATGCCGGTGTGCGCCGTCTGGACAAGCAACTGGCGAAAATCGTGCGAAAGGCCGTGGTAAGTATGCTTGAAGGCGCCAAGCCGCCCATTGAGGTCACGCTGGATAACCTGCAGGGTTATCTCGGCCCGGCCGTCTTTCGGGATGAGCGCAAGCTGTCCGGTGCGGGTGTGGTTACCGGCCTGGCCTGGACTGCTATGGGCGGCGCCACCTTGAGCATCGAGGCGGTGCATACCCACAGTTTTGTACGGGGCTTCAAGCTCACCGGGCAACTCGGTGACGTGATGAAGGAGTCAGCGGAAATTGCCTATGGCTACGTCATCAGTCACGCAGAACAGTTTGGTATTAAGCAGGATTTTTTTGAGAAATCCTTCATTCATCTGCATGTCCCCGCTGGCGCCACCCCCAAAGACGGCCCTTCTGCTGGTGTGACCATGGCCTCTGCATTACTGTCTCTGGCGCTGGGTAAACCTGCGCGCAACATTGCCATGACCGGTGAACTGACCTTGACTGGTGAGGTATTCCCGGTCGGAGGAGTTCGTGAAAAAGT
>JALWMK010000157.1 GCA_027083925.1 Sedimenticola sp. | reverse complement strand
TGGCCGACTTCCATTGTGTCGGAAAGAACCGGCATGGTGATGGCTTCTTTTTTCATGAGGTTTCTCCCGACAAAATGGTATGACGTGCTGCATCCATGATTGTGGATACCGTAGGTATGCTGGCTGACTCCAGAGTACCGTTATATGGTGTGGGAAGATTCAACCCGGCATGGCGCCGTGCGGGGGCGTCCAGTTCATAAAAACAGCGTTCGGTAAGTGTTGCAACGATTTCGGCACCGGCACCGGCAAAACCACAGTCTTCCTCTACCACCAGCAGATGGTGGGTTTTTTGTATGGAACCTATGCAGGTATCCCAATCGACGGGACTCAGGCTGCGCAGGTCTATGATTTCTGCTTCGATGCCTTCAGCTGACAGGCGTTTCGCCGCCTGTAGTGCCAACAGGGTCATACGGGAATACGTGACAAGGGTCAGATCCCTGCCAGAACGGCGTATCACAGCGCGGTGCATGGGGATGGGTTCAAGCTCTGCATCCAATGGTCCTTTACTGAAATACAGCAATTCGTGTTCAAGCAGCACGATCGGTTCGTTGCTGCGAATCGCCTGCCGCAATTGCCACCAGGCATCTTGCGGCGTGGAGGGTACGGCAATGCGCAACCCAGGTGCATTCATCAAGGTATGTTCCAGCCGTTGTGAGTGCTGTGCTGCCAGCTGTTTGGCCACGCCGCCGGGCATACGAATCACCAGAGGCATGGGGAACTGCCCGCCGGACATGAAGGGGATTTTTGCTGCCATATTAACAATGGCATCCAATGCCAGCAGGGCAAAGTTGATGGTCATTATTTCCACAATAGGACGCATGCCAACCATCGCGGCTCCAACGCCAAGGCCGGTAAAACCGCCCTCTGAAATAGGGGTGTCACGAACGCGCCATTCACCATATTTGGCATACAGGTTCTGGGTGACACGATAACTGCCACCGTAAAGCCCAACGTCCTCACCAAGAATGAAGACGCTGTCGTCAGCGGCCATTTCCACATTGAGTGCCTTGTTAAGTGCTTCCCACAGGAGGACGTCAGTAGCCATCAGATCAATACCTCCTTGCCACGATTGCAATTGAGAGCCTTCCAGGCATCTTCCATACTGGGTTCCGGGCTCTGCTGCGCATAGTCAACCGCATGGTTCACGGTTTTGTCCGCTTCCTTTTTCATGAGAACGACATCTTCTGGCTGCATATAACCTTCACGATGCAGGTGCCCGGTCAGGTGTGCTATGTTGTCTTTACCAACAGCGTGGATCTGCTCTTCTGTGGGATAATTTGGAATACTTTCTTCCAGTACTATGGTCACCGGATCTTCATCCTTGAATGCCTGCACTTCCACCTTTGGTCGGTAGCTGCCTGGATCGGACATGGAATGCCCGCGAAAACGATAAGTCTCAATTTCCAGAAACTGAGGGCCGGTATCCTCACGAATGCGCTGTAACGCCGATTGGGTGGCCTGGTAGACGGCCAGCACATCCATTCCATTCACGCATTCTGCAGGGATGCGGTAGCCACAGGCTCGCTTGTAGACATCAGTGACAGTGGAATGGCGATGAATTTCTGTGCCAATCTGATAGCGGTTGTTTTCGCACACAAACAGCACCGGAAGATTCCACAAAGATGCCATGTTGAGTGATTCATGGAAGGTTCCCTGATTTACTGCACCATCCCCGAAGAAGCAGATTACAGCCTCGGGTAGTTCTTGCATGGCGATGGTGTAGGCAATACCGGTTGCTACAGGGTAGGTTTCCCCGACAATGCCATACCCTCCCATAAAACGCCTTTCCCTGTCGAATAGATGCATGGAGCCTCCCATGCCTTTGCTGCAACCATCACGGCGCCCAAACAGCTCAGCCATCACGATATTGGCAGGCACCCCGCGCACCAGGGCATGTACGTGTTCACGATAGGTGCTAACGATATAGTCACTGGGTTCTGCGGCATGCAGCACCCCAACAGCAACTGCTTCTTCGCCGGGGTACAGATGCAAAAATCCTGCAATGTTTCCCCGCGTGTATTCGATTGCGGCTCTTTCCTCAAAGGCGCGTGCTAGCAGCATGTCATGTAACATGGAAATCAAGTTGTCTCGCTTCATTCGACGGCACCCGGAATTACAAGGACAGGTTGGGCTTACAAGGCTATCCTCATGATGAAGGGGAGGCTGTCACTTGAATGACAGCGATGAATCGATGTTAACCCGGAAATTGCAACAGGCCGCTGGTTTTCTTCAATAACTCAATACAGGGCATCTCTAACAATTTGCGGTTGGCATCAGTGTATCGAGAATAGCTTTACTGCGGAGTTGCATCTGCCCATCAAAATCATAGACATGGGGTGCGCCGGTTTTCAGTTCATAGGCAA
>JALWMK010000156.1 GCA_027083925.1 Sedimenticola sp. | reverse complement strand
TGGCCGTGGACTATGGTCTGGCCATCGGACTCGAATCATCGGGCCTGCTGACGGCGTTGCTGATCACCCAGTTTGTGGGCTTTCCGGCGGCGTTGCTGTTCGGCCATATTGGTGCCAACCATGGCCCGAAAAAGGGGATCATGATTGCATTGGTCGTCTACATACTGATCGTGCTCTGGGCCTGGCGCATGCAATCCATGTGGGAATTCTATGCACTGGCGGTGGCAATCGGCCTGGTTCAGGGCGGCATTCAGTCCCTGAGCCGTTCCCTGTATGCACGGTTGATTCCTCCCGACCGGGTGGGCATGTTCTTCGGTGTCTACAATATGCTCGGAAAATTTGCCGCAGTGATCGGCCCGTTGCTGGTTGGTGGAGTAACTGTACTGAGCGGAGATTCAAGAATGGGTATACTGTCGGTGTTGGTGCTGTTCGTTGCAGGCTTTCTGGTTTTGCAGCGGGTTGATCCACACGCAAATGGAGAATTGAAATGAAATTGCTCAAATGGTTTTTTGGTTTGCTTTTTGGCGTGATCCTGCTGGCGGTCATCGCCGTGGTGGTGGCGACCCTGGTGGTGGATGAAAAGGCGGTGAAGGAGAAAATCAGCACCCAGTTTGAAAGTACAACCGGGCAGAGCCTGCGCCTCGATGGTCCGTTGAACTGGTCGGTGTTTCCCTGGGTGGGGATCAAGCTGGCGGATGTGCAGATCGGCAGCGCTCCCGGCTTCGGCGATGAACCCCTGGCGGCAGTGCGGAAGCTGGATGTAAAGGTCGGTATCATGCCCCTGCTGGAGAAGAAAGTTGCGGTAGATACCATCGTCCTGAAAGGAGTGCGCCTGAACCTGCGCAAGAACAAGGATGGCCGGACGAATTGGGAAGGCCTGGCCGGTGGAGGCAAGGAAAAAGAAACAGCTGCGGAAGCAAAGGCCGGCGGGAAGGAACCATCCCAATTCGGTGATTTCGAGATCCAGCTCAAGGGCATCGAGCTGGAGGATGTCAGCCTGCATTTTGCTGATGAGCAGGAAGGCGTCAATGTCAAACTGGACGACCTGGCTGTGAAGGTAGGCGAACTGGTTGCAGAAAAGCCGGTGCCCCTGCGTGTGAGTTTCAAGCTGGAAAATACCAAACCCGTGATGAAGCTGGATTTCGCCCTGTCTACCGACATGACTTTCTCGAAGGACTATCAACGCCTGGATCTGGCGGCGCTGGCCCTCGACCTGAATGCAGCGGGAGAAGGCCTGCCTGCCCAGGGCGTAAAACTGGCGCTGGCGGCGAATGCCGGTCTGGACAACAAACAGGGCGTGTTGGCGCTGAGTGATCTTTCGGTTTCGGGCCTGAACGTGGACATCACCGGTGATTTGCGCGTTTCGGAACTGAATGCCAAGCCGAAAATAGAGGCCAAACTGGCTCTGCAAAATACCAATCTGAAAGAATTGCTGGAAATCGCCGGCGTAAGCATTGCCACGGCTGATCCAAAGGCGCTGACCCGGGTTTCCGGAAAAATCCACGTGCTGCAGCAAGGTGAGGTGCTGACAGCAAAGCCCATCTCCATCAAGCTGGATGATTCCAGCCTGGATGGAGAGTTGAAGCTGCTTTCCTTTGACGGCCCCGTGCTGCGAGCCAGTTTCAAACTGGACGCTATTGATCTGGATCGCTACCTGCCGCCAAAATCCGAAGAGGAGACAGCTGCGGGCAAGGAACAGGAGCAAGCTGCAGCATCGGAAAAACCGGACTTTAGCGCCTTGCGCAAGCTTGATTTGGATGCAAAATTATCCGTGGGCAGCCTCAAGATCAATGGCTTGAAGATGCAGAATATCATTCTGAATGTGAAATCACGCAAGGGCGTACTAACCATGGATCCCGCCAGCGCCGCCCTGTATGAAGGAAAATTCCAGGGCAGTGTAAAGCTCGATGTGCGCAAAGACACCCCGCGCTTCAGCGCCAATAAAACGCTCAGCGGCATCCAGATCGAACCCTTGCTGAACGATCTCACCGGCAAGGCGCAGCTCAGCGGCGTAGGTGATATCAAGGTGAATGTCAGCGGCATGGGGCTGGATGACGCCACCATCAAGCGCAACCTGAACGGCAGTTTCTCCATCCAGTTCCGTGACGGTGCATACATCGGCTTCAATTTGGCACAGGCGATCCGCAAGGCCACCGGGCAGGCTACATCCGATGCGCCGCAGAAAACCGATTTTGCCGAACTCAAAGGTAGCGGCGTGATCAAGAACGGGGTGGTGAAGAACGATGATCTGTACCTGGCTTCGCCTGCACTGCGGGTGACGGGAAAGGGGGAAGTGGATCTGGTCGAGAACCGGGTGAACTATCTGCTCACCACCAGGGTGGTGGGGTCTCTGGAAGGGCAAGGCGGTTCGGACAAGCTCAAAGGCGTGGCCATCCCTGTGCGTATCAAGGGTGATCTGAACAATCCTTCACCTTCGGTGGATCTGGAAGCGGCGCTGAAGGCCAACGCCGAGCACAAGCTGGAAGAAAAGAAGCAGGAGTTGATGGATAAGGCGGGAGAGAAAATCAAGGACAAACTGGGCACAGATGCGCTGAAGGGTCTGTTTGGCAAATGAGGGCCGATCCGGGATCAGTTGTGCAATCGTGACAGGGTGTCCTGGCGATAGTATGCGGCAAGCTGTCCATAGACTTCGCCGCAGTGTTGCTTCAGCACGTCCGGGGCGGTAAAAAAGTACTCACTGAGAACGGCGAAGAACTCTGCCGGGTTGGTGGCAGCGTAGGGATTGATGGATTGCTTGCCTGCTTCCAGTTGCCGCAGCAGATGCTCGTATGCCTTACTGAGAGCATTGGTCCATTCTTCTACGGGCATGTCGGGATGCAGGGGCGGCATGCCATTGACCCGGCCATTCAGGGCATCCAGTTTGTGAGCGAATTCATGAATGATGACATGGCTGCCGGGTTGGCGTTTGTAGCTGTCCCGCAGCACATCCGCCCAAGAAAGAATCAAGGGTCCGTTTTGCCAGGATTCCCCGCTCAGGGGTGAAGCCTGGTGGTGGGCGACACCGTATTCATCGGTGACCGTGCGTTCCACCTTGAAGGTATCGGGGTAGACGATGAGTTCTTTCCATCCGTCAAAGCTGGCTGGATCAAGTTCCAGGGTGATCAAACAGGCCTGGCTGGCAATTACCGCTTTCATTTCCAGGGTCATTTCCAGCCCCTGCACCCCGTGTATGGCTTTTTCTTGCAGCAGCAATGTAGTGAGCTTGCGCAGTTCCACGGCTTGTCGCGTGTCCAGGTTATGCAACAAATACAGTTCCTTGCGCAGTTTTCGCCACAGATGGTCAGGCAGGCCATGGCGGCGCAGGGTGCGCAAAACAAGAAACCTGCGTAAACGGGAAAACATAGGCGGGGCTGGGTTGCTGGTGGTAATTGGTGCATTATACGCAGGTTATCCGAATGAACAGCACAGGAGCGCGTGGAAATGAAAAATCTGAACCCAGACAAGGCCAGTGTATATCTGGTGGGGAGTGGTATTGCTTCTTTGGCGAGTGCGGTATATCTGGTGAAGGATGCCGGGCTGGAAGGAAGGAATATTCATATCATGGAGCAGCGGGATGTTGCCGGTGGTGCGCTGGATGGCTCTGGTGATGTGGCGGAAGGCTATGTGATCCGCGGTGGCCGCATGCATGAAGAGCACTATGTGTGCTACTGGGATCTGCTTTCCCATATCCCGTCCCTGGAAGATCCGCAGCTGTCGGTGACGGAAGAATGCAAGGCATTCAACGCAGAATATGTTTCCAATGCCAAGGCTCGCCTGCTGCGCAGCGGGGAGATTCTGGATGTATCCTCCTATGGCCTGAGTAAAGGCGATCAGGCGGCGATGCTCAAACTCTGGTTTGCTCCGGAGATCATTCTCGGTGACAAGCGCATAGAAGACTGGTTCTCGGCACACTTCTTCAAAAGCAATTTCTGGCTGTTGTGGACCAGCATGTTTGCCTTCCAGAAATGGAGCAGCCTGGCGGAAATGCGCCGTTATTTCATTCGCTTCATTCATCTGCTTCCGGGCATGAACAAGCTGGAAAATATCCTGCGCACCAAATACAACCAGTACGATTCCGTGGTGCTGCCCTTGCGCCACTGGCTGGAGGGGCAGGGTGTGCAATTTGAAATGCAGCGCCAGGTCGTCAATATCGAATTTGATCTGGCCGCAGACAGGAAACGTGCGCAGGTTATTCACTATCTGCACGATGGCGAAGAAAGGCAGATCATGTTGGGCGAGCAGGATTGCGTATTCATCACCAATGGCTCCATCGTGGAAGCGGCGGATACTGGCTCCATGGATGCACCGCCGGCGCTGTACGGGAAGGCTGAATCCGGTGCCTGGAGCTTATGGGAAAGAATCGCCGCCCAGCATGAGGATTTCGGTAATCCCGGAGTCTTCTGCGACAATGTGGATCTGCAGAAGTGGGAGTCGTTCACGGTTACGCTCAAAGATTCGGTTTTCCATGATCACATGGAGAAGTTTACCGGCAACAGGGCGGGCACCGGCGGCCTGGTGACCTTTACAGATTCCAACTGGCTGATGTCCATTGTTGTCGCCGCCCAGCCGCATTTTGCCAATCAACCCGATGAAATAAAGGTGTTCTGGGGATATGGCCTGTACCCGGATCGGAAAGGCAATCATGTAAAGAAGAAAATGTCGGAGTGTTCCGGGCGGGAAATTCTCGACGAGCTCTGGCATCACCTGCAAATTACAGACCTGATGCAACCGGTGGTCGAGGCGGGCAAGGTGGTCTGCCTGCCGGTCATGATGCCCTTCATCGACAGTCTGTTCATGCCCAGAAACCCCGGCGACCGCCCCGAGGTGTTGCCGAATGGCGCCAGCAATTTCGCGTTTCTGGGGCAGTTTGCAGAAGTGCCTCATGATTGCGTGTTCACCGTCGAATATTCTGTCCGTTGCGCGCAAATGGCCGTTTACGGGCTGTTTGACACAGGAAAGAAACCGCTGCCCATGTATCAGGGCCATCACGATCCCGTAGTGCTCGCCAAGGCCGTGCAAGCCCTCAACCGTTGACGGCATTCCGATTCTCCCATTGATGACGATATCTGTTAAAATACTCTAAATTTTACTTATAACATGTTGATTTTATATAGCCTGCTGTGCATCAAAGCCTGAGTAAAAGACTGAAAGAGGGAGCCTTCCTGCTGCTCCTGGCCGTCAGCGTCTATTTTTTCCTGTCCCTGCTGACTTTTTCGCCCCAGGATCCCGGCTGGTCTTTTGTCGGAGCAAGGGAGGCCCCTGTAAATATGGGCGGCCCGGCAGGAGCCTGGTTTTCCAGCGTATTGCTGACCCTGTTTGGCTACCTGGCTTATCTGGTGCCTATTATCGTCCTGTGGAGCGGCTGGTTGCTGTTTCGTGACCGGCAGGAAAACAAGGAGGTGGATTACCAGCTGCTGATTTTCCGCTGGCTGGGCTTTTTCATCACCTTGATGGCGGGCAGCGGACTGGCGACCATGCACGTCAGTATGGAGACAAGCCTGCCGGAAGGCACAGGCGGCATTCTCGGTCAGGCGTTGCAATCCCTGCTGGTAGATGTGGTCAGTTCCGCCGGGGGCAGCCTGTTTTTATTGGCGCTGTTTCTGATTGGATTTACGCTGTTCAGTGGTATTTCCTGGCTGGCGGTGATGGATGCCATCGGCGGGCTGGTGCTGAATGGTTTTCGTCGTCTGATCAAGATTTTCCGTAGCAAGGATCAGGCATCCAAAACGGCAAAGCAAATGCGCCAGGAGCGTTCCGAGGCATTGAAAAAAGAGCAGCAGCGCACCAGGGAGCGCAAGCCCCCGAGGATCGAGCCGGAAATAACGGCGGTTGCTCCCAGCATTCGGGTAGAGAAAGAAAAACAGATGCTCCTGATCGAACCGGAGCCGAATTCCGAGCTGCCCGCGCTTTCCCTGCTGGATGAGCCACAGCATACGGAGCACGGTTATTCTGAAGAGGCGCTGGAAGCCCTGTCACGGCTGGTGGAGCGCAAGTTGGAGGACTTTCGTATTGCCGTGGAAGTGGTGGCGGTACATCCCGGCCCCGTAGTCACTCTGTTCGAACTGCAACTGGCGCCGGGCACCAAGGCCAGCAAGATCAGCAACCTGTCCAAGGATCTGGCGCGCTCCCTGTCGGTGATTTCGGTGCGGGTGGTGGAGGTCATTCCCGGCAAGCCCACCATCGGTTTGGAGATCCCCAACGAGCACAGGGAAATGGTGTACCTGAGCGAAGTGCTCTGCTCGGAAGCCTATGACAGCTCCAAGTCCCCCTTGACCCTGGTGCTGGGCAAGGATATTTCCGGCGGCCCGGTGGTGGCCGATCTGGCGAAAATGCCGCATGCCCTGATTGCGGGAACCACGGGTTCGGGCAAATCCGTCGCCATCAATGCCATGATTCTCAGTTTGCTGTACAAGGCCAGGGCCGATGAAGTACGACTCATCATGGTGGATCCGAAAATGCTGGAATTGTCCGTGTATGAGGGTATTCCGCATTTGCTCACTCCGGTAGTCACCGACATGAAAGAGGCCGCCAATGCCCTGCGCTGGTGCGTGGGGGAAATGGAGCGCCGCTACCGGCTCATGGCCGCCCTGGGAGTGCGTGGCATTGGTGGTTACAACAAGAAGATCAGGGATGCAGAAAAGAACGGCGAAAGCATTCCCGACCCCTTGTGGAAGCCGGATCCCACCGGCCTGACAGAAAACGAACCTGAAACTGCGCCTGCGCTGATCCATATGCCCTATATCGTTGTAGTCATCGACGAACTCGCCGACATGATGATGGTGGTGGGCAAGAAAGTGGAAGAACTCATCGCTCGTCTGGCGCAAAAGGCCAGGGCTGCCGGTGTCCACCTGCTACTGGCGACCCAGCGCCCCTCGGTAGATGTCATTACCGGCCTGATCAAGGCGAATATCCCCACCCGGGTGGCCTTTCAGGTGTCCTCACGCATTGATTCACGCACCATTCTCGATCAGATGGGGGCGGAGCATCTGCTGGGGCATGGAGACATGCTGTACCTGCCCCCGGGAACCAGCATCCCCCAGCGTACCCATGGTGCATTCGTATCTGATGAGGAAGTGCATCGGGTGGTGAGCTTTCTCAGGCAGTCGGGCCGGCCAAATTATCTGGAAGAGATTTTGCAGGAACCAACCGAGGCAATCCCCGGTCTATCTCCTGATGCTGCCGGTATGGATGCGGAGGATGCAGATCCCTTGTTTGACGAGGCAGTGAAAATTGTCACCCAGAGCCGCCGTGGCTCCATATCGGGGGTACAGCGGCGGCTCAAGATTGGCTACAACCGCGCTGCCCGTTTGATCGAGGAAATGGAGCGGATCGGCGTGGTTAGCACCCCGGACAGCAAAGGCAACCGGGAAGTGCTGGCTCCGCCGCCACCAGAGGATTGATCATTGCACAAGACGAGAATACTGGCGTTACTGGTTCTGTTGTGGTTCAGTGGAACCCTGATGGCCGATGCCCGGCAACAGCTGGAGCGCTTTCTGCATGGTTTGCATACCCTTAGCGCCAGATTCAACCAGGAGCTCATCAACACCGAAACCGATCAAATCAACCGCAGCCAGGGGATATTCTATCTCTCCCGCCCGGATCGTTTCCGCTGGGTGTACAAGGGGGAGTATCCTCGTTATATCATTGCCGACGGAAAAACCGTCTGGTTGGTGGAAGAAGACATTCAACAGGTGAGCCAGCGCCCGCAAAAAACCACCCTGGAGGGAACGCCGGCCAGCCTGTTCGCCAGCGAGCTGAACCTGGATCGGGACTTCGAGGTCAAGGATTTGGGGCAGCGCATGGGGCTGGGATGGCTGAAGCTCATTCCCAAAAAGGCAGACAGCCAGTTTGCGCAGATTCTTCTGGCGTTCGACGGTGACCGGCTTTCCCGCATGGAGATGGCGGATCGCTTCGGCCAGGTCACGCGCTTCGAATTCTCTGACCTGAAGCGTAACCTGCCCCTCGACAAGAGCCTGTTTACCTTTGTTCCACCGCCGGGATACGATATTCTGGATCAATGACCACGTCTGATCTGTTTGCGGTGGATGATGCAGCCGGACGGCCCCTGGCGGATCGCATACGCCCGCGCAGCCTGGAAGAATACCGGGGGCAGTCCCATATCCTGGCGCAGGGCAAGCCTCTGCGGCTGGCCATCGAGAAAAACCACCTCCATTCCATGATCTTCTGGGGGCCGCCGGGAACTGGCAAGACCACCCTGGCGTGCTTGTTGGCCAATGCTTCCGGCTATGCCTTCCACACCTTGTCAGCGGTGCTGGCGGGGGTCAGGGATATTCGCACAGTGGTCGAGCAGGCGCAGCAGACAAAAGCTCAGAGCGGGCAGGGTACGGTGTTGTTCATCGACGAGGTACACCGCTTCAACAAAAGCCAGCAGGATGCCTTCCTGCCCCATGTGGAAAACGGCACCTTTTTATTCGTCGGCGCAACCACGGAAAATCCCTCCTTTGCGCTGAACAATGCCCTGCTTTCCAGGGCAAGGGTATATGTGCTCAAATCCCTCACCCAGGCCGAATTGCTTCAGGTGCTGCATTTTGCCCTGCAAGACGAAGAGCGCGGACTGGGCGGGGAGCCGTTGCGGATTGCCGATGAAGATCTCCAACACATAGCCCGGGCGGCGGATGGAGATGCAAGGCGCGCCCTGAATCTGCTGGAAAATGCCGCCGGGCTGGCCGAGGGCGGGACAATCGGCCACGATACCGTTGCAGAAGTCTGCACCGGCCAGGCGCGCCGTTTCGACAAGGGAGGCGAAGTTTTCTATGACCAGATTTCTGCCCTGCACAAGTCTGTGCGGGGTTCCTCCCCCGATGGAGCGCTGTATTGGTTGTGCCGCATGCTCGATGGCGGCTGCGACCCTTTGTACATCGCCCGGCGCGTGGTGCGCATGGCATCGGAAGATATTGGCAACGCCGATCCTCGCGCCCTGGAGCTGGCCCTGAACGCCTGGCAGGTGCAGGAGCGCCTCGGCAGCCCCGAAGGGGAGCTGGCCATCGCCCAGGCGGTGGTCTATATGGCCAGCGCCGCCAAGAGTAATGCCGTGTACATGGCCTACAAGGCCGCCTTGAGCGATGCCCGGGAAACCGGGTCTTTGGAGGTGCCCATCCACTTGCGCAACGCGCCCACGAAACTGATGAAAGAGCTGGGCTATGGCAAGGCCTACCGCTATGCCCATGACGAACCAGACGCCTATGCCGCCGGGGAACACTATCTTCCGGATGAACTGCGCCAGGCCCGGTACTATGAACCAGTGAACCGGGGGCTGGAAATACGCATTGCCGAAAAACTGGTCCGCTTGCGGGAACTGGATGAAGCCGCTGCAGATGAAAGTGTAGAATAGTTCCTTCAAAGAGCTACTGGAATCAAAAATGCAAGCACTTGCCATCGCCGCAGGAGGCGCCCTCGGCGCCCTGATGCGCTACTGGGTATCCACCGCCACCTATGCCTGGCTGGGAAGGGGGTTCCCCTGGGGAACCCTCGCCGTCAATGTGCTCGGCTCCTTTCTCATGGGGATGCTCTATATCCTGCTCCTGGAGCGTTTCAGCAGCGGCCCGGAAATGCGCGCCTTTCTGCTCATCGGGTTTCTTGGCGCCTTTACCACTTTTTCTGCCTTTTCCATGGAAACCCTCAACCTGCTGGAAGACGCACAGATCGGCAAGGCGTTGCTCAATGCGGGAGGCAGTGTGGTTGTTTGTATTGCTGCAGCCTGGATAGGTGTTGCAATAGGAAGGCAACTGTAAAAGTCCCGGGCCAGGCTGCTTCCCCTGTAGTAAATTATTCGATGGCGGTTTGATTTTAGGGGTAGAAGCAGTCGTAGCTTTCTGGATTTGCTCTGCATGGAAGGCTGTTGTGGTAGATATCATTCACGATCCTATATCGGCGAGATCGACTGGCTGCCGGATGGACGGCTGGTCTTTGCCCGAGACAACGCCATGGGCAGCCCTTTGGTCACCTTCAGCGAGGAGCAGGGATTGCCGAGACAGCTGGCGGTTAGTCCCGATGGTCAGCGGCTGGCGTTTACTTTGGTGACCGATACCCATTTCAGCTATACTCGGGGCACGACCTGGGTCGTGGATATCGATGGACAGAATCTCCATCAATTGACCGATCTGCCGATCGACAACGATCCCTCGACCACCGTGGATGATCCGGTCATCAATTGGCCGACCTCCGCGCGGCAGCTGGTCAGCTACTACAA
>JALWMK010000155.1 GCA_027083925.1 Sedimenticola sp. | reverse complement strand
TTACACCCGGCCAGTGAAGTACTCGACCTGACCCCGAGAGTATGGAAAGACAAGTTTGCTGACAACCCCCTCAAATCAGATTTGGCTATGGTGCGTCAATAACGGCTTGGAATGACCGCTTACGTTGATACTATCCCCGCAGCGCCAGCATGGGCTTGAGAAAGACCCCGGTGTGAGAACGGGCATTGCCCGCCACGGCTTCCGGAACACCGGCGGCAATGATCTCTCCCCCGCCACCACCGCCTTCCGGCCCGAGATCAATGATCCAGTCGGCGGTCTTGATCACGTCCAGGTTGTGCTCGATGACGATTACCGTGTTGCCATGATCACGCAGGCGGTGCAGCACACTCAGAAGTTGTTCCACATCATGAAAGTGCAGGCCGGTGGTCGGCTCATCGAGAATGTAAAGGGTATTGCCCGTGTCCCGCTTGGACAGTTCCCGTGACAGTTTCACTCGCTGGGCCTCACCGCCGGAAAGGGTGGTGGCATTCTGGCCCAGCTGGATGTAGGTCAGACCCACATCCACCAGGGTCTGCAGCTTGCGCCTGACCACGGGTACGGCGTCGAAGAAATCCAGAGCCTCTTCCACGGTCATGTCCAGCACTGCGTTGATGCTCTTGCCCTTGTATTTGATCTCCAGGGTCTCGCGGTTGTAGCGTTTGCCCTTGCAGGTATCACACTGCACATAGATGTCCGGCAGGAAGTGCATCTCCACCTTGATCACGCCATCGCCCTTGCAGGCCTCGCAGCGCCCACCTTTTACGTTGAAGCTGAAGCGCCCGGGCGTGTAGCCCCGGGAACGGGATTCAGGCACCCCGGCGAACAATTCGCGGATGGGAGTGAACAGGCCGGTATAGGTGGCGGGATTGGAACGCGGGGTGCGGCCGATGGGGGACTGGTCGATATCCACCACCTTGTCGAAATGCTCCAGGCCGTGGACGGCATCATAAGACGCAACCGTATGGCTGGCGCGGTTCAGCTCATTGGCCGCCAGGGGATAGAGAGTGTCATTGATAAGGGTGGATTTGCCCGAACCGGACACCCCGGTAACACAGGTAAAAAGACCCACGGGGATTTCCAGGCGCACCTTCTTCAAGTTGTTGCCGCGTGCGCCCTCCAGCACCAGCAGGCGCGCTTTGTCCACTGATGTGCGCACCGAGGGAATGGCGATGCCCCGCTCGCCACTGAGGTATTTTCCGGTGAGGGATGCCGGGTTGGCGGCCACATCTTCCGCCGTGCCCTGAGCCACCACCTCGCCGCCATGTACGCCCGCACCGGGGCCGATATCCACCACATGATCGGCAGCGCGGATGGCTTCTTCGTCATGTTCCACCACGATCACGGTATTGCCCAGATCACGCAGATAGGTGAGGGTCTTGAGCAAGCGGGCATTGTCCCGCTGATGCAGGCCGATGGAAGGCTCGTCCAGCACATACATGACGCCCACCAGCCCCGCGCCAATCTGGCTGGCAAGGCGGATGCGCTGGGCCTCACCGCCGGAGAGGGTGTCGGCACTGCGATCCAGGGTCAGGTAATCCAGCCCCACATTCACCAGAAAGCTCAGGCGCTCCTCGATTTCCTTGACGATCTTTTCCGCGATGCGCCCCCGCTTTCCCGGCAGATCCAGGCGCTGGAAGAAGCTCAGGCAATCACTCACCGGCAGGGCGGTGACATCCGGCAGGTTGCTGTCATCGACAAATACGTTGCGCGCCGCCTCGTTCAGCCGTGCCCCCTTGCAGGCGGGACAGGCATGGCTGGAAAGATAGCGCGAAAGCTCTTCCCGCACGGCACTGGAATCTGTCTCGCGGTAGCGGCGTTCCATGTTGTGTATCACGCCTTCGAAAGGATGGGTTTTCTTCACCCGCCTTCCCAGATGGTTGTGATAGTCGAAGTGGATCGCCTCGCTGCCGCTGCCGTAGAGAATGATGTCACGAATCTTTTTTGGCAGCTTCCGCCAGGGCGTTTCCGGATCGAAACCATAGTGCCGGGCCAGGGATTGCAGCATCTGGAAATAGTAGGCGTTGCGTCTGTCCCAGCCACGCACCGCCCCCGCCGCCAGGGACAGTTGGGGATGGGCCACCACCTTGTGCACGTCGAAGCTCTGCTTCACCCCCAGACCATCGCAGATCTCGCAGGCGCCCACGGGGTTGTTGAAAGAGAACAGACGTGGCTCCAGTTCCTCGATACTGTGACCACAGGCGGGGCAGGCGAAATTGGCGGAGAACACCAGCTCATTCCGCTCCGGTTCGTCCATCCATGCCACCAGGGCCACACCCTCGGCCATGCGCAGGGCAGTTTCGAAGGATTCGGTGAGGCGCAGGCGCAGCCCCTCTTTCACCTTGAAACGATCCACCACGGCCTCAATGGTGTGCTTCTTGCGTAGATCCAGATCCGGCGCATCATCCAGCTCCCAGATCTCGCCGTCAATGCGGGCGCGGATAAAACCCTGGGCTGCCAACTCTTTGAGCAACTTGTGGTATTCCCCCTTGCGCTCGGAAATCACCGGGGCCAGCAGCATGAGCTTGCTGCCCTCGGGCAGGGCCAGCACCTGATCCACCATCTGCTCGATAGTCTGAGCTTCCAGGGGCAGTTTGTGCTCGGGACACAAAGGCGTGCCAGCCCGGGCGAACAGCAGGCGCAGATAATCGTAGATCTCGGTGATGGTGCCCACAGTGGAGCGGGGATTGTGGCTGGTGGTCTTCTGCTCGATGGAAATGGCCGGGGACAGACCCTCGATATGATCCACATCGGGCTTTTCCATCATGGACAGGAACTGCCGGGCATAGGCGGACAGGGATTCCACATAGCGCCGCTGGCCTTCCGCGTAGATGGTGTCAAAAGCCAGGGACGACTTGCCCGAGCCAGACAGCCCGGTAATGACGATGAGCTTGTCCCGAGGCAGTTCCAGATCGATATTCTTCAGATTGTGGGTGCGGGCACCCCGCAGACGGATACTGTCCATTGTCATTCAGTACTGAGGCCAAACAGGGTACTATACGCCGTTATTCCATCTGGCTTCAAACCCTTCGACAAATCATGACGGACAACAAGGAACAAGGCGGCTTCAACGACACGGAAAGGCGCGCCACCTACGGGCTGGCGAGCATCTACGGTTCACGCATGCTGGGTCTGTTTCTGATTCTGCCGGTATTCGCCCTGTATGCAGAAGAGCTGGCTTCCGCCACTCCGGTACTGATCGGCCTGGCCATCGGCATTTACGGGCTGACCCAGGCACTGCTGCAGATTCCCTTCGGCCTGCTGTCGGATCACATCGGACGCAAACCGGTGATCGTCGGCGGCTTGCTGCTGTTCGTGCTGGGCAGCGTTATCGCCGCCCTGGCCGATGATATCTGGATGATCATACTGGGCCGCGCCATCCAGGGCAGCGGCGCCATCGCCGCCGCAGCCATGGCGCTGCTGGCAGATCTGACCCGCGACAACCAGCGCACCAAGTCCATGGCCGTGGTGGGCATCACCATTGGCTTCTCCTTCACCCTGGCCCTTATTGCCGGCCCTTTGTTCAACGCTTGGATAGGTGTGCCTGGTCTGTTCTGGATTACCGCGACCCTGGCGGTTTCCGGCATCCTGATTCTGCTGCTGGTGGTCCCCACCCCGGAACACAGCAGCGTCCACAGTGATGCGGAGTCCGTGCCGGCGCTATTCGGCAAAGTGTTACGCAACCCCCAGCTGCTGCGCCTGGATGCCGGAATTTTCACCCTGCATTTCGTGCTTACCTCCCTGTTTCTGGCACTGCCATTGACATTGCGTGATGCCGGCCTGCCAGTGGCAAAGCACAGCTGGCTGTATCTGCCGGTCATGCTCCTGTCCATGGGGCTGATGGTGCCCTTTATCATCATGGCGGAGAAAAAGGGCCGGATGAAACAAGTCTTTCTCGGCGCCATCAGCCTGCTGGGGGTGGCGCTACTGGGCTTTTATCTACTCTCCGGCAGTCTCTGGGGACTGGGGCTGATGCTGCTGCTGTTTTTCATCGGCTTCAACCTGCTGGAGGCCACCTTGCCCTCCCTGGTCTCCAAGCTGGCCCCCGGCACCATCCGTGGTACTGCCATGGGCGTGTATTCCACCTCCCAGTTCAGCGGCGCCTTTGTCGGCGGATTGCTGGGTGGCTGGGCACATACGCATTTCGGGGAAACCTCGGTGTTTCTGCTGGGGGCGGGTTTTGTTCTGCTGTGGCTACTACTGGCAGCAAGCATGCAAACACCTGCCAAAGCAGATGCAATTTCAGCAGATGGGCGGTAAACTCACGAGCTATTCAATACATTTCATGGAAGATAAACCCTGAAGGAGGAAACATGGCAAGAGGTATCAACAAGGTCATCCTGATTGGTAACCTGGGCAAAGATCCGGAAACCCGTTACATGCCCAGTGGCGGCGCGGTAACCAATATCACCGTAGCGACATCAGAATCCTGGAAAGACAAGCAGACCGGCGAACAACAGGAACGTACCGAATGGCACCGGGTGGTGTTTTTCAACCGTCTGGCGGAAATCGCCGGGGAATACCTGAAAAAAGGCTCGAAGGTCTATATCGAAGGCAGCCTGCGCACACGCAAGTGGCAGGGCAACGATGGCCAGGATCGCTACACCACAGAAATTGTCGCAGGGGAAATGCAAATGCTGGACAGCCGTGGCGCTGGAACCAGCGCCGAGTTTTCCCGCTCCGCGCCCGCCAGCCAAGCCGACTCGCAGGGCGGCAATGCACCCAAGGCAGCCGGGCCAGCTGGTGATTTTGAGGACGACATCCCGTTCTAGAGAGGCTTTCGGGAAACTTTGCCAACCTTCCACTGTCTTAAATACCGAATAAATACAACAATTTCCACCGGAGTGTTCGATGAAAAAACTGCTAGTTCTCTTTGTGTTGTGCCTCTTATCTGCCAGCCTGCTGGCTGCAGAACCAAAGGAAGGCGTTGACTATGACGCCATTTCCCCCACCCCACCGCCGGGAACCGGCACAGATGTGGAAGTGGTGGAGTTCTTCCTGTACACCTGCCCCCATTGCAAGAATCTTGACCCTGCACTGCAGGAATGGGCCGCCAAGCAGCCCGAAAATGTCAAATTCCAGCACATGCCCGCCATGTTCGGCGGTGCAGCCAACCTGCATGCAAAAACCTATTTTGCCCTGGAGGTCATGGGCGAGGAAAAGCGCATACACGAAGCCTTTTTCAAGGCTATCCACGATCAAAAGCGCCACATGCACAAGCAGAGGGATATCGAAGGATTCCTCAAGGAAAACGATGTGGATCTGGACAAGTTCCGTGCTGCCATGAATTCTTTTACCGTACAAACCAAGGCCAACCGCGCTGCAGCGCTCATGCGCCGCTATGGCATTCGCTCCGTACCGGCAATCGTTGTGGATGGCCGCTATCGCATCAAAAATACCCCAATGATACTGGAAACCACGACCACGCTGATCGAAAAAACCCTTGCTGACCGCAAGCAGTGACAGCAAACCCAGACAAGGACGTCCGTACCCGCCACAGCATTCTGCCGCAACGCTTCCATCTGCTCAGCTACAATATTCAGGTGGGGGTGGATACCCGTCACTATCGTGAGTACATAACCAAGGGCTGGAAGCATGTGCTGCCCCACCGGGAGCGCATGGTGAACCTCAACCGCATGTCGGCCTTGCTCTCGCAGTTCGACATGGTAAGCCTGCAGGAAGTGGATGCAGGCAGCCTGCGCAGCGGCTTTGTCGATATTACCGAGTATCTGGCGCACCGCGCCGGCTTTCCCTACTGGGACCATCAGGTCAACCGCAACATCGGCGTGATTGCACGCCACAGCAATGGCTTCCTCAGCCGCTTCCGCCCTACCAAGATTACACACCACAAGCTACCCGGCAGCCCCGGGCGCGGCGCCATGCTGCTTGAGTTCGGCACACATAGCGAAGCCTTGCTATTGTGCAGCGCACATCTGGCGCTGGGGCGACGCGCCCGGAAAAAGCAGTTGGTGTTTCTCAGTGAGCTGCTCAGTAACCATCCGCATGTGGTGCTCATGGGCGACTTTAACGCCGCCTGTGAAGCACCGGAAATACGCAGCTTCATCCAGACCTGCGACATGAGCGAACCCGCCTGCACCCAGCCCACTTTCCCCAGCTGGCGGCCGGTAAAGAAAATTGATCACATCCTTGTCTCCCGAAAACTCCAGGTCATCGGCACCAAGGTACTGGACTACCCTTTGTCTGACCATCTCCCCGTCAGCCTGGAGCTGGAGTTGCCCGACAGTGCGCGGGATGTAGCCTGACCGGATAACACAGTTCCTGAACCCACAGACTCAGGACAGTTATCCAATTTCCCGGAGCATACGGGATCATGGCTTGCATGAATTCCGGGAATGCTACAATACGGCATCCTTCTTGCGATCCGGATTGCGATGCGTTTTCTGCCCGTTTTACTGCTGTTTTTCTCTGTACAGACCCTGGCTGCCGACAAGCCACTGATCTTTGTCAGTGTGTTGCCGCAAACAACCATCGTCAAGGGCATTGCTGGTGATCTTGTCCAGGTTGAGGCCATGGTGGGCAAGGGGTTCAATCCGGCCACTTATCAGCCATCTCCAAGGCAGGTTGCCCGCCTGTCGGATGCTGTATTGTATGTGCGGGCGGGAATGCCGTTTGAGCAGAGCTGGCTGCCCCGCTTCATTGCCGTCAATCCTTCCATGAAGGTGTTGGACATGCGCAAGGGATTGAAGCTGCTTCCCGCAGACGCCCATCACGCCGACGGGAATGATCCGCATGTCTGGACAGATCCCCTGCTGGTAAAGCGCCACGCGCAGTACCTGCGGGATACACTGAGCGAGTTGTATCCCACCCAAAAGCACCATTTTGAAAGGAACTACCGCCAGCTCGCCACACGGCTGGATGAGCTGGACAGGGAATTGAAGGCCAGGCTGACTCCGGTCAAGGGACGCAGTTTTCTGGTGTATCACCCGGCCTGGAGCTACTTTGCCCACCGGTATGGGTTACAGCAAATCGCCGTGGAACAGGGTGGCAAGGAGCCCAGCCCCCGCACCCTTGCGCAACTCATCGAAATCACCAGAAAAGCAAAGATCCATACCATTCTGGTGCAACCCCAGCACAGCTCGGCGACAGCAAAGGTACTGGCTGAGGTGATTGGCGCAAAACTGCTGGAGATGGATCCTCTCGAACCGGACTTTTTTTCCGCGTTGCGTAAGCTGGCGGCGGCATTGGCAAGACAATCATGATGACCGGCAACGCCATCGAAATACAGGATCTTTCCTTTTCCTACGGCAAGGCGCCAGTGCTCGACCACATCAGCCTGGAGGTGCCGGAACAGGAGTTTCTGGGCATTGTCGGCCCCAACGCTGGCGGCAAAAGCACCTTGCTGAAGATCATTCTCGGGCTGCTCAAACCCCGGCAAGGCAAGGTGCGGGTGCTGGGCGTCAGCCCTGTCCAGGCACGGCGGCATTTGGGCTATGTCCCCCAATACCCGGCATTCGCCAGGGACTTTCCCGTTACCGTGGAACAAGTGGTGTTGATGGGGCGGCTGGGACAGGGGAAGATCATTGGCGGCTACAACCGCAGGGATCGTGAGATCAGCCGCCGGGTGATGGTGGAAACCGAGATTCTGGATCTGGCGCAACGCCGTATCAGCCAGCTTTCCGGCGGACAGCTCCAGCGCACCCTGGTCGCCAGGGCCCTGGCCTGCGAACCGCGCATCCTGCTGCTGGATGAGCCCACGGCCAATATCGACATGCGGGTGGAAAACGAGTTGTTCGATTTACTGAAAATCCTCAACCAGCGCATGACCATCCTGGTGGTGTCCCATGACATCGCTTTCATCTCCGGCTATGTGCACCGGGTCGCCTGCCTCAACCGCACCCTGATCTGCCACCACACGGAGAACATCGATGGCCAGGTGATCCAGCAGCTGTATGACGGGGATGTACGCATGGTGGCGCACAAGCACTGATGGACGCTTTTTTTCAATACAGCTTTTTACAAACCGCCCTGCTCGCCGGATTGCTGGCCAGCATTGGCTGCGGCATCATGGGCAGCTATGTGGTGGTGAAGCGCATCGGCTACATGGCAGGCGGCATCTCCCACAGCGTACTGGCGGGCATGGGGGCCGCCCTGTTCTTCGGTTTTTCTCCCATGCTGGGGGCTTTGCTCGCCGCCCTGCTCGCCGCCTTGCTCATCGGCTGGATCAAAATGCGCTGGCAAACCCAGGAAGACACCCTCATCGGCGCCATGTGGGCCATTGGCATGTCCATTGGCGTGCTGTTTATTTCCCGCACACCAGGCTACAGTGCCGATCTGATGAGTTACCTGTTCGGCAATATCCTGCTGGTTTCCACCAACCAGCTATGGGAAATGGCGGTACTGAACATTCTGGTCACCACCATGGTACTGGCCTTCTACCGCCAATTTCTGGCGGTCTCTTTCGACGAGGAATTCGCCCGGCTGCGCGGCGTACCAGTGAATTTTTTCTATCTGCTGTTCCTGTGCCTGGTGGCATTGACGGTGGTGCTGCTGGTGCAGGTGGTGGGGCTGATTCTAGTCATCGCCCTGTTGACTCTGCCCGCCGCCATCGCCGGTCATTATGTGCATACCATGGGGTGGATGATGCTCCTCGCCAGCCTGCTGGGCATGACCTTCACCACCTGCGGCATCTGGCTGTCTTATGTGCTGGACATGCCCACGGGAGCCATCATCATCCTGGTCGCTGGCGGCAGCTTTATTCTTTCCGCCATCTTCAGCCAATGGCGGCAGCACCGGGCGCAGCCCGCAGAATCATGAAGCATTTGCTCATCGCCCTGGTACGCGGCTACCAGTTGCTGATCAGCCCCTTTCTGGGGCAGAACTGCCGTTATTCCCCCAGTTGCTCCGCCTACACCATCGAGGCCATGGAAAAACACGGGCCGCTCAAAGGCATCTGGATGGGGATGAAGCGGGTGGGCCGCTGCCATCCCTTTCACGAAGGCGGCTATGATCCCGTGCCGGATCCTGATAAAAAGAAGGACTGATGCCTGACCCTATTTTCCAAAGCGAGGAACACTACCGGGCGGCATTTGTCGCCGGCCTGGAAAACCAGCTGCATACCGACCAGCTGGGAACCTTCGTGCTGGTGCTGGCGAACAGCATTTACGACCCACGGATTCATGCCATCCTCGGCGACCGGCTGCAACAGCGCTTCTGCATCCTGTCGAAACAGGTGCGCGATCTGCTCATTCAGGGTCGCTCCCTGGAATATGCAGACGATGATGTCCCGGTTTTTCTCAAACTCATGGCTCTCGGCCTGGAAAACCTCCAGGGCACCCTGTTCCGCCGGGCAGATCCCTGGGAAGTACAGTTCAATCACCTGCGCGCCTTTCGCCCGGCGCGCATGAGCAACATGGTAGTTACCGAGCTGCAGGCTCCATTCGACGCCAACGGCTTTCATTTCAACAAGGATTTTCTGCGCAAGGAAATCATCTGGGAAGGCGAGTTGCTGGGCGACCATTGCCGCCTGCTGTACAACAAGTTTCCCTTTGCCCCCCTGCACGGGTTACTGGTTATCGGGCCGGAAGATAACCACCCCCAGTACCTTGAAAGAGACGCCCATGAGCACTACTGGCAGCTGCTGGAACTGCTGGGAAAAACCCTGCCGGATTGCGGCTTTGGCTACAATGCGCGGGGAGCATGCTCCTCCATCAACCATCTGCATGTACAGATGTACGCCAGCAAAACCGGCGGCTATCCCATTGAACAGCGCCAATGGCGGCACAACGGTGGCGGGCGGGAGTACCCTCTGCAGGTGGAATGCTTTGGCGCTGCAACGGATTCCTGGCGGCATATCGAACAACTGCACCGGCAGAACCAGGCATATAACCTGCTCTATCGTCCTGGAAAGATCTATGTGATCCAGCGCACCATGCAAGGCGGCTACATGCAACAGAGTGGCCTCAGCAGCTTTGCCTGGGCGGAAACTTGCGGCTCTGTGACCACCTTCAACCGGTCGCTTTTCAGCCAGCTAGAGGCAAACGAGATCACCGCAAAGCTGGCGATGCTGCGGCTGTAGAGCTGTTAGTGCATACACCTTGGCGGCTGTAGTATAGTGTTCCAGAAATCAATTGTTGGGAGCCAGATCATGAGCAAAAGCATCAAAGGCACTGAAACTGAAAAAAACCTGCTGAAAGCGTTTGCCGGAGAATCCCAGGCGCGCAATCGCTACACTTATTACGCTGGCATCGCACGCAAGGAAGGGCTGGTGCAG
>JALWMK010000154.1 GCA_027083925.1 Sedimenticola sp. | reverse complement strand
AGGCGAAGATCGCAGCAAATGCCCCAGGGCACCTTCTCTTGCGCAAGCGCAATTCACCTTGTAGCAGGCGATTTGCAAGATTTTCAAAGCTTCCGCTCCCGGCTTACGCCCCTCACCTGCCTCCCTGCAGGCGACGAAGTTATCGCTGCCCTCATGTGCGTAGATGCCAATCATGAATTAATAGAGGTGCCCTTAAGTAAGTGCCATTCGGTTCAGGTATTATAGAAGGCTATTCGAATAGCACTGGAGGCTCGGATTGCCAAAGCCAATCAAACTTGTTTCTGCTGCTGGGCGCTTTCGACTGCCTGTTGCTGATGGCCGGGCTGCGGCACGACAATCATTGGTTGCGCCATCAATCACGGATCATGGGATAAAGGACAGATAAGACATGCTGGATCTTCTCTGGATATTGCTGCCTGTTGCTGCCGCCTCTGGTTGGTGGGCGGCACGGCGTGGTATGGCCAGAAGCCGTGAAGATGCGGAATGCCTCACTACCCCGGCGTATTTTCGCGGCCTTAACTACCTGTTGAATGAGGAGCCAGACAAGGCGATAGATGTGTTCGTGCAGCTGCTGGAAGTGGATAGTGAAACCGTGGAGACCCACCTTGCCCTGGGCAGCCTGTTCCGTCGCCGGGGTGAAGTGGAGCGGGCCATCCGCATTCATCAGAACCTCATAGCCCGGCCGGCCTTGGGAGAAGATCAGCGGGCGCAGGCGTTGCTGGAACTGGGCATGGATTATATGCGTGCGGGTTTGTATGACCGTGCGGAAAACCTGTTCCTGGAACTGAAAGAAATGAAGTTGCATGTGCGCAAGGCGCTGGAAAATCTGCTGGTTGTCTACCAACAGGAAAAAGACTGGCAATCCTGCCTGGAAACAGCGGAAGAGCTGGAATCTCTGGTGAATGACCCCTTGTCACTGGAACGCTCCCATTTCTATTGCGAACTGGCGGAAGAGGCGTTGCGCAAGGGACAGAAGGATGTTGCTGGAAAGTTGTTGAAAAAAGCCGCCTCCGTCGATGCTCGTAGTGTGCGTCCCCTGCATATGCAGGCGCATCTGGCCATGGAGCAGGAAGATTGCAAGGCAGCGGTCCGCCTGTTGCGCAAGGCGGTGGAAAAGGATCCGGACTTTCTTCCCGAAGTGTTGGGGAACCTTATGGAATGCTGCCGGCAACTGTCAGATCTACCGGCGCTAAGATCCTACCTGGAAAAGTTTCTTGGCAATGACACAGACGTGGCAGTCGCCCTGAGCATCACAGAAATTATCACCGAAATAGAAGATGAGGCGGCGGCAAGAGCCTTCCTCAGCAGGCAGATGCACCTGCATCCAACCCTGAAAGGGTTGTTGCGCCTGATCGAGCTGAATACCTCCCTGCCGGATATCCAGGCCGAGCAGATGCTGGCGAGTATGAAAACCCATATGGAGCAGCTGCTGGCGGAACGGCCAGCCTATCAATGCAGCAGATGCGGCTTTGTTGCAAATACCCTGCATTGGCAATGCCCCAGTTGCCGCAGTTGGGGCAGCATCCGCCGCAAATCAGAGCCAGAGGAGAAACAATCATGAATGCCAGCCCGGTTATTGTTGCACTGGATTTTTCTGATCGGGAAAGCGCCATGACATTGGTGGATCAACTGCATCCATCGTTGTGTCGGTTGAAAGTGGGGAAGGAGCTTTTTACCCGCCTTGGCCCCGCATTTGTGGAAAAACTGGTTGCCACGGGTTATGACGTGTTTCTGGATCTGAAATTTCATGATATCCCCAACACAGTGGCGGCAGCATGTGATGCAGCTGCAGACCTGGGCGTGTGGATGCTGAACCTGCATGCTTCCGGCGGGCGTAAAATGATGGACGCAGCGTGTGCTCGCCTGGCGGGCAGGGCGCATCAGCCTAAATTGATTGCTGTTACCATTCTCACCAGTTTGGGAGAAGAGGACATTCACGAGATCGGACTCCAGGGTACGCCCGAAGAGAATGTGCTGCACCTGGCAGCCTTGGCGGAATCGTCCGGTCTGGATGGCGTCGTTTGTTCGCCCCTGGAAGCGGCGGCCCTGCGCGCCCGGGCAGGCGATGGTTTCTTGCTGGTTACGCCAGGGGTGCGCCCGGCCGCCGCCGCTCTTGATGACCAGAAGCGGGTGATGACGCCGGCGGATGCCATGCAGGCCGGTGCCAGCTATCTGGTGATTGGCCGTCCGGTGACTGCAGCGCGGGATCCATTGCAGGCGCTGAAGGACATCAATACCTCCCTGCAAGTTTAACCTGAATCCACGGATTCAGGTTTAAGGGCACCTCTATTAATTCATGATTGGCATCTACGCACATGAGGGCAGCGATAACTTCGTCGCCTGCAGGGAGGCAGGTGAGGGGCGTAAGCCGGG
>JALWMK010000153.1 GCA_027083925.1 Sedimenticola sp. | reverse complement strand
CTCAATCCCCATTTCCGTTACCTGGTGACAGAAGCTGCCAGACTCGGCGTACATGTGATCGATCGCTGCAACCTCACCGTTCTCGAGGAACCCGGTCAGGAAGACCTGGCAGTTTTTCTGGCGCGACACCAGGTCGAGGTTGTTGCCTCCCTGCCCTGTTACCTCCAGGAAAATGTCGATGCCCAGCGGGGCAGGGGAACCTACTCCAGCAGCATGGCAGGAATAGAAAAGCTTAACTCCTTGGGTTATGGCAAGGCTGATAGCGGTCTGGTGCTGAACCTTGTTTACAACCCCGCTGGCGCCACCCTGCCCCCTTCCCAGGCGCAACTGCAGGCTGACTACAAAGCACGACTGGGTGCCCAGGGTATTTGCTTCAATCAGTTGTTCACCATCACCAACATGCCCATAAAGCGTTTTGGCAGCACCCTGATCTCCAAAGACGTATTTGGTGAATACATGCGGTTGCTGAAAAGTGCACATCAGGCAAACAACCTGGATGGCATCATGTGCCGTTCACTCATCAGCATCGACTGGCAAGGCTACCTGTACGATTGCGACTTCAACCAGATGCTGGAACTGCCACTGCCCTTGCGCATCAAGGGCCGGCCGCATCTACGTGACCTCCTCGACCACGATACAAAAGGCCTGCCCATTACCGTAGCTGATCATTGCTATGGCTGCACCGCTGGCCAAGGAAGCAGTTGCGGCGGCGCACTGGAAGAATGATCTCTATTATTATCCCCTGCCTCAATGAAGAAGCAAACATCCAGGCCACGCTGGAATGCTTGCAGCCCATGCGCCAACGGGGGCACCAGATCATCGTGGTGGACGGGGGCAGCACCGACAACACCATCTCTTCGAGCGACTTTCTGGCGGACAAAGTGATCCGGACATCGCCCGGACGCGGACGGCAGATGAACGCCGGAGCGGACGTTGCCCAAGGCGATATACTCTGGTTCCTTCATGCGGACACCCTGGTTCCTGGGGATCTTGACCGGCACATTGAAACAACACTAGCCAAGTCAGGCAAGGTCTGGGGGCGCTTCGATGTGCGCTTGTCCGGAAACCAAGTACTATTGCGTTTCATCGAAGTATTGATGAACTGGCGTTCCCGGCTGACGGGCATTGCCACTGGCGACCAGGGTATTTTTATTTGCCGCAAGTCGTGGCAACAGACAGGAGGCTTTGCCGATATTGCGCTGATGGAAGACATAGAACTCAGCCGGCGTCTGAAAAAAAACTTCGGCCGGCCGCTCTGCCTTTCCCGCAAATTGCTCACCTCCAGCCGTCGCTGGGAATCCTGCGGACTGCTCAAGACCATACTCCTCATGTGGCGCCTGCGCCTGCAGTATGCACTGGGAGCAGACCCCGCCATTCTCGCCCGTAAATACCGATGAATGGGGGGAAGATTCTGCTATTCGCCAAGGCACCAGTGCCAGGCAAAGCAAAAACCCGCCTCATACCCGCTCTTGGCCTGGAAGGCGCAGCCAAGTTGCATGCCCAGTTGGTCATACAAACCCTGAACACTGTTTGTGGCTTAGATGAAAATACGGTGGAACTCTGGTGCACACCAGATACGAATCATGATTTCTTTCAGTCATGTACCAAAGAATTCAACATCAAACTGCGTTTGCAGCAGGGAGAAGATCTTGGCGCCCGCATGCAGCATGCTTTTTCTTCTGCACTGCATAGCCATTCCTGGGCTATTCTTCTGGGCACCGATTGCCCAAATCTGAGCACCGACGATCTCATACAAGCCATTCGCATCATGCAAAGTGGAGCCGAGGCGGTGGTAGGGCCTGCGTTCGATGGTGGTTACTATTTACTCGGCTTGCGCAAACCCGTGGCAACGCTGTTTGAGAACATGCCCTGGGGAACCAGCGAGGTGCTGGATTTGACCCTGCAACGACTGCATAACCTGGGCAGGAAACCTGAAAGCATTCCCTGGCAACAGGATCTGGACCGGCCGGAAGACCTCAAATATTTTGACAGCCTTCCCGAATGGGTCAGACAGAGAAACGGTCACTGTGCCGCAACCGACAGCACAGCACCAGGCTCCACAGACAGCACTGCACCAGCCTGAATCTCCATGGAATAGGCCAAGCCGGTTTCTCCGCTGCGCAGATGGATTGTGCTTCCAGGCTCGACAACAACATGGTTACATCTTGCGGGAATTACATTTAAGCTCCAGCGGGAAGCATTGTTCCAGTTTCCGGCTTCAACACCTGTCCAGGTATTGGTTGCCAGAGAGCTGCATAGAGATTCAAGCGCACCAGTATCCCAACCCGTTCCCTGGGGGCGTGCATTTCCATCGTTATCTACCTTGATATCAATGCCATACAGATTCTGAAAAATCTGGTACACATCACTCTCGGTATTGCGGTCAATTGCAGGCGAGCTGCTTTGAAGAAATAAATTGTTGTTCAAACTATCGATGAACAGAGGATCGGCATCCAGATTCCCTTGCCCCTGGACAGGATATTCGAATTCAAACTCGGCGACATTCAGGATCTCCCCATCCCCCCAGCGGATACCGGCACTGCCACTACTCTGATAAAGAATATTGTTATGCAGCGAGGAGAAATCGGCGATTGATCCATACTCAATAAATACATGAGTGGCCTTCGTCACTTCAGAAATGATGTTTCCTCTTATGCTTAACGAACCTGATCCCGGGCAGTTGATTCCGGCGTCAACATCATGAATGGTGTTATCGATTACATAACGATCCATCCCCCCAGCCAACATTATTGCCGCCGGAGACCAGGCGCTGCCGGGGTTATAGTCAAAGCCATCGGCAGTATGAATATTGTAGATCACGTTGCCCACAATATACTGCTCCTGTCCAATGCCCCCACTATTGCTTCCGGATGAAATCCCCGCATCTGAGTCAAAAATACGGTTGTTGATAATCCATAGCCTCTCTGGCCCATACTGAAAAACCACGCCCGCCTGGCCAGCGGCATTCGTCTGTATGGCCTTGTTATTATATAAAGTATTCGCGGAAACAATGACATCACTGCTTTGCTTGATGCCAATCGGTGATTGCCTGTTGGCGTAAGCCGTATTCCTTCCGATATAGTATCTGCGGGCCAGCTCATTGTTTGCCGGGCTGTTCCAGTCACCGACCTGAACAAAGTTACCACCATTATTGTAGGCCAGATTGTCCAGGATCCATACATCCTCTACATAGCGGCCGAACTTGACCCCATGATTGTCCAGATCCAGCTCCGGATTCTCATCCCATCCGTCTTGCGAGTGTATCTTGTTGTTGTAGACAACGATATGATGCACCCTTTCCGTATCTGTGTTGCCATACCCACCGATCTTTCCTTTTATGTGATGCATGTTGTTATTGCGAATGGATACATGATGCGAGGGATAGGTTATTGAGATTTTGCCAAAATCAGTAAACTCTATGTTCTCAATAATTATGTAAGAAGATTCGATCGCCCATTTACGTTTGACAACCGTTTCTCCGCCACCAACAATAAAAACCGGTGCCTGCTTCGTTCCGTTCGCTGTTATCCGATCATATCCGGCAGGCGCATAATCGTAGAGTCCGTGTACTTCTACAACGGAACCCTCAGGAACAGGATCCGGGATTGTTTGCCTTGGGTTTTCTGGCGTTCCGTATGCATTTGTGTCACTGGCATTTACATGGTATTGATCAACGTAGTACCAACCCACCACATCCTGATTCCAGGGGGCTGGCCGGGTGTAATAATCCGCCAGCTTTTCCTCGATACCAAAATCAGGAGCCGGAATACCAACAGGCGGGACGTAGGCCTCTCCGATGGACGGAAAACTGATTGCCAGCAGTATTATCAATGTGTTCATTTTTTCTATTCTATAGCGGCAGCAGAACAAGGAACATGAAAGAAATCACAGCAGTCAGATTTTGGCGCGCTTCAAGCGCAGGGCATTGGCAATCACGGATACAGAGCTGAAACTCATGGCAGCCGCTGCAATGATGGGCGACAGCAAGAGCCCAAAGGCCGGATACAATACACCTGCCGCCACCGGCACACCCAGGGAGTTGTAGACAAAGGCGAAGAACAGATTCTGCCGAATGTTGCGCATGGTATAACGACTCAGGCGCCTGGCACGAACGATACCACGCAAATCCCCCTTTACCAGGGTAACGCCAGCACTTTCCATGGCCACGTCCGTACCAGTTCCCATGGCAATACCGACATGGGATTGCGCCAGCGCTGGCGCATCGTTGATGCCATCTCCAGCCATGGCAACGATATGCCCTTCCGCCTGCAGTTTTTTTACAACCTCCACCTTCTGATCCGGCATGACTTCAGCCTCGACACGATCAATGCCAAGCTGTCTGGCTACTGCTTGAGCTGTGGTGTTGTTGTCACCCGTGAGCATGACCACCTTTACGCCTTCCGCATGCAGATCACGAATTGCTTCTGCCGTGGTTTCCTTGATGGGATCAGCCACACTGACGAGTCCGGCGGCTTTTCCGTCGATGGCGACATACATCACCGTCTGACCCTCAGCGCGACCCGTTTCAGAAACATCCAGCAGCACCTCTACATCCATAGACATGCTTTCCATCAACTTGCGGTTGCCCAACACAACAGATCGCCCTTCCGCAACCCCCTTTACACCCTGGCCGGTAATGGAATCAAATTCAGTAATCAAAGACAGTTTGATACCCTGTTCCTCGGCGCCACGCACAATGGCTTCCGCCAGGGGATGTTCACTGGCACGCTCCAGGCTGGCCGCCAGGCGCAGCACCTCCTTTTCATCGAACCCTTCCGCCACCTGAACAGCGACCAATTGTGGCTTTCCTTGGGTAAGGGTCCCGGTTTTATCCACCACCAGGGTATCCACCTTTTGCAGAATCTCCAGCGCCTCCGCGTTCTTTATCAGCACCCCCATGCTCGCACCTTTTCCCGTACCCACCATGATGGACATGGGCGTGGCCAGCCCCAGCGCGCAGGGGCAGGCGATAATCAGCACGGCCACAGCGTTGATCACCGCATGGGCCAATCGGGGTTCCGGCCCCCAGAATCCCCAGGCGATGAGCGTAAACACGGCAATCAGCACTACTGCAGGCACGAAATATCCCGCGACTACATCCGCCAGTTTCTGGATCGGCGCACGCGAGCGTTGTGCTTCACCCACCATCCTCACGATTTGCGACAGCAGGGTATCGGCGCCAACTTTCTCCGCCCGCATCAGCAGGCTGCCGGTATTGTTCACGGTAGCGCCGATCAGTGCATCCCCTGTTGATTTTTCCACTGGCACAGACTCTCCCGTGACCATGGATTCATCCACGGAGCTGTTTCCTTCAGTAGCCACGCCATCAACGGGAATTTTCTCACCAGGCCTGACCCGCAACACGTCACCCGGCATAACCTGCTCCATGGGTATATCTTCCTCGGTGCCATCAGGGTTAACGCGACGGGCGCTGTTGGGCGCCAGGCCCAGCAACATCCTGATCGCCGCATTGGTATTGCTGCGCGCACGCAGCTCCAACACCTGTCCCAACAGCACTAATGCGGTTATTACAGCTGCCGCTTCAAAATAGACGGGCACGGTGCCGCCTTCCCTCTGCATGTTGAGAGGAAAGATTTCCGGAAACAGCAAGGCAATCACGCTGTATGACCAGGCCATACCAACACCAAGACCGATCAGCGTAAACATGTTGAGGTTCCAGGTGCGCACCGATTGCCAACCACGAACAAAGAAAGGCCAGCCACCCCACAACACGACTGGTGTGGCGAGGAGAAACTCAATCCATTGCACGGTCATCATGCTCATTCCCGCAGGCAGCAGACCCGGTGCAAGATCCGCTATCATGGCCAGCAGAAACACCGGGAAAGCAAGCAATGCAGACACCCAAAAACGCCGGCTCATATCCCTGAGTTCTGCATCATCTTCTTCCACAGCCACGGTTTGCGGCTCCAGGGCCATGCCACACTTCGGGCAATTACCGGGATGATCCTGAATTACCTCTGGATGCATGGGGCAGGTATAGACTGCAGCTGCCGGGACAGGCTCTTTGTCTGCATCAGGCCGCACCGCATGGCGGCCGCTTGCTCCATCGGGCGCATCTTCCCGCAAGTATTGCGCAGGGGCTGCCGCAAATTTCTTCTTGCAATGAGCGCTGCAGAAATGGTGTTTCACGCCTGCAAAGTCATATTGATACTCACTTTCGCCAGAAACCTCCATGCCGCAAACAGGATCGGTTTGTTTCCTGCTTTCCTCTTTATTTTCCGGATGTCCCATATAGGCCTCCTCAGCCGCTGCACTTCGCAATAGTCGATATGCTTCGTATCAGAATTACCAGCAGTTTCCATGCCAGCAGGCGCCACCAGCACTATTTGATTATTCATCCGGCCACTCACTATGTCGTCCTCAGTGCTTCAAACAGGACGCGTATCAAGGCGTGGCTTGCAGGCAATGGCAAGCCCTTGTCAAAAGCCGAAACACCGATACGCGTCCTGTTTGAAGCACCTAACCAATTGATAATGCAAGAAAGGCCGCCCCGTCTGCGCGGGTGGGCTGCGTTATCAACACTTGCTGTAGAATGACTACAGCGGCATATTGATGCCTTGCCACCCGCGCAGACAGGGCGGCTGAGGGCGATATATTTGGTGGCCGGGTTAATAAATATCAAAAACTTGGGCGGGGTTTTACAGCCGTGAAAGCAGATCCATCCGCATTCACGCATAACGAAGCGATGAATTGTTCAACGCTTCGTTACACCAGGGTTGCGATGGCCTGGGGCTTATTCCCCGCCGAGGCTTTCCCTCACCCGCTCCAGTTTCTCTTTCACCTGTCCCGCCAGTTCTGCAATTTCCGCCAAAGTAAGCACTGCAGCAGGATCCATGAAAGAAACAACAATGCCACCATCCCCCTCTTCCCTTACCACTACGTTGCAAGGCAAAAGCAAGCCGATATCCGGTAGGGACGATAATCCACACCCCGTTTGGTTTTCAGGGTAGATTGAATATCGATTTCGGTAAGCACACCGAGTTACTGTTCATTTTACGGCTATCTGCTCTTGCTGGCTCTCTGGTTAAGTTGATTCCAGGTGGCATAGATCTTGTCTGACCAGTGTGTCTGCACCCAGGCAAGAATATCGTCAATCTCGTCGGCGGCAAGTTGATCCTTGAATGCCGGCATGCTCCCACCCATGGGAATACCGCCATTGCGGATCACCTGCCGCAGTAGCGGCAAGGGGTGATGCCAGGTGTGAGCGCTGCCATTCAAAGGAGGCGGCGGCAACTTACCCTCCTCGTTCAGCTTCTTCCAGTCCGGGCTGCCGGAAGCATCTTGTTTGTGGCAGCTGGCGCAATGCTGCTGGAACAATTCTCCGCCTCTCGCTACCTGCTCATCTGAATACCAGCGGCTTGCCACCCCGGAAAATGCTTCCACCTGCGGAGCCATTCTTTCTGCGGAAGCCGTTTTCTCTCCTTCTTCTTTTTCCGCACAGGCGCCTACAACCAGCAAGAGTGGCGCAATCAACAACAAGGCAATTGTTTGTATTTTCATAAAATCTGTTCTCCATCCTCTTTCCAGGGAATCTCTGATCAATCCATCACCCCGGCACAAATTGACTTGTTCAGGGTTTTCCTAACAAGCCTCTTCTTCGCAACGTTTTTTCGTGCGAATATGATAGATCGCCGATACGGGAAGAACGGCCACCAGCCCATCACCTTCCAACCCGGTATGTGCAACATCCATGATCTTTTCTGCAATCTGCTGCGCCCGGGATTCCGCAATGAATACTTCGATGCGAACATGGCTGACCACCCAGTCATTGCGATAGAAATCCGCATAGTCACCGTAACCTTTTACATGACTGATGCTTACACCTGGCGCACCCTCTTCCTGCAATAGCTTTTCTACAGCCGACACCGCCGTTGGCCGAACAATAGCCACGATCTTTGCAAAACTCATATCAAGCCTCCTTTTGCCTGGGTAACTGGCTGCCTTCCCCCTTGGGGACACCCCGCAGTTTCCAGATCAGGAACACAGCCGGCAAAACAATCAGGGTAAGCAGGGTAGCACTGACCATACCGCCAATCATGGGCGCAGCAATCCGGCGCATGACTTCCGAGCCTGTACCACTACCCAACATAATGGGCAACAATCCAGCAATAATGGCCGCCACGGTCATCATGATGGGGCGAACCCGAAGCAGTGCGCCTTCGACTACTGCCGTGCGCACATCCTCTCGGGTAATGCTCTTGCCCTGGCGGGCCGCCTGATCCATGATGCGGCGCAAGGCCTGATTCAGGTACACCAGCATCACCACACCAATCTCCACCGATACACCAGACAGGGCAATAAAGCCCACGCCAACAGCAACGGACATGTTGTAATCGAGGAGATACAGTAACCAGATCCCCCCAACCAGAGCCAGAGGCAGGGTTCCAAGAATAATCAGGACTTCCGTAAGATTACGGAAATTCAGATACAGCAGCAGCACAATAATCACCAGGGTGACGGGCACCACGGTGGCGAGTTTTTCCTTTGCCCGCACCATGTATTCATATTGCCCTGACCAGGAAATCGAGTATCCGGGAGGCAGTTTCACCTGCTCAGCAACGGTGCGCTGCGCATCCACCACATAGGAACCCAGATCGCGCCCCTGGATGTCAATATAGATCCAGCCGTTGAGCCGGGCATTCTCGGTCTTGATCATCCCCGGGCCGGATTCCACTCGAATATCTGCAACCTCCGCCAGTGGAATATGCGCTCCCGCCGGGGTAACAATGGGCAGGTCGCGGATTTTCTCCAGGGAATTGCGCACTTCCCTGGGATAGCGGATATTCACTGGGTAGCGCTCCAGCCCTTCCACCGTTTGCGTAACCCGCATTCCACCCAGGGCAGTACGCACCACCTCTTGCACATCGGCAATATTCAGCCCAAAACGGGCGGCGGCCCGGCGATCAATATCCACAGTCAGATACCGGCCACCAGCCACACGTTCCGAATACACAGAGACCGTACCCGGCACTTGCTGAATAACTTCCTCAAGCTGCCTACCCACTCGCTGAATGACTTCAAGATCCGGACCGGCCACCTTGACGCCAACCGGGGTCTTGATGCCGGTGGCCAACATATCGATACGGTTCTTGATAGGCATCACCCAGGCGTTGGTCAAACCAGGAAACTGCACCAGCCCGTCCAGTTCCTTTTTCAGCTTGTCCATGGTCATACCGGGACGCCACTGGTCACGCGGTTTGAGCTGGATGGTGGTTTCGATCATGGTCAGAGGCGCAGGATCCGTTGCAGAATCCGCCCGGCCAATTTTGCCGAACACCCTTTCCACCTCCGGTACGGTTTTTATCAGCTTGTCGGTCTGCTGCAGCAGCTGCTGCGCCTTGCCGATGGAAATCGCCGGAAAAGTGCTGGGCATATACAGTAAATCACCTTCATCCAGATCCGGCATAAACTCACTGCCAATCTTATCCAATGGCCAGAATCCCACCAGAATCAACAGGAAGGTAATCAATACAAGAGTGCGGGGAGCCCGCAGAACCAGACGAATCACCGGCCTGTAAACAGCAATGAGCAGACGGTTGGCCGGGTTTTTCGCTTCGGAAACAATCCTGCCCCGGATAAAGTAACCCATAAGCACCGGCACCAGAGTGATGGACAAGCCCGCAGCCGCTGCCATGGCGAAGGTTTTGGTATAGGCCAGGGGAGCAAACAGCTTTCCTTCCTGTGCTTCCAGTGCAAACACCGGCAGAAAGCTTAACGTGATGATCAGCAGGGAGAAAAACAACGGCGGGCCTACCTCGGTGGCCGCCTGAGACACAATAGTCCAGCGGTTTTCATCTGTCAGAGGCGTTTTTTCAATATGCTTGTGCATGTTTTCTATCATCACGATAGCCGCATCGACCATGGCGCCGATGGCGATGGCAATGCCGCCGAGAGACATGATGTTTGCATTGATGCCCATACGCTCCATGACGATAAACGCCACCAGAATCCCCACGGGCAAAGACAGGATCACTACCAGTGCGGAGCGCAGGTGAAACAGGAAGATCACGCACACCAGCGCCACTACCAGAAACTCTTCCAGCAATTTTCCGTTGAGTGTTTCTACCGCACGATGAATCAGGCCGGAACGATCATAGGTGGGAACCACTTCCACCCCTTCCGGCAAGCCCCGCGACAGCTCTTCCAGCTTCTTTTTGACAGCGGCGATCACACTCAGGGCGTTTCCCCCAAAACGCATGATAACGACCCCGCCAACCACCTCACCCTCTCCATCCAGCTCGGCAATACCACGG
>JALWMK010000152.1 GCA_027083925.1 Sedimenticola sp. | reverse complement strand
CAGAGCGAGAAGCAACAACACCAGCCATTTGTCCCGCTTCTTGAGATCTGGAGCCTTGGCATGAATCGCAAACTGTCCATGGTGGTATTTCCGCCAGCTTAAAAAGAAACCCAGCACAGACAAGAGCAGAAGCAGGCTGCTGACCATGGTGGCGGATAGCTGTCCAAACATGGTGTAGTGGAACCAGATGGCTGCCGAGCAGAGAAAGTATCCCAGGAAGAAGCCATAACCCAAAGCCCTGGGCAGATTGACCTGCAGCTGCTGTGCAGAAAAGGATTCCAGCCAAACCAGCCATATCGTGCCGGTTATCCAGGGAAGCAGGTAGGTGAATATCAGCACGGTGCGCGATTTCCTCGAAGGGCGGTAATAGTCAGTCGATTTTGCCGCCGTCAGAGAGCCTGTCTTCCAGACGTTTCTCCAGTATCGCCACTCTTTGCACCAGGCGGGTAAGTTTCACTTCATTTCTGGAACGCTCGATATCCATCACCAGAATCTTGACTACCATGGCCACCAGGCCCAGCAACAGCGGAATTACCGGTGGATAGCTGATGCCCAGGGTACGGCCTATCCAGTCTGTGATTTGCGGAAAAACTCCCAGTATGGCCATTGCCATTGCCACAGGAACCCACCACAGGGCATAGCGGGTGTGCAGGTGATCCCGCCGAACCAGATAGAAAATCAGTCCTGCGGTCAGCAGGCCAATGGTGGCGGAAATCCAATTAACATGCGACATGATTTGACCAAGGCTTCTTTGGCGGCAATATGCGCTATTTTAGCAAGTTGTGGGGTTATCTGTTGCGAGCTATTTCCGGCCACGCTTGCTGAATCCCAGGATGCTGGCCTGTACCATATAATAGGCGACCATCAGCCAGGAACTGTACACCCGGGAGCGCCCTGAAGTCCGTGAGCACATTTCGACCTGTATTTCCGTAATTGCCAGGGCGTTTCTCTTCAGATGGGTGAGTACGCCGATGTCCTGGTATTCCAGCAGCGTCGCATCCCTTCCGGCCAGCAGCTGTATGGCGGCGGTATTGTAGGCACGGAATCCTGAGGTGATGTCTTTCATGCCCAAGCCGGAAATCCATTTCAGGAACACCCAGGCGATTTTGCGCATTTTGGAGCCGCGGCTGGTGCATGCCCCGATGCTGACATCGCTAAGGCCACTATATACAGGTGTAAATAGCCGGGTGAGATCCCTGGCTTCGTGTTGGCCGTCGGCGTCCATGGTGATGACAAACCGGTATTCCTGTTGCAATGCAAAGCGCATGCCCGCCTGCAGGGCGCCCCAGGCACCCAGCTGCACGGCCAGCGTCAGTACCATAGCGCCGGCTTCCCTGGCAATGATGGCCGTATTGTCTGTACTGGCATCGTCGATAACCACCACCCGGCACCCGGTACGGTGAATGACCTCCCTGACTACAGCCGAGACAGACTCCGCCTCATTGTGTGCGGGAATGAGTATGAGTACGGAGTGGAACATGGTTTCCTGTCACGGTGGTGGGTGCAATATCTTTATATAATTCAAATATTTGCTTTTCAACTGTCTCGATTCTGAACATTGTATCAAAGCGTTTCCTGGCGTGCTTTCCCATTTCCACACATTCCGCTTCGTGTGTTGCCAGATACTGCAGGGCAGTTGCCAATTCTGCTACATTGCCGGTCGGCACCATTATGCCGGTTATTCCACTTTCGACTACCCAGCTCATGCCGGACCCAGGCACATCAGTCACCACCGCCGGTTTGCCAGCCCGGGCGGCTTCGAGCAGCACCATGCCAAAAGCTTCGGTGCGTTCGATAGAGGGAAGGCACAGGCAGTGGCAGCCTTGCAGCAGCTGGGAGAGTGTATTGTCCGGTTGTTTTCCCAGGAGTTTTACCTTTTGCTCCAAACCCTTGGAGTGAATCAGTCGTTGCAATTCCTCGTGTTTTTCACCCTCACCGACGAGATTGACCTGAATGGCATCGACCGTCCCCGCTGCGCGAATTAAATATTCGAATCCCTTGTAGTAAGTAAGCCGCCCGACAGCCAGTACCCGCAGACTATTCGTATTCCAGGTATTTTCCTCCTCGCTGAATGGAACGTCCGGTTGGTCTTTCATACCGAGGGGGATGACCCGGCACTTATCCCGCCATGGAGTCAGGGGCTGGCTGCTTTCCAAATAGGGGGGAGAGGTAACAATAACCCGCCGGGCGCGTTTCAGCAGGGATTGTTCCAGGAGGCGATAAAACTGGTACGCCAGCTTTACCCGCCAGTCCAGGGTCGATGACACCACATCTGCATGCCAGTGTACGACCCAGGGAATGCGGCGGGCTGCCGCTACAGTCATCACCCAGAACGCCGATGGATTGGGCATATGCAGGTGAACGATATCTGGCTGGAATTGGGTTATTTGCTGTTTCAGCCGGGAGCGAAA
>JALWMK010000151.1 GCA_027083925.1 Sedimenticola sp. | reverse complement strand
TTGCGGAAATTGCCAGCACATGAAATCATCAGCATGGGCAGTTCCCTCAAGCTGTGCCTGGTGGCGGAAGGAAAGGCGGATATCTATCCGCGCCTGGGACCTACCTCGGAATGGGACACTGCAGCCGCCCAGGCAGTAGTGGAAGCCGCTGGCGGCCAGGTGACAGACACCAACCTGCAACGGCTGCGCTATAACCAGAAGGATTCCTTGCTGAATCCGCATTTTCTGGTGTTTGGCGACGATACCATCGACTGGAAAGCCTGCTTGTGAAACTACGCCTGAGCCTCCTTTTCATTGTCTTGACGGCACTGCTGGGGCCAGGCAGCCTGACGCTGGCTGCAGCGGGCGAAGACCCTCTGGTTTTTGATGATATTCCGCTCAAGGAGCTGGTTCAGCACCCGGACTGGTTCAAGGAAAGCTTTCTGGATTTGCAGGATGATTTGCGCGAGGCCTTGAATGGCGGCAAGCAGGGAATCATCGTCTACTTTGGGCAGAAACGCTGCCCCTATTGCCGCCAGCTGATGGAAGTCAATTTCAGGCAGCCGGACATCGTCAAATACACCCGTGACAACTTTGATGTCATTGCCATCGACATCTGGAGTCCGGAAGAGGTCACAGATCCTGAAGGCAATACCATGACCCAGCGGGAATATGCCGTGAAAACGGGCACCAACTTTACTCCGTCACTGGTATTTTTTGATGCAACCGGCAAAGCCGCTCTGCGTTTGCGTGGTTATTATCCGCCTTATCAGTTTCGGGCCGCCCTGGAGTATGTGGCGGATGAGCACTACAAGCGGGAGCCGTTCAACTATTATCTGGCCCGGGGCGACGCCACCCTGCGGTTTGAGGCAGAAGATATGGTGGAAGAGGAATTTTTCCTGCCACCGCCATATAATCTGGATCGCAGCCACTTCCCCGGAGAGCGCCCTCTGGCAGTGTTTTTTGAGCAGGGAAACTGCCATGCCTGCGACATCCTCCATACCCAGCCCCTGCGCCAGCCTGCCATCCTGGAGTTGCTCGGGGCTTTCGAGGCGGTACAACTGGGCATATATGCAACCGACCCGGTGATCACGCCGGACGGCAGCAGAACCAGCGCCAGGCGGTGGGCGGAGTCATTAGGCATTTTCTATGCCCCGACATTGGTTTTCTTCGACGAAAACGGCAGGGAAATTATCCGCGTGGATTCCGTGGTGCATTTTTTTCGCTTGCGCAATGTTCTGAGCTATATACTGGCCAAAGGCTATTTGTCCTACCCCAGCTTTCAGCTGTGGCGTTCCGCAGAACGCAACCGCTAACCGGAGTTCGGGAATTCCGGCCGACCTGGCGAAAACCCGAACAGGACAGGGCGAAGATGTTGGCAATGGTCTGGCAAGAAATGCAGATCAACCCATTCAGGGGCAGAATGTTCTCAGGTAATCTTCGTAGCTGTCACGCCTGCGCCTCAAGCCTTCCCCCTCCGCCGGGGAGTAACCCCGGCGCAGCTTCGCGCTGATGGTCTCCAGCTGCCTGCCCTTGTTCCAGCAGGCGCGCAGTTTTGCCGGCCCGGGCTTTTTTCTGGCATTGCTTTTCGCCAGCTTGCGCTTGTGCTTCAACCAATTCCGGTCACGCTTGCGATATTGTTTATAGAGCGATTTCTCCCCGGAGCGCAGGGGAGACCATGCCGACTGGGCCTCGCCGGTTTCGATGCGTTCCCCATCGCCTGCACAGGCCTGCTGCTGGAAACTGATGCCTCCGTCCGCCTGCGTACAGCGATACACTTGCGCTGCATGGCTGCCACCGACAAGCAGGAGCGAGGCATAACCGAGAAAAATAATGCTTGCTGATGACATGGCTCTCTCCTTAAGCAGTTGAAAATATGCACCAGTCCATGAGTTGAGCCAATCATAACTGACCGCAGAAGAACCTTGCAACTCCGGCATTTCTGCCGCTGCCAGGTCGATAACGCCCTGCTGTCAGGTATAATCGGCTTTTGTCAGCCTGCAGACAGCCAATCCCGTGAGCAACCATTCCCAGCCATCCTTGTACGAGATACTCCCGCAACGAATCCTCCTTCTCGATGGTGCCATGGGCACCATGATCCAGCGTCACAGACTTACGGAGGAAGACTACCGGGGTGAGCGCTTCGCCCGCTGGCAAAGTGATGTGAAGGGCAACAATGATCTGCTGGTGCTCACCCAGCCGGACATCATTCGCGGCATTCACGAGCAGTATCTGGAAGCAGGCGCAGATATTCTGGAAACCAACAGCTTCAACGCCACCCGCACCTCCATGAGTGACTATCACATGGAAGAGCTGGCTTACGAGATCAATGTGGCGGCGGCCCGCCTGGCCAAGGAAGCCGCAGACAAATACAGCACGCCAGACAAGCCTCGCTTCGTCGCCGGGGTGCTCGGCCCCACCAGCAAAACGCTGTCCATCTCACCAGATGTGAACGACCCGGGATTTCGCGCCATCACTTTTGCTGCACTGGCAGAAGACTACCGGGAAGCCACCCGGGGGCTTATGAAAGGTGGTGCGGATATCATCCTGATCGAAACCATATTCGACACGTTGAATGCAAAAGCCGCCATTTTCGCCGTGCAGGATGTATTCCGCGAATCCGCTAACGAGCTGCCCATAATGATCTCCGGCACCATCACCGACCAGTCCGGCCGCACCCTGTCCGGCCAGGTCACCGAAGCTTTCTATAACAGCCTGCGCCATGCGAATCCGGTTTCCATCGGCCTCAACTGCGCCCTGGGTCCGGATCTGCTGCGCCAGTATGTGGAGGAGCTGTCCCGGGTATCGGAAACTTTCGTGTCCGCCCACCCCAATGCCGGCCTGCCCAACGAGTTCGGCGAGTACGACCTGGGTCCGGAGGCCATGGCCGAAGAGGTGGCCGAATGGGCCAGCTCCGGCTTCATCAATATTATTGGCGGCTGCTGTGGCTCCACGCCGGAGCATATCGCCGCCATTTACGAGGCGGTCAAGGAACAAGCGCCACGCCGCCTACCCAAATCTGCTGCCGCCTGTCGCCTGTCCGGTCTGGAGCCCCTGAACATCACGGAAGAATCCCTGTTTGTCAACGTGGGCGAGCGCGCCAATGTCACCGGCTCGGCCAAATTCAAGCGTTTGGTTCTCAACGAGGAATACGAGGAAGCCCTGGACGTTTGCCGCACCCAGGTGGAAGAAGGCGCGCAAGTCGTCGATGTGAACATGGACGAGGGCATGCTGGATGGCAAGGCAGCCATGATTCGCTTCCTGAATCTGTGTGCGGCAGAGCCGGATATCGCCAAGGCTCCCTTCATGGTCGATTCCTCTAAGTGGGACATCATCGAAGCAGGCCTGCAGTGCATACAGGGCAAGGCCATCGTCAATTCCATTTCCATGAAAGAAGGCGAGGACAAGTTCCGCGAGCAGGCGCGCCTGTGCCAGCGCTATGGCGCAGCGGTCATTGTCATGGCCTTCGATGAAGTGGGCCAGGCGGACACTTACCAGCGCAAGATCGAGATCTGCGAACGCGCCTACCGCATCCTGGTGAATGAGCTGAACTTCCCCCCCGAAGATATTATTTTCGACCCAAATATTTTTGCCGTGGCTACGGGTATTCCCGAGCACAACAACTATGCCGTGGATTTTATCCAGGCCACCGCCTGGATCAAGGCCAACCTGCCCCATGCACTGATTTCCGGGGGCGTTTCCAATGTCTCCTTCTCCTTTCGCGGCAACAATCCGGTGCGCGAGGCAATTCATGCGGTATTTCTCTATCACGCCATCAAGGCGGGCATGAGCATGGGCATCGTCAACGCCGGCCAGTTGGTGGTGTATGATGAGGTGCCGGAAGAACTGCGCAAGGCAGTGGAAGATGTGGTTCTCAACCACGATCCCGAAGCCGGAGAGCGGCTGGTGGAGATCGCGCCCAACTATGCTGGCAACGGCAAGGTACAGAACAAAAAAGAAGACCTGGAATGGCGCTCCTGGCCAGTGGAAAAACGCCTGCAGCACGCCCTGGTCAAGGGCATCACCGAATACATCGACGACGACACCAAAGAAGCCCTGGAAAAACTGGGCCGCCCCATCAACGTCATCGAAGGACCACTCATGGCGGGCATGAATGTGGTGGGCGACCTGTTTGGCGCAGGCAAGATGTTCCTGCCCCAGGTGGTCAAGTCCGCCCGGGTGATGAAAAAATCCGTGGCCTGGCTGGAACCTTACCTGGAAGCCGAAAAGGCAGAATGCCCGACGAAAAATGCCGGCAGGATCCTCATGGCCACGGTGAAGGGCGATGTCCATGACATCGGCAAGAATATCGTGGGCATCGTTCTGCAGTGCAACAGTTATGAGGTCATTGACCTGGGCGTCATGGTTTCGGCAGACAAAATTCTCCAGGCCGCCAGGGATGAAGGCGTGGATCTCATCGGCCTGTCAGGACTGATTACCCCGTCCCTGGACGAAATGGTGCATGTGGCCAAGGAAATGAAGCGCCAGGGATTCACCATTCCCCTGATGATCGGCGGCGCCACCACTTCCAAGGCGCATACGGCAGTCAAGATCGAGCCGCAATATGAGCATGGAGCGGTGTATGTTGCAGATGCCTCCCGTGCCGTGGGTGTGGCCAGCGCCCTGCTTTCCTCCAGTCAGAAAACCGCTTTCCTCACAGGTTTGAACGCTGAATATGAAACCGTGCGCCAGCGCCGGGAAAAGAAAAATGAGGCTCGCAATCTCGTTTCCATCGAAGATGCCCGCGCCAACCCCACTCCCATCGACTGGCCGGACTGGCAACCCACCCGCCCCAAAGCACTGGACAAGGCCCCCAAAGGCGTGAAACTCATCCCCAAGGGCGCCGGTGTACTGGCCGTGTATGAAAATATCCCCCTGGACGAGCTGATTCCCTATATCGACTGGACCTTTTTCTTCCACGCCTGGCAGCTGCGCGGGCGTTTCCCGAAAATTCTCGACGACCCGGAAAAAGGCGAAGAGGCGCGCAAGCTGTTCCAGGATGCCGAACAGATGCTGGAGCAGATCAAGAACAAAAAATGGCTGCGCGCCCGCGCTGTGGTGGGGCTGTTTCCCGCCAATGCCCGGGGTGATGACATTCTTGTGTACGAGGATGAAGAACGAAAGCAGATACTTGCCACTTTCCATATGTTGCGCAAGCAGGGAAAACAGCCAGCGGGAAAATACAACGAATGCCTGGCGGACTTCATCGCCCCGGCAGATAACGGCATAATGGACTGGATCGGCGCCTTTGCCTGCACCGCAGGTGAGGGCATAGACGCACAGATTGCCGAATTCGAAAAAGACCATGACGACTATTCCAGTCTCATGCTCAAAGCCCTGGCCGACCGTCTTGCCGAAGCCCAGGCCGAATGGCTGCATGAGCAGGCGCGCAAGGTTTTATGGGGCTATGCCAGCATGGAGGCGCTTACTAATGAGGAGCTGATCGAGGAAAGCTATGCAGGCATACGTCCTGCCATGGGCTATCCCGCCAGCCCGGATCACACGGAAAAGGATCTGCTTTGGGAGTTGCTCGATGCCGAGGAAAACACCGGTATCTGGCTTACCGAATCCAAGGCCATGGTGCCCACAGCAGCTGTCAGCGGGCTGTATTTCTCCCATCCGGAAGCACGCTATTTTTCCGTGGGAAAAATCAATCAGGATCAACTGCAGGACTATGCTGCCCGTAAAAATATGGACGAAAAGATCTTGGAGCGCTGGCTGGGGCAGAATCTGGCATACGATCCCGACGAATAATACACTGCATCAGACGAGGAGCCTGGAAGCTTTGTTACTGTTCATCTTGGCATTAGCCCGGCAAGCTCCCAGGGCTTCACTTTCGCGATGATGCAATTTGGCGGATTGCGTAGCTCTTCGGCTTCCTTTCACGGCAAACTTCGTCCAAAATCACGAATCAGGTTTGGTAGCTGGTTATTTTCAATGGATCATGTGACGGGGCAGCAGGAGCGAGATATATGAGCAAGGAACAAGAGTCCCCTGGCAACGAACCCGGCACCAAAGATGCCGCGTTGCAGGAACTGCAGAAAACCAATGCACTGGAGCAGCAACTGCAAGCCATCCGCAGGAACACCGAAGAAACGCAAATCAGGCTGCTTGAGCTGCAGCAGGAGCTGAAAAAAACCCGCCGCGGTATTCGTATTTTCTGGATCGCAGAGATGCTGGGGCCGGTGTTGGCCATCGTCCTGATCCTGGGCGGTGCCTGGTATGCATTGAAATATGCAGAAGAACACTATCTGGGCGGCGAATCGGTGATCGACAGGTTTCTGCTGCAAGAGGAAAAAAACAAGCCACCAGCATGAGCACCTCCCTGCAAGGCTCCAACTTTCATCGGCAATGGCGTAATTTCCAGATTATCAGTGGTGGAGCAGACAGCTGCTATCAACAAGCCATGACCGCCCTTGCCGGGAAACAGGCGCTCTGGATCAGCACTTGCGCTCCGGAAGGGGTAGAGGCCGTGCCGGCGGAAAAAGTTGCCGGGCTGTTGGGTCAGGATGTAGCCCATCTGGTTTTTGACGCCCTGGACGCATTTGATGCAGACGCTTTCGCCATCGCCTCTGGGCTGGTGAGAGGCGGAGGAAACTTTCTGTTGCTGACCCCTCCCCTGGCTGTTTGGCCAAAGCAGCACGGCCTGGAATCCAACGACACAGAAGGCGGCAGAACCAGCTGTTTTATTGGACGATTGGCGCGTATTTGCCAAAAATACCAACCATTAGCGCCATTGCGCCAGGCTTCAACGAACACATCAGCTGGCGGGATCGCCACCAGGGAACAGCAGCAGGTCATCACCACACTGGAAACCGTCGCCCACGGGCACAGAAATCGCCCCCTCATTGTTATTGCGAACCGGGGAAGAGGAAAATCTTCTGCATTCGGTATGGCGGCAGCGAAGTTGCTGGCGGAAGGCAGCAAACAAATCCTGGTGACGGCGCCATGCCGGAATGCAGCTATCGCCCTATTCCGCCACGCAGGTGCGGCGCTACCCGCAGCCCGGCAACAGCACGACCTGCTGGAATATGGAGATTCCCGGCTGCAATTTGTGGCTCCGGATGAGCTTGTGCAGAGACTGCCGGCAGCAGATCTGCTGCTGGTAGATGAAGCGGCAGGCATTCCCGTGCCACTGCTGGAGAAGCTGCTGCTGCGATACAAGCGAGCCGCATTCGCCACCACGGTACATGGTTATGAGGGCAGTGGAAAGGGCTTTAGCCTTCGTTTTCCCCGAGTGTTGGACAAGCACTGCCCCCAATGGAAACAGCTGCATATGCATCAGCCCGTACGCTGGGCGGAAAATGACCCCCTGGAAGACTTCAGTTTCCGCGCCCTGTTGTTGGATGCAGAGCCAGCAGCAGTGCCAGATGATGCCCCTACCGATGCCACCAGGCTGGTTACCCGGCAACTGTCCGGGGAAGAACTGGCCAGAGATGAACCACTGCTGCACCAGCTGTTCGGCCTGCTCATCAATGCCCATTACCGCACCACACCGACAGATCTGCGGCACCTGCTGGACGCACCCAACCTCCGGCTGTGGCTTGGCAGCATTGACGGGCAGCTGGTGGCTGCCATGCTGGTGGCTGCAGAGGGGCAATTACCAATGGAACGGCATGAACAGATCATGGCGGGAAGGCACCGCCCGGCAGGGCATCTCCTGCCTCTGGCACTGGCTACCCAGTGCGGATTTCCCGAAGCACTGGGGTTGCGCTGTGAACGTGTAGTGCGTATTGCCGTGCACCCATCCCTACAGCAGCGTGGCATTGGCAGCAAAATGCTGGAGACCCTGTTGAACAGTGCCTGCAGGCGCGGGACGGAATTGGTGGGAAGCAGTTTTGGCGCCACCCCCGGACTGGTGAGCTTCTGGCGCAAAAGCGGCTTTTTACCGGTGCGCCTGGGGTTCCGGCGGGAAGCCAGCAGTGGCGCGCATTCGGTGCTGGTGCTTCAAGGGCTGCAACCACTGGCAAGGGATATCCAGGCCGGGAGCCGGCAGCGATTCCTTGAGCAATTCCCCCTGCAGCTGGCAGAAATGTTCAGCGACCTGGAGCCATCCCTGGTCAGGTCTTTGGGGCAAGAAGGCCAATCAACAAGGACCATGCTGTCAGAAGAGGATTGCAGGTTGCTTCAGGCATTCGCCACAGGCGGCAGGCAGTATCTGGACAGCCTGGCACCCTTGTGCCGCCTTGCCCTGCACCTGCTCGAAAGCGGGGCGGCATATTCGGATATCCATATTGTCAAACTATTGCAAAAACACAGTTGGCAAAGCACCGCCGCCATTTTGGGGTTTTCAGGCAAAAAAACAGCGCTGGAAGGCTTACGCCAAACGGTAAGGGCATTTCTTCATTCTTGATCTTGCTCAACGCAAAGCAGCCCGCATTCGGCTCCAATCTGTACTTTGCATGAGAGTGTGGCAGGAACATGTCCAATCAACACCCTGTACTTGCACCGGAAGATATTCCCAGCATTGCCCTGGGATCCATGAACGACACCCATCACGAAGAAGTAGCCCTGGTGAATGCCCTGGGCACACTGCTGCAACGGGCCCAGGATGGCGATATTGATGAAGCTGCAATTAGCGCAGCCCTGGATGAATGGATCACTCACACAGAAGAACATTTTGCACGGGAAAACCGCCTGATGCAGGAATACGGCTTTCCTCCCTATGCAGTTCATGCGCAGGAGCATGCATTCGCTCTGGAAAACCTGCGCCAGATTCAGCAGCAATGGGCACAAAACCGGGAAGTCAATGACCTGAGCAATTTTGTCTTCAACAACTGGTCACAGTGGTTTCAGTTGCATGTGAACAGCATGGACAATGTAACTGCGCAATTTCTATCCAGCTTTGTGGATTGAATCCACGCCTTCTATTTTTACCTGACAACCTTTTTAGATGCCGGAAGGGCCAGAAATACGCCGCGCCAGGGATAAGATAGCCGCTGCTGTCGAGGGGAAAACCGCCACCCGGGTGATTTTTTACCCGTCAGCTCTGAAGCGGTGGAACGGTCGTTTCGATGGCGAGAGGATCCTGGCGGTGTGCAACAGGGGCAAAGCCCTGCTTACGCATTTTGCCAATGGTTACAGTATCTACAGCCACAATCAACTGTATGGCCGGTGGCTGGTGACGGAACCGGGCGAAATGCCGGGAGGCAACCGCCAGTTGCGCCTGGCCATCCATACCGCCCGTATGTCTGCATTGCTGTACAGCGCTTCTGATATCGCAATCTGGCCTTCCGGTGAGCTGCACAACCACCCTTTCCTTAAGAAACTGGGGCCGGATGTTCTGGAGGAGAGCACAGCTGCGCAGGAAATCCACCAGCGCCTGCGTTCCACTGCATACAGCAAGCGACAGCTTGGTGGGTTTCTTGCCGACCAGTCTTTTGTGGCAGGTCTGGGCAACTACTTGCGCTGTGAAATACTGTTTGCCGCCGGTCTGCATCCGCGCCAGCGTCCGCACGAGCTGAGCGAGGAACAATGCAGGCTGCTGGCAGAGAAACTTCTTGCCCTGCCACGCCAGTCCTACAAGACCCGGGGAATAACCAATGACGTGCGCCGGGCGGAGAAGTTGATGGAGGCAGGGCACAGTTTTGAGCAGGCCCGCTTTCAGGTATTTCGCCGTGCGGGAGAGCCTTGCTACCGGTGTGGCTCACGCATCATTCAGGAAAAGCAGGGAGGGCAGGCCTGCTATCTGTGCCCAGGCTGCCAGAACCTTTAGCAGAGTATTGAAAAAAAGCCTTCCATGGCATTTTCAGCAACCTGTTAGCGTGCGCCAAATATCACCATGGTTTTGCCCTTGACACTGATCAGCCCTTGGGCCTCGAGGTTTTTCAGCACCCGGCCAACCATTTCCCTGGAGCAACCGACAATGCGGCCGATCTCCTGGCGGGTGATGCGGATCTGCATGCCATCGGGATGGGTCATGGCGTCTGGTTGCTCGCACAAATCCAGCAGCGTGCTTGCCACCCGTCCGGTGACATCGAAAAAGGCCAGGTGGCTGACTTTTCGGCTGGTGCTGAGAAGGCGTTCGGACAACTGCTTGCCCACGGCAAAAAAGAAATCCGTGGTGTGATCTTTCAGTTCGTTTTCCAGCAATGCCTGCAAGCGCTGATAACTGATTTCCGCGATTTCACAGGCGCTGCGGGTGCGGATGATGACAGAGCGGGTGGATTGCGGGACAAACATACCCATTTCACCAATGAACTCCCCCTTGTTCGCATAGGCGAGGATGATCTCCTTGCCATCGTCATCTTCAAGCAATACGGTCAGTTGCCCGCCGAGAATATAAAGCAGGGTGTCCGCAGGGTCACCCGGCTTCATCAGCTCCTTGCGCGCCAGATATTTGTGAATATGGCAATGCGCAAGAAACGGGGCCAGCCACTGTGGAGGTGGTGGCGGAGGATTGACTATGCTCATTCTTTTCTACCCTCTGCTGGTGTTGCTGTCATCCTTTGTTACGGCATTCTGCCATGAGTGAGCCCTTACAGCAAAGCTGTTATTTGTCCTGTGTTACGAGCAAATAAACTGTCCGGAGTTGTAGCACACGATCTGTCCGGTTTCATATTCACCCAGGAGGTGAATTATGAGACCAACAGAATTGCTACAGGAGATCCGGAAAATGCGATTTGAAGA
>JALWMK010000150.1 GCA_027083925.1 Sedimenticola sp. | reverse complement strand
AAACAAAAAGGCCTACGCTAGCGATAGCGCAGGCCTTTATTTTATTATGGTGGGCCGTGGGCGATTCGAACGCCCGACCAATTGATTAAAAGTCAACTGCTCTACCGGCTGAGCTAACGGCCCCGGAAGAGCGCGCATTATACAGCGAAGAACGCATCTCTCAAATACTTTTTTTGCCCAGGATCCGGAATTGATTGTGGATGCAGGAGCCGAGAAAGATCAAAAGTTTGTGCTATGCGCTGCTATCCAATCGCGGGGCTTGGGTTCTATCGTGTCACGCGTTGCGGTAAGGGGTGGGATCGGCGATCTCGGCTTCGGCAAATCCCTGGGCGCGCAGGTGGCAGGAATCACATTTTCCACAGGCCCGGCCTTGTTCATCTGCTTGATAACAAGACACGGTGAGGGCGTAGTTCACCCCGAGTTTTGCACCAGTACGGATGATTTCCGCCTTGCTCATTTTGATCAGCGGCGCCTGAATATGGAATTGCGCACCTTCCACCCCGGCTTTGGTTGCAACATGCGCCAGTTGTTCAAAAGCCTGGATGAATTCCGGTCGGCAATCCGGATAGCCGGAGTAATCCACGGCATTTACGCCGATGAAAATATCCCTGGCTTCCAGAACCTCTGCCCAAGCAAGCGCCAGAGAAAGGAATACCGTATTGCGCGCAGGCACATAGGTAACCGGTATGCCGTCAGCCAGCTGTTCAGGAACGGCAATAGCCGTATCGGTAAGGGCTGAACCTCCAATGCCGCCCAGATCCAGACACAGGATTTTGTGGTCAACCACTTTCATGGCTCCGGCCAGCCGGCACGATGCCTGCAGCTCCGCATTGTGACGCTGGCCATAATCGAAACTCAGCGCATGGCAGGCATAGCCCTGTTGCCTGGCGATGGCCAGTACGGTGGCAGAATCCAGCCCGCCGGAAAGCAGCACCACAGCTTTTCTGGTGAGGTCTTTCATCGCCCTGCCTCTTCTCCCCACAGGATTTTGTGTAACTGCAGCTGAAACCTTACCGGAAGATTGTCCTGCAGAATCCAGTCAGCCAGCACTGCAGGTGCCAGGTACGCCTGTGCCGGGGAAAAAAGCACTTCACATCGATCGGCCAGTTCATGTTCCTGCATCTGCAGCTTTGCCCAGTCATAATCTTCACGGCCACAGATCACAAATTTGATCTGGTCTTTGGAGGAAAGCTGCTGCAGATTATTCCAGCGGTTTTTTTCGGCTTCTCCGGAACCCGGCGTTTTGATATCCATCACGATAATTACGCGTGGATCCACACCATGCAAATCCAGGCTGCCGCTGGTTTCCAGGGAAACTTCATAATCGGCATCACAAAGCCGGATCAACAGCGGCAGCACTTTCTTTTGCGCCAGAGGCTCGCCGCCAGTGACGGTAACATGGCGTGGCTGGTAAGCCGCCACCTGATCGCATATGCCCTGGATATCCATCCATTCACCACCTTTGAAGGCGTAGCTGGTATCACAATACCCACAACGCAGGGGGCAGCCAGTCAGACGTACAAATACCGTAGGGAACCCTGCGCTGCGACTTTCTCCCTGCAGTGAATAAAAAATTTCACTGATACGCAGTCGGGACACTACCGGGATGATTTCATGTGTTTGAGGCGCGCCTTGGCCATGCGGGCTACGGAAGACGAAGGGTATTTGTCCAGCACCTGCTGCAGCATTTTACGTGCGGCATCCCGCTTGCCCATGGCAGCCAGAATATAGCCTTTCTTCAACAACGCACCCGGCACCTTGTCACTATCGGGAAACTCCTTCAGCAATCGATCAAAGGATGCCAGCGCAGGCTCGTTTTCCTGGTTCACATAGTAGCTTTCACCCAACCAGTAGAGGGCATTGTCGGCAAGGTCGCTTTGTGGATATTTGACCAGGAATGCCTTGAAACCGGCAATGGCATCCTTGTAGCGCCGTTTGGAAGGTTGCAACCAGGCATAGGCGGCATCATAGTCAGCCTGTTCCCGGGCTGGATCTGCCGACGGGGAAACAGGAGCGCCGGGCGTGGTTTCGCCATAGGCGCTTCCCGATGCAGGAGTATCAGGCCGGCTTTCTGCTGGCCGTGCTTCAGGCACAGAGGCTGCAGCAGCCGCTCCTCCGCTCTGCAAGTGCCCCAGACGTTCATCCAGATCAAGATACAGCTCACGCTGCTTTTTGCGCATGCGCTCCAGGGCATGTTGCTGTTCTTCGACCTGCCCCTGCAATTCCCGGTTGGTGCGCTTGAGAGCCTGCACTTCCAGCATCAGTTCTGTAATATGCCCGACCCGCCGCTCCAGGCGTTGCAAGCGTTGCTCCAGGGCCTCGTCTGCACCATAAACCACTGCCCCATGAGGCAACAGCAAGGCACACAGAGACATTATCAACAGCCTGTTTTTCTTCATGATTACACTCTATTTTGCGGACAAGGGGTTCAGATACGAATGGCACTTAACTTAAGGGCACCTCTATTAATTCTGTTTGAGCAGATTCGTGCATGAGGGCCGTGAGAACCAGGCGAAGATC
>JALWMK010000149.1 GCA_027083925.1 Sedimenticola sp. | reverse complement strand
AAGTTGCGCCTCACGGATATCGATATTGCCAAAAAGCGTGAGCATATTGTCGTCGGATGCGGGCGCCTGAAAGCGGAACCAGGCAAGAACAGCAGCGCCGACAAGTAACACCAGGACAATGGGTAGCACTTTCTTCATGGATCTGCCCGTCTGTAGCGAAGCGATGGAGACATCCTAGCAAAAGGCGCTGCTGGCGTAATTGATGCCGGTCATCGTAAAAGGCGGAGGCCTGGCCGGACAGGCTCCCGGAAGTTGAGGGTGGGTCAGCGGGTAAAGAACTGCTGTTTCAGTGTCGCATGGAGAGTTTTGTCGTCTCCTCGCGGCTGTACTTCAACGGTAAAGGTAACGGACTCCTGGTTTTCCACCAGAAATTCGCCAATGTAGTACACGGCGTCTGCTTCCTTGATTTCGCGCAGGGGAATGGTGCGTATCTGCCCGCGGAGATTGCGTGCGGTGACACTTACCTTGGCCTCGGTTGCAATACCGGTGGTGTTGGGTACCTCCTTGATTATGCTGATATTTATTAGCGCCCTGTTGGGGCTGCGGCGGATATCGTACTGCCCGGCCATTTCCGGCGACAGTTCGGTACTCAAAAATGCATTGTGGTGAATGGTGTAGCCTGCGGTTTTGGTGCTGTTTTCGGCAAATGCCGGAATGCTCAATAGCAGGCCAAGGAGGGAGAGAAAGAACAGGGTTGTTTTGCGCATGACGTTCTCCTGTGGGTTCGGGTTGCGGTCGGCACCCCGTTTTGAAGAGTCCTTCGGTCAGGGCTTTTTCCAAGTGTAACAATCTATGGCATTATGTTTCAAAAAGCTTCTCTTCATGGCCAGTATAGACCCGCGACCGTTTGCAGATTCCAGCGGAATGAAAGGGGATTGTTTCCTTGTCTTGGTATATCCGGGTTGATATTCCCATGCAGTACGCTTGCGCCTGCACTACCACAAGAACCAGGATCAGTTTATCCTCAGCATAAATCATCATCTCCACTGGTTATCGATCGATGCTACAGAACCCGCTCAAGAAAAATTTCAACGCTGCTTTGGCCGGTTGGCTGGCGCTGCTGGCGCTGATTCCCTTGGTGTCGGTGTTCGGACGTTCTTTGCAGCGCTTCGCCAGGGAGATGGTGCCTTCCGGACTGCTGGCAGCACTCATGTTGCTGGCGCTGGCTGCGATGGTGGTGATGATGGTCACCTGGTTCCGGCGCCACGGTGGTGCTTTCAGCCTGTGGCATCTGTTGTGGATGGTTCCATTGTTTCTGCTGTTTCCCTTGACGCTGCCCCTGGTGGAGGAACGCCTTCATTTTCTGCTGTTTGGAGGCTTCGGATTTTTTTCCATGCTGTTGTTTCCTCCGTTGCTTGCCCTTGGGGTCTTGCTGGCGGGCGCGGGGCTGGACGAAGTCTTGCAATGGTTCTTGCCGGATCGGGTGGGAGACTGGCGGGATGTGGGTTTCAATGCCCTGGCCAGCGTGGGCGGCGGCGTTGCTGCGTTTTTTGGCAGAAAAAGGTGAAAACACTGTGCTCCTGCCTGTTGTTTTGCATGATGACCGCAACCGTGGCGGCCCAATCCCGGCTGGTGGTGCTGGATGTGGGCGAGGGGCAGGCTGTGTTGCTGCAGCAGGGGCACAGGGGCGTGCTCATCGATGTGGGCCATCCTGGCATGAGTCAGCGGGTGTTGGAACGCCTGGCGGCGCTGGGCGTGAAGCAGCTGGATTACTTGGTTCTTACCCATCTGCACCCGGATCATGCCGGTGGCTACTTCCGTCTGCGGGAGGTATTTCCCCGGACACCTGTGCTCTACAGCGGCCATCCCCTGCCGGCGGATGTGCGTCCGGATCTGGTGCGCTGGGTGAATGATGCCCTGGCACGAGATCCGCATCGCCGCTTATTGCGCGCCGGTGAGCGTATCCCGTGGCGGGAGATGACCATCGAGGTGCTATGGCCGGAAGCCTTTTCCGGGAGCAATCTCAACCGCCATTCTCTGGTGTTGCTGCTGCGCTACGCCGGACGGAAGCTGCTTATCATGGGGGATGCGGATACAGTGGTGGAGCAGGCGCTGCTGGATCAGAACAAACTGCCCGCCAATATCGATGTGCTGGTGACGGGGCATCATGGCGCGGCGGATGCCACCAGTGTTTCCTTCGTGGACAGACTGAGTCCTCGCCTGGCACTCATTTCCGTGAACGCCGGCAATATCCGCGGCTACCCTGGTGAGGAGGTGCTGCAAAGGCTGGAAAAAGCCGGGACGCGGGTGTTGCGCACCGACCGCCATGGCGAGCTGCGCCTGGATCTTTGCAGCCGGAAAAAGGATGGACGCTGTGTCATCAGCGTCGAGACAGGGCGGAAGCCCTAGCCCGACAACTGCTCCTGTGTCGCTCTACTGCGATACGTCCCTGCATTGCTCTGTCTTTGCCCGTCCATGGGTTCGTGCGCCGGATGACAGCTGGTTCAGAGCAGAAACACCGTAGCCAGGCCGAGAAAGGCGAGGAAGCCGACCACATCGGTAACCGTCGTCAGTAATACGCCGCCGGCCAGGGCCGGGTCAATGCCCAGCCTGT
>JALWMK010000148.1 GCA_027083925.1 Sedimenticola sp. | reverse complement strand
AATTGAGTGATATGTTTTCCTGGCAAGCCTTTCTCCTCATATGAGCAAAAAATACTTATCAGGCTTGGCACTCAACCGGTCAAGATAATTGTCGCCTGACCGGACAGGTTAATTGTCGTCTAACAGGGGTATTTGGATCCCGGCCTGCGCCAGGATGATAGTCCGGCCCGCGCTCGTCTCAGCCCGCATCTTCCAGGTGCAGATCATAGCGCTCCATCAGGTAGCACAGGCAGTCCTGCCGGATCACCGCCTCATTTTTGGTGAGCATGGAAGGCATCACCGGGGTACAGGTCAGCAGCTCGCCATGCTCTACGGAAAAATACCGGGCCGCCACATCATGGTTCACCTCGTTTATTACTTCCAGAGGAATATCCTGGTCTTGTTTCGCCCTGCCAAAACAGGTGCCTGCGGGAATCTCCCGGAAGTTCAACACCTCCAGATCATCCAGCAGACACAGATCATAATTCTGGCAGCCGAAGCCAAAACTGACTTCCGGGGGGATTTTCACGATAGCTACGGTGTGATAAAGATTCAGGTCATGGGGTGAGATGGTGTGTGAAGGATGCTTCGCCAGGTGCAGGCAGGCGTCCAGATATTCACTGGCATGCTGCACACCATGTACCTGGCCAACCTTCCCGCATTCCAGGGTCACCGCGGGGCAGAGTTCGGTCATAGCCATGGACTGCACCCCCTTGGGACGGGTGAAGTACACCACGGTGCGACTGAACATGGCCGCCAGATGCAGCGATTCCGTGCGTACCACATTGACGCAGGCGTAGTGCGGGTTGAGGCCGGTGTTGTTGTGTACATCCACACTGGCGAAGACGCCCTTTTTCGCCATGGCATCGACGATGCTTTCCATCATGGCATGCTCGGCGGTGCGGGGCAGCTCACTGCCCGGCCAGACCCGATTGTAGTCCGGCTGTCCCGCCAGCCTGCGCATGTTGACCGCCGCCGCCGAGGTATTGCCGATGAACAGGGACAGGGAGCGGGGCAGTTCCTGGTTGCCACCGCCCGGCCGGTATTTGTGCAGCAAATGGCGTACAGCTTCCCAGCCCACATCTTCGTTACCATGCATGAGTACCGACATGAACAACGGTGCTTCCCGCCGTCCCTGCAGGTGGATCAGGGTGGGGCCGCCGAGAAAGGCATGCAAGTCCCTTGCCGGCAAATCCAGCAGTCCCCTGGGAAGTTCGCAGAGTTCAGCATACATAATCAGACCTTCCAGGCAGAAACGGGCTGGGCGCTGTCCTGACGCATCCGGTAGGCGCGCACCATGGCAGGAAAGTCCTTGCCGTTGCGGGAGATCCATTCGCGCTGCCAGCGAGCCCCGGTCTGGCGGCCGGCAGCGCGGTTTTTGATAATGTCCAGCCAGCGGTCAACCTCCTGTGTGCCAATCCCCAGACGCAGCAGCCCGGCTCTCGCTTGGGGGATGAGTTTTTGCAGGCACAGATCGGCAACACTGCCTTCCTGTCCGTCTAACCAGACGACCCGGGCATCCAGCCCTCGGCAGGCGCTGCTGTAGAAATTCTCCTTGGCGTCGATAAACGGCAGGCGGGCTTCCGCATCCTTTTCCGTGGCCATGAGCGCCTCGATCAGCCCAAAATAAAATGCCGCATTGGCAATGACATCCAGTATGGAAGGACCGCTCGGGATCACCCGATGCTCGATGCGGATATGCGCCTTGCCGTTCTCGGAGATGCCGACCAGCGGCCGGTTCCAGCGCCAGATGGTGCCGTTATGCAGGCGTAGGTGGGCCAGGGATTCCACCGGCTCATCCATGAGCTGGGGCAGCAGCACCGGGTAGCGGTCGCGGTTGGCCTCGAAGCACTCCATGATGGAATGCCCTGCGTAGCGCACGCCGAAGGTGACGCGCTTGGAATAATCGCTGGCGCCCACGGCCACGGACTGCTCGAACAGGGGGATGCGGGTTTCATCCCAGAGTTCGCGTCCGAACAGAAAGGGCGAGTTGGCCGACAGGGCGACCATGGGCGCAGAAATCATCTTGGAAAGATTATAGGCGCGGGCGGCCTGTTGCGGAGGAATCTTCAGATGAATCTGGAAGGAGGTGGTGGCAGCCTCCAGCATCACATCATCATGTTCCGCCACCAGATGCTCCCGGGCAAGAATGTCCAGGGCCAGGGGCTGGCCATTACGCATGCGCAGCACCTGTTCATTGAGTGCCTGATAACGCTGCATGCCGGAGATGTTTTCCAGGCACAAGTCCGACTGCTGCACCGTGGGCAGGATACCGATCATGAGCATGTGGGCCGCCTCCCGATTTGCCGCGACCTCACAGCGCTGCCAAAGCTCCGCCAGCTCCTCATGCATGTGATCGAACATGCCATCCGCAAAAGGCACGGGGCAGGTGTTGAGCTCCACATTGAAAGTGGATAGCTCCGGCACCACCATGGGGTCGTCCATGTGCCGCAGAAAGGCCTGATTTACGGGAGAGGGAAGGCCCCGGTCGGTTACCAGCCAGGCTTCGATTTCGCTGCCGGCCATGGCTTCTCCCTGGTCGAGAACACCATCCGCCATCCATTGTTCCAGCAGGGCGGTCTCTGCAATCACCCGATCCCGAAAATGTTTGAAATCCTCCTCGGAAAAACTGCTACGACTGATTTCCTGCCCCATTAAGAGAGTTTCCTGTGCAGAAGTTGATACCGTTCCGGCGTGCCGACATCCAGCCAGTAGCCACAAAAATGCTCGCCGCTTATTCTACCCTGGGGCATCTGCCGGCGCAGCAGGGGCGCCAGGGGAAAGGATCCTGCCTCACAGCCTGCGAACAGGCAGGGATGATAGATGCCAACGCCGCTAAAGGTGAGCCGTGGCGTGCCTTCCCTCTGCACCACGCCATCTTTCAGCGCAAAGTCGCCCTGGGGGTGATGTTCGGGGTTGTCCACCAGAACCAGATGGGCGAGGCTGTGCTCGGGAAGTTTCAGGGCGGCGTAATCCAGCTCGGTGAAGATATCGCCATTGATGACGACGAAAGGGCCGTCACCCAGCAATGGCAACGCCTTGCAGATACCGCCGCCGGTTTCCAGGGCGCGGCCCTGTCCTTCTGCGGAATAGCATATCTGCAATCCCCAGCGGCCGCCGTCACCAAGGGCATCCTCGATCTGCGCTCCCAGGTGCGCGTGATTGATCACCACCTGACTGAAACCCGCTTTCGCCAGTTTTTCCAGGTGCCAGACGATCAAGGCTTTACCGGCCACTTTCAACAGGGGTTTGGGGACGCGATCTGTCAGAGGCCGCATGCGTTCGCCGCGGCCAGCCGCCAGAATCATGGCAGGATATGCGCGATCCTGCGCCACGGCCTACTTTTTCTTCATGGAGCTGAAGAACTCTGCATTGGTTTTGGTGGATTTGAGTTTGTCATACAGGAATTCCATGGCAGCCAGTTCATCCATGGGATGCAGGATCTTGCGCAGTATCCAGATCTTCTGCAGTTCGGCTGCAGGAATCAGCAGTTCCTCGCGGCGGGTGCCGGAGCGGTTGATGTTGATGGCGGGAAAGACGCGTTTCTCGGCGATGCGCCTGTCCAGGTGCACTTCCATGTTGCCGGTGCCCTTGAATTCCTCATAGATCACGTCATCCATGCGTGAACCGGTTTCCACCAGGGCGGTTGCCAGAATGGTCAGGGAGCCACCCTCCTCCACGTTTCGCGCCGCACCAAAGAATCGTTTGGGCTTCTGCAGGGCGTTGGCGTCCACACCGCCGGTGAGCACCTTGCCGGAAGAGGGGATGACCGTGTTATAGGCTCGCGCCAGACGGGTGATGGAATCGAGGAGGATCACCACATCACGATTGTGTTCTACCAGACGCTTGGCCTTGGCGATGACCATCTCCGCCACCTGCACATGGCGGGCGGCAGGCTCATCGAAAGTGGAGGAAATGACTTCTGCTCTCGACACCGAACGGGCCATTTCCGTGACTTCTTCGGGACGCTCATCGATGAGCAGAATGATCAGGTAGACTTCAGGATGATTGTTGGCGATGGACTGGGCGATGTTCTGCATCATCATGGTCTTGCCCGCCTTGGGCGGGGACACGATCAGCCCGCGCTGCCCCTTGCCCACGGGTGCCACCAGCTCGATGGTGCGTACGGTAATATCTTCGGTGCTGCCATTGCCCATTTCCAGATGCAGGGATTCATTGGGAAACAGGGGAGTAAAGTTCTCGAACAGGATTTTGCTCTTGGCTGACTCCGGCTTGTCATAGTTGATCTCATCGATCTTCAGCAGGGCGAAATAGCGTTCATTGTCCTTGGGCGGGCGGATGGTACCGGTAATGGTGTCTCCGGTACGCAGGGCGAAACGCCGGATCTGGCTGGGGGAGACGTAGATGTCATCCGGCCCGGCAAGATAGGACGAGTCTGCCGATCGGAGGAAGCCGAAACCGTCCTGCAGAATCTCCAGTACGCCTCCACCGTGAATGTCTTCGCCTTTTTTGGCATGCGCCTTGAGAATGGAAAATATAAGGTCCTGCTTGCGGGAGCGGCCTGTGCCCTGGATTTTCATGGATTGCGCCAGTTCGGAAAGAGCGGGGACCGGCATTTGCTTGAGATCGTTAAGATTCATGGGTATTTGATTTAGAAGAGTTGAGAAAAGAAGGTTAAAAAAGCTCCCGGACAATGAATTACCGGGGAATCAGAAATCTTGTAATGACGTACCGACTGAAGGGCGCCTCTATTCATTCTGTTTGAGCAGATTCGTGCATGAGGACAGTGAGAACAAGGCAAAGATCGCAGCAAATGCCCCAGGGCAGCTTCTCTTGCGCAAGCGCAATTCACCTTGTAGCGGGCAATTTGCAAGATTTTCAAAGCTTCCGCTCCCAGCTTACGCCCCTCACCTACATCCATGCAGGCGACGAAGTTATCGCTGCCCTCATGTGCGTAGATGCCAATCATGAATTAATAGAGATGCCCTTGAAGTATTGATGATTGAGTGCCATGGCACCCTGAAAATTCAGAGATTGCTGTCGATGAAGGCGGTAAGCTGGGATTTGGATACCGCTCCCACCTTGGTGGCTTCAATTTCGCCGTTTTTGAACAACATCAATGTCGGAATGCCCCGAACACCATATGCAGGCGGGGTATCTGGATTGTGGTCGATGTTCAGCTTGGCTATTTTCAGCTTGCCCTCATATTCACCAGCGATTTCATCCAGCACGGGCGCAATCATTTTGCAGGGCCCACACCATTCCGCCCAGTAATCTACTAGCACGGGCACCTCTGCCTTTAGCACTTCCTGGTCGAAAGTGTCGTCCGCCAATTGAACGATTTTGTCACTCACTGACTGTTTCTCCGGAAAAAATTAAAGTAAAGAATTTGCATCGTCTGAAGCAACGATGCCTTGATATGGATTCAATATGCGTATGTAAAAACTTCAAAGATGCACGTAGAGGGCAGCTCTAAAATAACTCATGCCTGGTATCTATTGCACTTGAGAGACCCAATAACTGCGTTGAAAATCTTGCAAATAACCTGCTATTTGCTGCGATCTTTGCCTTGTTCTTGAGCCTCTCAAGCACATATCTGCGCAAACAGAATTAATCGAGATGCCCTAGATGCGGGTCGCTTCCTGGCTTGTATATTGCCAAAGAACCTGATCCGAAACGCCCCTAGGTGTGGATTTTGCCCTGACCGGGGTATGTTTTTCAAGTTTTTATTGCATTTGAGGCATGCTGGTCTACAGAAAAACTCTGTTTGCGGTATCCTTCCCCCGCTATGAATGAAGAAAAACACCTTACAAACATGCGTTTTGACAGCTTTGGCCTGTCAAAAACCATACTTGCCGGCGTCAAGGATGCCGGCTTTGAGTATTGCACTCCCATACAGGCGGCAACCCTCCCCCCGGCTCTGGCCGGTGAGGACGTAGCCGGGCAGGCACAAACGGGCACCGGCAAGACCGCGGCCTTCCTGCTGGCGGCGCTGCATCGCATGGAGGAGCACCCGCCATCGGCAAAGCGGCGGCCCAACCAGCCCAGGGTATTGATCGTTGCACCTACCCGTGAGCTGGCGATCCAGATCGAGAGGGACGCAAAGGTGCTGGCCGGGCATACCGGACACAAGGTGCAGGTCGTATACGGCGGCACTGGCTATGAATCCCAGCGCAATGCGGTAAAGGAGGGCGTGGATATACTCATCGGCACTCCCGGACGCCTTATTGATTACTTCAAGCAGAAAATTTATGACCTGCAAGAGATCCAGGTGGTGGTGCTGGATGAAGCAGACCGCATGTTCGATCTCGGGTTCATCAAGGACATCCGGTTCCTGCTGCGCCGCTGTCCCCCACCGGACAAGCGCCTGGGCATGTTGTTCTCGGCAACCTTGTCTTTTCGGGTCAAGGAGCTTGCCTACGAGCATATGAACAACCCCAGGGCTATCGAAGTTGAGCCAGACAAGGTTACTGCCGATCGCATTGAGGAACAGGGCTTCATGACCGCCAACGACGAGAAAATACCTTTGCTCATTGGCTTGCTTCGTCATTGGCAAAACGCCAGAACCATCGTCTTCGTCAATACCAAACGCGCTGCTGACGAGGTCTGGGGATTTCTGCAGGGCAACGGCATAGAGACTGCCGTGCTGTCTGGTGATGTGCCACAGAAAAAGCGCATGAGCCTGCTGAAGAAGTTTACTGAAGGTGGCTTGGATGTGCTGGTGGCGACCGATGTGGCTGCACGGGGCTTGCATATTCCCGATGTAACCCATGTCGTAAACTATGACTTGCCGGAAGATGCCGAGGATTATGTGCATCGAATCGGCCGCACTGGCCGGGCCGGGGCTGCTGGCAGCGCCATCAGCTTTGCCTGCGAAACCCATGCCTTTTCATTGCCGGACGTCGAGGCCTATATCGGTCACAGCATTCCCATGACCTCCGTCCCTGGAGAGCTGCTGGCGGAAGTGGATCCTTCCAGTCGTATCCGCATTCCACGCAAGCCACGGCAAAACAACGGTCGTGGCAACAGGGGAAGAAGCAGCGACCGGATCCGGCATTCAAGGAAACGTCGACAAGGATAATGTCTGGGGAGGAAACCCAGAAAGGAAGAAAAGTATGACCGGGAATCGAGAGCAACGGTGGCGACTGCCAACCCTCGCCTCCTACCAGGGACAGTATTTCTACATGGCGCTCGTTCTGATTGCGGTGCTGATATCGTCTGCCTGGGTGGGACAGCATTATGTCAACCATGCTTCTGAAGAGCAGATCAATCGCATTGCTGTTCGCGCCCAGGCAGAGAAAGAAACGGGAAAACTGCTGTGGGAACTGCAGGAAATACAGGAGTGGCTGGGGAATCAGCTTATCGAGCCAGGAACCCAGTCCAGCAACCAACTCCATCTCCTGACCCAGGCTCTGGAAAAACACTTTGCAGAACTCGCCCGGAGCATGCAGGAGCTAGACCAGGAGAAACCGCCGCTAAAGGAACCTGTGCCCCTGGCCAGGCTGTCACGCTTCAAGGCGGATATTGCTACGTTTCTGCATATTTCGAACAACAATGTCCTGCGTTTTCCGGGAATCTACATCATGCAGCCAAAGTCCAAGACAATTCTGGATGCGCTGGACACTATCGCTTTTCAAATTGCGAGGAAAAACAACCGGAGCCAATTTACTCATTTGGTGTACCAGCTGCGCCATACCTGGTTGCAGTTGCTGTCTGAATTTCACCTGCTGGTGGCCAATCGTTTCAGCGTGTTCTCAGACAACCCTGAAGTGGGTATAGAGGCCAATTCCAAAAACATAAAAGAATACTTGCGGCAGATGCGGCAGCAATTGGCGCAACTGCAGGAAACCCGGGCGCCTGCATCATTGCAGTTGGCGGACGATATCTGGCAGCGTTTGTTGGCAAACGTAGAAGAATGGAACCAACACTATGAAAACCTGCTGGAGAACCTGCATTCCGAGCGATGGCGGGAGGACATGTATCTATACAAGACTGCCCTGCAGCCCCAGATAAAGCAGATGCAGGCTGATTTGAAACAGATACAGGACAGCCTTTTTCGACAGACAGCTGATGATATCACCGGATTGACAAATATTGCATCACGCCTTAGTCAGACAATTTTTGTCCTTACCATCCTGGGAATCTTCTGGATTGTGTTTGCCTACATCTATCTGAGGATAGGGGTAATAAAACCCATTGCCGATACGGCTCATGCCCTGCGCCAGGAAGCCAACGGCAACAGCGATGTAGTCATTCCCCGGCCAAAACTGGCAGAAACCCAGGATCTGGTAGAAGCCTTCAGTGAAATGCGCCGCCAGGCATGGAAGCGGCAGCAGGGGCTGGATCATCTGGCGCATCATGACCCCCTTACCCAGCTGCCCAACCGGCTGCTGTTCATGGATCGTCTGGAACATGCCCTGAGCATTGCTCACCGGCACAACACGATGGTTGCGCTGCTGTTTCTGGATCTCGATAACTTCAAAAAAATCAATGATGCCCTTGGACATTTTGCCGGAGATGAGTTGCTGGTGAATGTAGCCGGTCGCCTGCAGAAGGTGATACGCAATTCAGACACCGTCGCCCGCCTGGGGGGGGATGAATTCGCCGTCCTGCTGGAAGATATCGGACAAAAGACCTTTGCCAGAAGTGTGGCCCTGAAAATCCTGGAAGAACTGCAGACACCGCTGGAAATCGGCAGTCAGCAATATCATATTTCCGGTTCCATCGGCATTGCCATTGCCCCATATGATGACAATCACCCCGGCGATCTTTTGCGTGATGCCGATGCCGCCATGTATGAGGCAAAACGGCGAGGAAAAAACAACTATTACTTTTTTTCCAGCGAGCTGCTGCAGCGCGTCAGCCGCCAACTCAACATGGAGCACCGCTTGCGCGATGCTGTGCTGAAAAAGGAATTTCTTTTCCACTATCAACCCATCGTAGAGGCGGATACCGGCAAGCTTATCGCTGTGGAAGCGCTGATGCGCTGGCAGCCGAAAGGCGGGCCATTGAAGTATCCGGCAGATTTCATGGAGGTCATGAAAAGCCAGAACCTGGATCTGAGCGAAAAGGTTACAAAACATCTTTTTTCCCAGGTTGACAACCTGCAGTTTGTCGCTCAGGCCGAGCACGGTTTGCAGCTACGGGTTTCAATAAACATGGCTCCCGGTGCGTTGCGTGACCCGGCCCGGCACAGCAGCGTCGTAACCACGCTGAGCCAGCTGAAATATCCGTCTCACATCATTCTGGAAATTACAGAAGACACCCTGCTTGAGGATCTTGCCACTGCACGCGCCTTGTTCAGTGAGTTACGCCAACTGGGAATATCCCTGGTACTGGATGATTTTGGCACCGGGCAGTCCTCCCTCAATCATTTGCGCAGCTACCCGTTTGACAGCATCAAGATTGACCGGGAATTTGTAAGGGATATCTGTTCCGATGAGGATGATGCAATTCTGGTCAAGGCAATCATCCAGCTTGCCCATAGCTTTGGCATGAAAGTGGTTGCAGAAGGGGTGGAAACCGAAGCCCAGAGAAGCCACCTGGTCAGCATCGGTTGTGACTACCTGCAGGGGTTTGTTATCAGCAAGCCGCTGCCGGAGGATGCACTGCTGGTGTTTCTGGAAACGATAGAGACTTGATCAAGAGCAGCCAAGGCCATATAACAGCGGCTCAAAATGCTTCAACGCCATGAATTCCGTAATATCCCGTGCAGGCTGTTTCGCGTCCGGTTGCAGCATGCACAACAGGTGCGCAATGCCGAAGCTGTGAGCAGAACGAAGCACCGGCAAGCTGTCATCAATAAACAGGGTGCGTCCAGGTGAATAATTCACCACTTGCTGCAAGCGCCCCCAGAAAGCAGGATTTTCCTTTGGCAGGCCAACATCATGGCTGCTGATTACCTGATCCAGATGTTCGCCCAGGCGGGTTTTGCCCATCTTCAGCTGCAGGGCCTTTTGGTGCGCATTGGTCACCAGTACTCTGGCTTTTCCCTTGCCCTTGAGGCATCGCAAAAAATCCACCACATGAGGATGTACCGCAATCAAATGCTCCACTTCTGTTTTCAGCAACGGTATATCCAGGGCGAGCTCCTCGCTCCAGTAGTCCACACAGTACCAGTTCAGCGTTCCCTCCACCTTCTTGTAGCGATGTAACAGCTCTTCTGTTGCTGACTCCAGAGTCAGTCCGTGTTGCTCAGCATAGCGTCGGGGCACATATTCCAGCCAGAAATGATTATCGAAATGCAGATCCAGCAGTGTACCGTCCATATCCAGCAATACGGTGTCGATCTGCGCCCAGTCAAACATGAAATTTCCTGAAAAAAAGCATTTGCACTCTATCTCCGGGCTTTGTAGCCTGTGGTTCGTATAACAATATACAGACTCCCTCGTATGACACTACCAGACATCCGGCATATCAGCCAGATTGCCCGGAAAGCGGGCGAAGACATACTGCAAATTTATGCGCAGGATTTTGACGTGCAGGAAAAATCAGACCATTCTCCTCTTACCCAGGCAGACATGGCTTCACACCGGCTTATCGAAAATACCCTGAGGCGCCTCACGCCGGAGATTCCCGTGCTTTCGGAAGAATCCGCAGCGATTCCCTATGCAGAGCGCCGGCAATGGCAGCACTATTGGCTGATCGACCCTCTCGATGGTACCCGTGAATTCATCAAGCGCAACGGAGAATTCACGGTGAATATCGCACTTGTCGATCAAGGCTTCCCCATTCTTGGCGTGGTGCATGTACCGGTCACCGGCACCACCTACTTTGGAGATGTCGCCAGTGGAGCCTTTCGTCAGGAGAACCACGGGGAGCCAGAACCAATCCAGGTGACACGCCCCTGCGCCACCCCGGTGCGCGTTGTGGGAAGCCGCTCTCATGCCGGAGACAGCCTGGCGCGGTTGTTGCGGAAATTGCCAGCACATGAAATCATCAGCATGGGCAGTTCCCTCAAGCTGTGCCTGGTGGCGGAAGGAAAGGCGGATATCTATCCGCGCCTGGGACCTACCTCGGAATGGGACACTGCAGCCG
>JALWMK010000147.1 GCA_027083925.1 Sedimenticola sp. | reverse complement strand
GCCCCGCGACAGCTCTTCCAGCTTCTTTTTGACAGCGGCGATCACACTCAGGGCGTTTCCCCCAAAACGCATGATAACGACCCCGCCAACCACCTCACCCTCTCCATCCAGCTCGGCAATACCACGGCGCATTTGTGGTCCCAGGCGGATCTGCGCCACATCCTTGAGCGTAATGGGAACCCCCATGCTGCTCATGCCCAAGGGGATCTCCCGCAGGTCTTCGATGCTATCGATATACCCTGTGGCGCGGATCATGTATTCGGCTTCACCCATCTCTATGACGGATCCCCCCGACTCCTGATTGCCCCGCTGTATTGCCTTGCGGATCTGTGAAAGGTTCAGGCCATAAGCGCGCAAGCTGACAGGATCCACCACAACCTGATACTGCTTGACCATACCGCCAATAGTGGCAACTTCGGAAACCCCGGGGACGGTTTGCAGCTCAAATTTCAGATACCAGTCCTGCAGACTGCGCAGCTGCGCCAGATCATGATTGTTATTCCGATCCACCAGCGCATACTCAAAAACCCAGCCCACGCCGGTAGCATCAGGACCCAGTTCGGGCCGGGCATCCGGAGGCAGCTTGCTTGCTGCCTGACTCAGGTATTCGAGCACTCTCGATCTTGCCCAGTAGGGATCTGTGCCATCTTCAAAAATCACATAGATATATGAGTCGCCAAAGAAGGAATAGCCACGTACATTGGTGGCTTTGGGCACCGAAAGCATGGCAGTGGTTAGAGGATAGGTCACCTGGTCTTCTACTACCTGTGGCGCCTGCCCGGGGAAGCTGGTCTTGATGATGACCTGCACATCGGACAGGTCAGGAATGGCGTCCAGAGGCGTGTTTTTTATTGCATACAATCCCCAGCCTGTAATAATGACTGTGAGCAACAGCACCATGAAACGATTGCGCAACGACCATTCGATAATTGCCGCAATCATGGCTGCTGCTCCTGCTTTTCAGGCCGTATTGTTACGATCACAAACGCCCTGCCCCGCTGTTCAAGATCAAAAGCAATGCTGTCACCAATCCTCAAGCCCTGCATATCCGCATCCACGGGGAACAGCATTTCCATCTCGGACCAGCCCAGTTCAGGAATTGGCGCATGGCGCAGCTCCATTTCCTTTTGCTCCATGTTGATGGAAAGAACAATCCCCTGGCCTTTTGCCTGTGCCTTTGGCGCCTTTTCAGTGCTTTCATTTGCATCACTCATGCGCGCAAAGCTGGCCTTCAGGCTGGCTTCCGAATCAATCAGAAACTGACCGGACACCACTATCTTTTCATCAGTTTGCAGGCCTTCAAGAATTTCTATGCGCTCACCGCTTTCAATACCTGCCACAACTTCCCGCGCATCAAATTTGCCCGCTCCCACTTCTACAATCACGCGATCCTTGCCGCCGGTGCGAATCAGTGCTTCTATGGGAATAGAGATCACATTCTCCCGGGGGCTGGCATACAGTTTTACCCGTGCATACATGTTAGGCTTGAGAGACTCTCCAGGATTGTCAAAACGAAGTCTCACCAAAAGCGTACGGGTTTTTGGATCAAGACTGGGATAGATGTATTCCACTTTCCCCCGCCAGACCTTTCCCGGCAGATAGGGCAGCGTCACTTCTGCCTTGTCCCCGACATGCACCCAGCCCGCCTGCCGCTCGAACACCTCGGCAATCAGCCACACACTGGACAAATCTGCCAGGGTCATGACATTCATGGCAGGCTTGGCATACATACCCTCGCGCACCGGCAACTCTGATACCACACCATCCTGCGGCGCATAAACGGCTATGTTTTGCCTGACCTTGCGCTTCTTCTCCAGCTGCGAAATTTCGCCCCGGCTGATGCCCAGCGCATCCAGGCGATCACGGGAAGCCTCAATCAGCCCCTTGTTGCCGCTACTCAGGGCGCGCAGGAATTCTTCTTGCACGTTGACCAGATCAGGAGAATACAGATTGAACAGACGCTGACCTTTTTTTACCCGCTCTCCAGCAGACCTGACACTGAGTTTTTCTATCCAGCCGGAAACGCGCAAATGTATATGGCTGACTTTGGACTCGTCATGATCGATATAGCCCACAGTATCGATGAGCCGGTGAAGCGTCCCGATCCTCACTGCTTCAGTACGCACTCCAAGGTTTTGCACTACAACAGAAGAAATACTGACATCACTGCCGCCTTCATCCGCATCGGCATACACCGGAATGAGATCCATACCCATGGGAGATTTACCCGGCTCATCCCTGCGGTAGTTGGGATCCATGGGAGCCACCCAATACAGAATGTCTTTTTCACCTTCATCAGCCGATTGGACAGGCGAGCCTCCAACCAAAAACAGTACCAACAACAGGAAGATTACATATCTTTTCATTGTTCTTCTCCTGCGGCCAGATACAACAAGCCGGCATGGGTTTTCAACAGATCCACACGCAACTTCAGTGCCTGTAACCTGATATCAAGCTCTGTGATGCGCGCCCTCATCAGCCCGGTAAACTCCACCGTACCACTCTGATAAGCCTGGAGCGCTGCCTTTGCATTTTCTTCAGCCTCTTTGAGCAAGCGCCTTTCGTAGCGCCGTATGCGCTCAACAAGCTGCTCTTTGTTGGTGATTTCGATGGCCAGATTCTCGCGCAACTTGCGCCAGCTATTGGCACGTTCATGAAAAGCTGCATCGGCCCTTTTCTGACTGGCGGCCAAGCGTTGATCCTGGCGTTTACCGGCAAACAGGGGAATGTCAACGGTGAGCATCACTGCCCCCATATCCGAGCGGGCGGAGCCATCAGGATAATCGCCAAAGCGCATGCGATACTCGGCACCAAGCGTCCAGCCAGGTTTGTATTGTTCTTTGGAAATGGCCACCGCCTGTTGGTGAGATTCAATGGCAGCTGAGCGCGCACGGATTTCCGGATGGTTTTGCAATGATTCTTCAATGTTTTTCCTGTCAGGCACTACGGGCAAGTCCGGCATGGTGGATTGCAAAACCCGCCATGCCGCCTGCCCCAACCAGCGGGAAAGGTGAGCCCTGGCTTTTTCTTCCCCCGCCTGAATCCGGGTGATGCGGTCATCCAGTCTTGACAACTCCAGCTCAGCCCGCAATACATCCTGTTGGGAAGAGCTCCCTGACCCGTATTGCACCCGGGTTATTTCCGTCAGGCTTTCAAACAACTTGCGGCTGGAGCGGATGATCTTCTCTGCTTCCACCTGGTAGTAGATGTCCAGAAAGGTTTTTCGCACATCCCGAAGAATTTTTTTGCGTTCCAGCTGCACACGGTGGCGCTGGGCACTGGCCTGCGCCTTGGTCTTGCGGGATTTGTGCAGCAGGGTGTCACCCCGGGGAAATGTTTGCTGAATACCCAGGCGCAGCTGGGTGGCAGGCTCCCTGCTCAGATCAAAATCATCCAGTGGCAGGTTGTACAATCCTGTACGCAGTTTGGGATCAGGCAGCCGTCCGTCTGCAACAGCATCCGCCTCCAGCGCCTCGGATCGGGCCAGGCCAGCTTTTAGCAGTGGATCATTTCGCAACGCAATTTGTTCGGTTTCGGGCAGGTCGAGTAACATTCCTTCATCTGCCATTGCCGTCTGAACCATAAACATCGGGATCAAACAAGCAAATACTAAGACGAACAGTAACACAATGCATCTGCAGCATGATTGCAGTAAAACTGATTTCATATCGAAAACTCCGGCTACATCCCCGTTTCTGGCAATGGCAGATACGCCAGTCCAATATGGATAAAACAGGAACCACTTACATGGAACTCGTGAAAAGCCGGGCGCGGCTATATCAGGAGCAAATCCAGACACTCTCCAGGCAGAGAGTCATAGCGGAAGTTACGCCCAGGGCGGGCGATAGATACTGGGAACGAGAATGGACGCCACAACGACATCGGGAGCGGCAAGATCGTCCGTATTGCGGCGCTCGCAAGCAGGCACACCCACCAGACTCGTCAATGCTGTAGCTGTATAGGAAGAGCAATGCGGAGCAATTTGACAATCCTGCAATGCACAACAATCCTTGGCTTCACAATTTTCACAATCATGATCAGCCATGTCCATGGCGGTAGAAACGCTGGCTAGCGCCAGGTTTGTTTCCATAGGCCCAGTCGCAGCAATACCCGCTGACTGCAGGCCCAGCGACAGCAGTGCAAAGACCAGCACGGCTACAATGGAATTATGGAAACGTCTATACATAAAAAAACATGATACTGACTTGAATCAGACTATTCAAGCACGTCAGGCAATAGGTACTACGAACTATCCAGGCTTTCCCTGCTCCGGCAACGGGAGGCTTACGGTTACAGCCAGACCGCCAAGGGTTGATCGGAAAAACAGGATTTTACCCTGATAGAGCTCCACTATTTCCTTTACAATCGCCAGCCCCAAACCGGAACCACTGGTATTTTCATCAACGCGCACACCACGTTGCATAAGACGGGACAGCTGTTCCTCATCGCAGCCCGCCCCGTTATCCTCAACCTGGATATGCATTCCATCTTCCATGCCGAGCTTAAGGTGCACTTTTCCTGCTGACCATTTGCAGGCGTTATCCAGCAGGTTGCCCAGCAACTCCAGCATGTCATTCCGGTCAGCCGGATATTCCAGATCCGGTGATAGTTCATAACTGATTTCCAGATTCCGCTCATGATAAACACGCTTTAGGACATCAACCAACCCTGGTATTTCTGCTCCAGCGACAAAGCGCTGACCTGGAACCCCTCTCCCGGCCAGCCTTGCCCGCTTCAACTCCCGCTCCATAATCTGGAGAATCTGCCTGGTATTGCTGTTGATTTCCTCAACCAGATCCGGGTGCGGCTTTACTGCTTCATTATCCACCAGTTGCGTAAGAAGATTCAGCGGATGTTTCAGACCATGAGCCAGGTTTCCCACCGCGTTGCGGGAACGCTGCAGGCGCTGCGCCAACAGCTGCAGCAGGTGATTCACTTCTTCCACCAGCGGGCTGATTTCGCTGGGCACCTGCCCGGAAAGCATACTGATTTCACCATGCGCCAGCGCCTGCACCTCTTGCCGCATACCCCGCAGCGAAGCAAGGGAGCGCCGCACAATCATTCCCTGAATCAGCAATACGGCTGCCAATACGGCCGCCACCCCCAGCGCAAAATACAGATTGAACCGATGCAAGGCTGTTTGCAACGGGGTTATGTCCTCTGCAACAGCAATGGTGACAGGCAGGCCAAAACGCTCAAATTGCTTTGTCCATTGCAGCAGCACCTGGCCATCAGGCCCGGGAACCTCCGTGATCACCACATCTGCACCAGCCGTTTCCGGCACTTCCAGGATCCAGTCCCAAAGCGAGCGGGAACGCAGTTTTTCTCCATTGAGCACAATCAGGTAATAGTGACCGGAAAATGCCTGGTTATAGATATTGCCCAGGCGCACAGTTTCCAGGGCAGGCTGTCCCTGTGCCGGCAGCTGTACGGAGGCAAGCAGCGCCTGGGCATCGTGCTCCAGCCTCGATGCCATCATTTCCCTGGATACTTGCGCCATACCCGTATGGATAAGCCAACCCATAAACAACATCAGCACCACCAGGCTTCCCGCCAGCCCCCAGTGCAACCTGCTTTGCAGCGATTTCAAGCATCCTTCCCGGGAAAGATGTATCCCTGGCCACGGCGGGTCTCGAGCAGTTTCTGCCCAAGCTTGTTGCGCAAGCGCTTTACATATACCTCGATGACATTGCTGTCCTTGTCGAAATCTCCCTCATAGACATGTTCGATGAGGCGGCTCTTGGAAAGTATGATGCCGGAGTGCATCATGAAATACCGCAACAATCGAAATTCCGTGCGCGTCAACTGATGCTGGCTGCCATCGGCAGCAGTGGCAATCTGCCGCTCTTCATCGAGCGAGATACCCGCAAGGTGCAAACCGGGGGCCGCTTTACCATGACTGCGGCGGATCAGCACATCGATACGGGCTATCAGTTCTTCCATGTGAAAGGGCTTGCCTACATAATCATCTGCCCCGGCCTTGAGTCCGTCCACCCGCTCATTCCAGGCATCCCGGGCGGTAAGCACCAGAACCAGCACCTTGTTGCCGCGGCTGCGCCAGTTCTCCAGCACTTCTTTTCCGGAGCGCATTGGCAAACCTAGATCCAGCACGACAAGATCATAGAGTTCTTCATCAGCAAGGAATTCAGCATCGACGCCGTTGTCAACAATATCCACCGCATATCCGGCCTTGCGCAATGCCGCCTGGATTTTTGCCGCCAGCGCGGCATCATCTTCAACCACCAGCAGGCGCATCAATCTTCCTTTACCTTGAGCACTTTTCCACTGACGGCATCGATTTCAACCTCCCAGACCTTACCCTGCCTGTTGAGTATCTCCAGCTCATAAATCAAAGTGTCCTTTTCCCGCTCCAGTTCCACTTCGATCACCTTGCCGGATACTCGCTGCCGACCGATTTTCAGTATTCTTTCCAGGGAAATAATTTGGCCCGACTGAAGCATTTCGTACACTCTTTCATGGTCATCATCCGCCACCGACCCCTGCCAGGTTACCAGCAACAGAATGAAGCAGACCACCGGCATCAATCGTCCCATGTCCCGTACCCCGGAATCTGAATCTCATGCTCATCATAATACCCTTTGTCCGCATTCACATGGCAGGCGGCACAGGCAGAGAAGGAACGAACTCCGGGGTTGCCCTGCATCATGGATTTCGGCAGCTCATGATGCGTGCGCACGAAGTAACGGATTTCACTGATGCGTAGCGGCACCTCATTCTCATCCAGCGAGGACAAGATCTTGCGGGAGCGCTTATAGTCAGAATGCTCCGCTGCATTCTTCACCAGGTAGTCTGTTATTGCCGCACGAACCTGGTCATCCAGTTCCACGTTTTCTCCAAAGTGATCTTCCAGTTGAGCCATCATCTTCTGCCAGGAACGCTCGGGAAGCAAGCCGGGTTGATAGGCAAAATGGCAACTGCCACACTCTTTCCGGTATTGTGGATTATTCACTGGCGCCACATCCAGGCGGGTAAAATTCTTGTAGGAGCTTTCTTCCCTGGATTCATGCTCTTCATGGTCACATGCTGCAATCCCCGCCATCAGCAAGGCTCCCGTGGTGACAAGCAGTTTTCTTGCAATACTCATGATCATTCCTCCAATTATTAGCTATTACCAGGACGAACAGTAACAAAGCCTCACTCAGCGGCCTCTGCGTTGTGCTCCTTGGCAAGGGTCATGGTTAAGCGGGCATTTTTTGAACCGCTGGGGGATCAAGAGCTTGCGCTATGCGCCGTCATGAACCCACGGATTCAGGTTATTGAAAGCCCAAGGCTACAGGGCGCCTCTATTCATTCATGATTGGCATCTACGCACATGAGGGCGGCGATAACTTCGTCGCCTGCAGGGATGCAGGTGAGGGGCGTACGCCGGGAGCGGAAGCGTTGAAAATCTGGCAAATCGCCTGCTACAAGGTGAATTGCGCTTGCGCAAGAGAAGCTGCCCTGGGGCATTTGCTGCGATCTTCGCCTGGTTCTCACTGCCCTCATGCACGAATCTGCTCAAACAGAATGAATAGAGGTGCCCTACAGTTTTGCTTTAACCATTTCCTGATTTTTCTCGGGTCTGAAAAACGCTCGCGGTTGATGCTTGCCGCCATGGGTTCAATGGACTTTCCTCTCCTGGCATGCTTGCCAGGGTTCTCCGGGCGGCCACCATGACAAATGGCGCAGCTTCGCAACTGGCCGTTGCCTGGTTTGAGAAATTTGTGTTCCCACAGCTCCCTGCCCGCCAAAACAAGACCTCCGGCATTCATGATTTTACCTCCAGATCCTCGGCTGACTGCAGCTCCTTGGTGCCGGTAACCATGCTGCGAACCAGGTTCTCACCATGCTGCATGCTGGTGAGAAGAACGCCCAGCACATGCAGCAGCACCAACATCAAGGTAAAATTCGCAAAAAACTCATGCACTTCCTTGAATCCATGAGCCATGCTGTCGCCTACACCCGCAGTTACCCCGGCCAGGGGGCCGGAATGTTCCACGGCGCCATAGGTCAGCAAGCCAAAGAACAAGGTCATGCTCAAGCTCACAAGCAGCACCAGAATCATGGCGCCTCCAGCAGGGTTATGTCCGATATGGCGTTTTGCGCGAAATGAAGCTACATCCTTGAGATAGGCAATGGTCTCTGAGGGCGTATAAAGGAAACTGCTGAAGCGGGCGTAACGCCCACCCATCAACCCCCATAGCAGGCGCAAGCCAACCAGCCCCAGAATGAGATATCCGCTGTAGGCATGCACACGCATAAAATCATCTTCCGTGATAGTTGAAACCAGGAACGCCATTACCAGCACCCAGTGAAAAACCCTTACAAAGGGATCCCAGACCTTTATCTGTTTCGTCTGCATTTTTCTGCCTCCTGGATGAACTGTTGGAGACAGAATGCATCACCAGCCTGAAATCAAACTGAAAAAATGAGTCCAATCGGCTAGGCTTGAAATATTCCTGATTTACGGACAGACGCTGAATCTTCATGAACGAAAAAACCATTGAACTGGACATTCCGTTGCTAATGCCGGAAATCGAAAATGAACAGGATCACTGCCTGAAAGATCTCGAAGCCACGCTGATTCACCACAAAGGCATCTATCGTGCCCACGTCAAAGACTCCCAACCACCCCGTTTGTGCGTTCACTACAATCCCAATCTGGTCTCTCTGACCGAGGTGGAGCGCATTGCCAGAAAAACAGGCAGCGAACTTACCCGGCGCTACCACCATGAGCGAATTCCCTTCCACAGCCCCTTGTCCGCAGATGCGGCAGACATCCTGACGCAGGCCCTGGAGACCCTACCCGGCATGGTTCACTCCAGCGTAAATGCCGCTGCAGGGCTGGCCTTCGTTGCGTATGACACCAAGCTGCTGGAACGCCCGGCAATCGAGGCCGCCATGCACGACCTGGGCTATGCTCCTGATGCCTCAAAAGAGGGTCAGGGGGACGAGCATGATCACGGCAGCGCTCCCGCCTTTTTGCCCCATGCCCTGCAGGAAAGCTGGACCTATGTATTAGTGGGGGTGGCCGGTTTGTCCTTCCTCATCGGCTGGATCGGGGAGACTTTTTTTGGTTTGCCGGAACAGGCTGCCCTTGTACTCTATATTGTCGCTTATGTGGCCGGCAGCTATGACATTGCCACCCACGCCATTCCCGGCCTGCTCAAGGGAAAATTCGACACCGACATACTCATGCTGGCAGCGGCATGTGGCGCTGCCCTGCTGGGAGAATGGGCTGAGGGCGCGTTCCTGTTGTTTCTTTTCAGTCTCGGGCACGCGGGAGAACACTATGCCCTGGATCATGCCCGCAATGCGGTAAACGCCCTGGCGGAGTTGATGCCGGACATCGCCCGCGTCCGGCGGGGCAAACGCATCATGGAAGAACCAGTAGACAAACTGGCAATTGGCGATGTGGTGATCGTGCCGCCAGGGGAACGATTTCCCGTAGACGGAAAGGTCAGCCGGGGCAACAGCGCCGTCGATCAAAGCCCCATTACCGGTGAAAGCGTACCGGTGAACAAAGGGCCGGGAGACGAGGTATTCGCTGGCACCATTAACCAGGAAGCCGCCCTGGACGTACAGGTGACCCATCTGGCCAGGGACAACACCCTGAACCGCGTCATGGAAATGGTCGCCAATGCCCAGAGCCAGCAAAGCCCAACCCAGCAGTTTACCCGGAAATTCACCCGCCGCTTCGTCCCCGCCATCCTGGTGCTGGTGGCAATGGTCATTCTGCTGCCCCCCATACTGGACTGGATGGAGTGGAAGCAAAGCTTCTATACCGGCATGCTGTTGCTGGTCGCATCCTCCCCCTGCGCCCTGGCCATCGGCACACCAGCTGCGGTGCTGTCGGGCATCGCCCAGGCGGCGCGAAACGGGGTACTGATCAAGGGCGGTGTGCATCTGGAAAACATGGGCGTCATCGAAGTCATGGCTTTTGACAAGACCGGAACGCTTACCGAAGGCAAATTCCGGGTAACAGATATTCTGCCCATGAACGGCTACAGTGCCGCGGAGCTGCTGACCATCGCAGCCGCAGTGGAACAGCAATCCAATCATCCTGTCGCTGGCGCCGTAGTCGCTGCAGCCCGGGAACAGCAGCTGGAGCTTCCCTCTGCAGGCAGCCTGGAAAATGTCGCCGGAAAAGGAGTGATCAGCATGATTGACCGGCAACCCGTGCTGGCTGGCTCCATCAAGCTGTTTCAGGAAACCGGCTGGTATTCCCTGAATGAGCCTCTGGAGCAGACCATCACGCGCCTGGAGGCAGAAGGCAAAACCACCATGGCGGTCAGCCTTGGCGGAAAATTTCTGGGTGTGCTGGCGTTGGCGGACACACCACGCCCCGGCATTCACCAGGTAATGGACGAACTGCGGCAGCTGGGCATCGGCAAGCTGGTCATGTTGACTGGCGACAACGACAGGGTTGCGGCACAAATCGCCCACCAGGTGGGGGTAACCGACGTCAACGCTGGACTGTTGCCGGAAGACAAGTTGCTCGCCATCAACAAGCTCAAGGATGCCTATGGCAATGTCGCCATGACCGGAGACGGGGTCAATGACGCCCCCGCCCTGGCCACCGCTACCGTGGGCATAGCCATGGGCGGCGCGGGCACGGCGGTGGCCCTGGAAACCGCAGACATTGCCTTGATGGCGGATGATCTGGGCAAACTACCCTTTGCCGTGGGCCTGAGCCGCGCAGCACGGCGCATTATCATACAGAACCTGACAATCTCCCTGGGCGTTATCCTGGTGCTTATCATCACTTCCCTGACCCAGACTATCGCCCTGACCGGAACCGTCATCGTCCATGAAGGCAGCACCATTGTCGTCGTGCTGAATGCACTGCGCTTGCTTCGCTACCGCTACTCTTGACCCGGAAACAATACATACCCGGGTTGAATGGCGTTCAGCCTAACAGGATGCTGAAAAAAGTTTTCTATGGCGTTTTCAACAACCTGAATCCGAGGGTTCATGATGGCGCATAGCGCAGGCCGGGATCCAAGACGGCCATATATTCCCAAGATTCTGGATTCCGGCCTGCGCCGAAATGACGAATAACGAG
>JALWMK010000146.1 GCA_027083925.1 Sedimenticola sp. | reverse complement strand
AGCCCGAATATTTCATCCGTTTGCTAATTTTTCGCGGAAGTTACGATAGCACGGTAATAGGCGGTCATCAGGATTGACTGTTGGTCCCATGGAGGGGATTTTCCAGATTCGAGACGCAGCTGCCCCTTACCCCATTGTTTATCAACGTGCCGGGGCAGCACTCATCACGGGTTATCCCGGCACCAACCGCTCGGCGGCGGTATAGAAAAGTGTCTGGTAGGGAAAGGCGCTCGACAGCAGGAAGCGGATCCGCCGTGTATTACGTAACACCACCGCTCCAATCTTGAGGAGTTTGAGGCGGAGCGTACCCACTTGGGCATGGGCCAGTTCCGTGTCGTGCAAAGCCAGACGCCGGATGGCTTCCATCAGCACATACGCCAGACTGGAAAGCAGCAAGCGGAATTGGTTGGTCCACCAATGATGGGCGCTGGTGCGATCCGCGAACAGCCCAAGTTGTTGTTCCTTGATCCTGTTTTCCATTTCACCCCGCGCACAGTAGACCTTGTCATAGAGCTGTTGGGCATCACCATTGAGGTTGGTCACGATAAACCGGGGATTGCGTCCCTGAGCGGTGATTTCCAGCTTGGCAATCACCGCACGACATCGTCCCCAGGATTTGGCGCCATAGCGTAAATCAAGGAAATCCCGCTGTTTCTCACCCGTCTCCTTGAAGCGTTGCTCAACCAGAGCGAAGGCCGCTTCAGTCAGCCGTTGCAAACGGGCATTACGCGCCAGACCCACGATATAGCCAATACCATGGCGTTCACACCAGCGTAGCATCCGGTGCCGGCAGAAACCGGAGTCGGCCCGGAAAATGATCCGTACGCTCGGCCAGGCTTGCCGCAGTCGCTTCACCAACAATGCCAGAATCGCCCAGGCATGCTTGGCCCCATCGATCCGGCTTGGACGCAAGTAGCTGACAAGCAATTGGTCACCGCAGAACACATACAACGGCAGGAAACAATAGCTATCATAGTAGCCGTGAAAAAAGCGTCCCTCCTGCTGACCATGCACCCGGTCATCGGTGGCGTCGAAATCAAGGATCAGTTCTTCCGGTGGTTCATCATGGGAGGCAATGAATTGCTCAATGAGCACCTGATGGATGGCAACGGCAGTCGCCCGGTCGGCCCGGTTCTCCAACCGGCACAAAGTGGGGGAACTGCCCAGCAACTCATCCCGCTCAAGGGCCGTTTGGAACGCCAGATCCCTTCGCAGATCATGATGATCATTCAAATCTTCGTAGCCCTGGCACAAGGCATAGACGCGCTGGCGCAGCAACGAGAGTTGATCGTGTTGGACATAACGACTGTCCCTGGTATCGGGCAACACAGCGTTGACTGCTCGCAACAGCCCAAGGCGCTGATCAACTTGACGCACCAGCAACAGCCCTCCATCACTAGTGATGTCTCCGCCAGAAAAACTGGCTTCAACCTTACGCCGTTTTACTGCTGGAAAATCGAAGCATTCTTGGGTACATTCTGTCATGGGCAAGGTCCTGTTCGAATTCAAGTTAAGCATCTGAATTTTATCGAACTTTTTGGGCTTTGCCCTTTTTATTTATGAAATATTCGGGATAGAGGTGATAGCGTTCAGGGAGAGGCTGAGCTGTTGCCAGGCATTGCCGGGACAAGTCGCGCATGCGGATCTGCAGCCAGACCACGGGCAGCCAGCAAAGGGCGGCCACCGTGTAGAGCAGCAGGCTGATGATGATCCATGGGCTGTGCAACGGCAGGCCGAGGACATGCGCCATGCCCAGCCCGGTGAGGGGTTGCAGGATGACAGTGGGAAGGGTGAACAGCCAGTCGGCGCGCACCACCAGGCTGTTGACGCAGACCTGGCCTGCGAGGTCACCCCGGCGATCGGCCATGAGCTTGTACCAGGCGCTGCCCAGCCCGGTGCCGAACAGCAGCACCAGGCTCAGCAGGTGCAGGTATTTCAGAAACAGATAGCTCACAGGGCATCCTCCGCCGGGCGCAGGGGATGGCCGAGAAAGGCTGCCAGGGGGGCGGTGTCCGCCGTGTTGCCCTGCTGCATCATGCGCAGATTGTCCGGGTGCATGAGGGGCAGGATGAAGCGTCCCAGATGCGACAGGCCCAGCACCAGGGAATAGGGCAGGGGTAGAATTCGTGGCGGCCCCTTCCCCTGGTGCCGGCGCAGGATGGTCAGCCACTGGGCAAAACTCATGGCCTGTGGCCCCGCCAGATCCAGGCTGCGGCAGTCTTGGCATTCCACGGACAGAGCCTTGTCCACAGTGTCCAGAAGATCGTCGATGTGAATGGGTTGGATGCGCTGCCGGCCGCCATCGGCCAGCATCAGCAGGGGCAGGCCCGCCAAGCGCTGAAACAGCGCCAGGCTGGCGCTGCCCCGGCCGATGACCAGGGAGGGACGCAATATGAAGCCGGGCAGATCCAGGCTGCGCAGCACGTCATCCGCGGCTTTCTTGGTGAGCTGGTAGGGGGTGAAGGCGTTTTCATCGGCTCCCAGGGCGGAGATCTGAATTACCCGGGAAACCCCGCAATCCGCGGCGGCCTGGAACAGGGCCGCCGGGGCCTGGTGATGAAGTATCTCGAAACGGTTGCCGCCGCTCTCGACGATGATCCCCACGCTGTTGATCACGGCATCTTTGTCCCTGGTC
>JALWMK010000145.1 GCA_027083925.1 Sedimenticola sp. | reverse complement strand
CAGCTGTGGCGCTATCGGCATGACACTCGCTGGCGTGCCGGGGAGATTCATAATCCCGGTCCCGGTCGTACCAGGAAAGCAGCATGTATCCACCCAGACGCCGCTCCGCTTCCGCATTGGCCAGTTGCATAGCCTGCAGATAATCCGCCAGTGCGGGCCTGGGCGACAAGGACACTACCGTTACCCCGGAATAGCCAGATTCCTGGGGCAAGGCACAGGTGGGCGGCTTCCGTTTCTCAATCATCATCCGCCAGATGCTTGTGCGAGCCATCGCAAAAGGGAGGTTTTTTGCTGCGCTTGCATGTGCAAAAATAATAGTCATCGTCCTTTGGCGCAACAAACACCAGGGGTTGAAATTCCGTGTCTTCATGCGATCCATCGCAGGATGGCTGCGACTGGCTGCGACCACAACTGCACCAGTACAGGGTTTCACCCTTTTTGAGGGCAACAATTGCAGGCTTGGTGCCTGCCACCAGAGGGATCGCCAAAGTCTTTCTCCTGTTGATTTTTGGAAATATGGCACTATCTTAAACCACAATACCATTAACCCCATGAATATATTTTGACCCCACGGCAACAAAAGGGGCTCAAGGAAAGACGAAAAATATGTTACGAATATTACTGTTTCTCGGCACCAACATCGCCATCCTGGCCGTACTCAGCATCACCATGCGCATTCTGGGCGTGGATGACATGCTAGCGCAGCAAGGTGGCGGGCTGAACCTGAACGCCTTGCTCATCATGTCCGCGGTGATCGGCTTTGCTGGCTCCTTCATCTCCCTGTTCGCCTCCAAATGGATGGCAAAACGCAGCATGGGAGTGAAAATCATCGACCAGCCCATCAGCTCCACCGACCGCTGGCTGCTGGATACGGTTGCGCGCCTGGCGCGGGAGGCCGGCATAGAAATGCCGGAAGTGGGCATCTTCCCCAGCGCCTCCCCCAATGCCTTCGCCACTGGCTGGAACAGGAATGACGCTTTGGTGGCAGTAAGCCAGGGTCTGCTGCAAAACATGAACGCCGACGAAATCGAGGCGGTGCTGGGCCATGAGATCAGCCACGTCGCCAATGGCGACATGGTGACCCTGACCTTGATTCAGGGCGTGGTGAACACCTTTGTGGTGTTCTTCTCCCGCATTATCGGGCATTTCGTGGATCGAGTCGTGTTCAATACCCGGGAAGGTTATGGGCCGGCCTACTGGATCACCTCCCTGGTGGCGCAGTTCGTACTGGGCATCCTGGCGTCCATGATCGTGGCCTGGTTCTCCCGCTGGCGGGAGTTTCACGCCGACGCAGGCGCCGCAAAGCTTACCAGCAAACACAAAATGATCAGCGCTTTGCAACGCCTCGGGCAGACCAAGCCTGAACCCCTGCCCGACGAAATGGCCGCATTCGGCATCGCCGGAGGCGGGCTGCATGAGCTTTTCGCCAGCCACCCCCCACTGGAAAAGCGGATTGAAGCGTTGCGTGAGGCGGCTTGAAAAAAGTGCTTCGAGCGCCGAAATGGGGGCTTGATCAGAACAACACCGCCAGCCATGCTGCTGCAACCAGCAGGGGGGCTTACCGCCCCCGCTCCCTGGAGAGCTTCTCCGCCGCCTCGGCATCCACGGCCCAGAGCTTTTCGAGCTGATAGAAATCCCGCACCTTGGGCTGCATGACATGCACCACCACGCCATTGAGATCCACCAGCGCCCATTCGCCTTCCGTCAGGCCTTCCACTCCTAAGGGAGGCTCGCCAGCCAGCTTGGCCTGAAAGGCCACGGCTTCCGCCGAGGATTTTACATGCCGATCCGAGGTGCCGGATGCAATCACGAAATAATCGGCAATGCTGGTTTTCTCCCGCACGTCCAGCACCACCACATCGGTGGCTTTCATATCATCCAGTATGTTGACGACCAGATCACGTAGTTCTTCAATTTCCATAAATCAATATCTTCACAAAATAATTGGGAATAATGATATCACCCTGAATCCGTGGGTTCAGGATCACTTGACGCGGGCTTGCTAGCCGGAAAAACAGGCATTCAGCCCTTCCTCCAGCGTGGGGTAGCGCAGTTTCACCCCCAGCTCCCGCAGCATTTTACGATTGTCCACACGGCGCGATTCGGCCAGATAGGAACGCAGCCCGGCGGACAACTGATCCCCCTCCGCATCAGGATCAACCACTGGCGGGCGGGGCAACCCGGCGTAATCTGCCACCTGATTGAAATAGTCTGTCATGTTACCCGGTTGCCCATCACTGACGTTATAGATTTCTCCATTACCCCCACGCACCATTGCTGCCAGCAAGACCTGAACCAGATCATCGGCATGAATGCGATTGGTCCAGGGCGCGCACTGTTCCGCCACCATGGGCTTGCCGGTGCGCAGCCGTTGCAGGGGCAGTTTACCCGGGCCATAGATGCCGGCCACCCGCAGAACCACCAATTCCCTACCGGAGTGCCCGGCCCAGCGGCGCAGCTGCTGCTCCGCATCAAGGCGGCGCAGGGCGCGATCCACCCTGGGGCGTAGAGGCGCGCGCTCATCTACCCAGCTTCCTCCACAATCCCCGTATACGCCGGTGGTGCCAAGATAGAGAATCCGCTCAGGTTGTCCATTGGCTTCGAGGCTCTGCAGAAAGTTTTCCATGAAGGAATCCACCACGCCGGCTTTTGGTGGCGGCAGCAGGTAATAGATGTCGGCTCTGTTGGTCGACAGAGGAATAGTTACCGGTTTTTCCAGATCCCATTGCAGCGGCTGGATACCCAACGTCGCCAGCTTGTCACGGCTTTTATTGCTGCGAACCAGTCCGCTAATATCTCTTGGGACAAGCTCCATCGCCAGACGGCGACCGATATAACCGCAACCCGTAATAAGTATTTTCTTGTTCCCCATCAATCCAACGGTTTTCATACAGCGCCAAATCGGCGACAATTCAGGCTCTTACCTGAACCCGTGGGTTCAGGTTATAGTCTAACGGATAACGAAGATACGCACCTATGAGTTTTACCATCACGCTCTCCCCCAGCGGGCGCCAGTTCCATGCGGAAGTCGGCGAAACCATTCTGGATGCCGCCATCCGCCAGGACGTTGGCCTGCCCTATGGCTGCCGCAACGGGTTTTGTGGCGCATGTATCGCCACCTTGCTGACAGGCAGGATCGAATACCCGGAGGGTGAGCCGGACAAACTCCTGGACGCATCTGACGACGCCTGCCTGCCTTGCCAGGCGATGCCTGTTTCCGATGTGGAAATCAAGGCCAGAGAAATCAAGACGCCGCACGAAATAGAGCCACGCATTATGCCGGTAAAAGTTGCAAAAATTGAGCATCTTGCCGACAATGTGGTGCGTCTCTATCTAAAGTTGCCAGACGAGCAACGACTGCAGTTCCTGGCTGGCCAGTACCTGGACTTTATTTTGGAAGACGGAAGGCGCCGGGCCTTTTCCATTGCCAATGCGCCACACAATGATGATTTCATCGAGCTGCATATCCGCCATGTGGACGGCGGCGTCTTTACCGACTGGGCCTTCACGCAAATGAAGGAAAAGACCATCCTGCGTATCGAAGCGCCCTTGGGCGGCTTCACCCTCAACGAAGAATCCGACCGCCCCATGCTGTTCATCGCTGGCGGCACAGGTTTCGCCCCGGTCAAATCCCAGATCGAACATGCCTTTCATGGGGGCATCAAGCGTCCCATGGAGCTCTACTGGGGCGTGCGCGCCCAAGGAGACCTCTATCTGCCGGACTTGCCCCGTCAATGGGAAAAAGCGCATGAGAGCTTTACCCGCTTCGTTCCCGTGCTGTCAGTGCCGGAACAAGGCTGGAACGGCCGCAAGGGCTGGGTGCATGAAGCGGTACTGGAAGATCATGGCGACCTGGCCAGCTATGACATCTACATGGCCGGTCCACCACCCATGATCAAGGCCGCAAGAGACGCCTTCCATGCAGTTGGCGTTACCGATGAGCAGATGTACCACGATTCCTTCGAGTACGCCGGGGACTGAGCAGGATCAGGGTGCTCCTGCAACGGCGCTGAAGTCCACATTGGCCACCACCGCAAACCCGGGGTGTAACAACCCCGGTCAAGGCGAGCGCCTGCGCCTTTCTTACCTGGGCAAGTTGGAGCGCCCCATGAGGTATTCGTCCACGGAGCGGGCGCATTGGCGGCCTTCGCGGATAGCCCAGACCACCAGCGACTGGCCGCGGCGCATATCACCTGCGGCAAACACGCCGTCAACGGATGTAGCATAGGATTTCTCGCCCTCGGTCGCGCCTTTCACATTGCCGCGGGCATCCAGCTCCACGCCTGCCTGTTCAATCATGCCTTCATGTACAGGGTGCACAAAGCCCATGGCCAGGGTAACCAGATCAGCTTTCAGCTCAAATTCGGATCCCGCTACTTCGGACATCCGCCAGTTGCCGTCACCGTTCTTGTCCCATTGCACTTTCACGCAGCGCAGGGCTTTGACATGGCCATTGCCGTCGTCGATGAACTCTTTGGTCAGCACTTCCCAGAGACGCTCGCAGCCTTCTTCCTGGGAGGTGGAGGTGCGCATCTTGTTGGGCCAGCCGGGCCAGGTGAGTTCCTTGTTCTCTTTCTCGGGTGGCCTGGGCATGAGTTCCAGCTGCGTGATGGAAGCCGCACCATGACGCGCAGATGTGCCCACGCAATCAGACCCGGTATCCCCGCCGCCGATAACCACCACATGCTTGCCTTCGGCGCTGATGAAGCCTTCATCGGCACCGGCAACACCCTGCACCTTCTTTGAGTTGGCGATCAGGAATTCCATGGCAAAGTAAACACCACCCAGATTACGTCCCGGAACAGGCAGATTCCGGGGCTCTTCAGCACCGCCGGTCATCACCAGAGCATCGAAATCCTTGCGCAGTTCTTCCACGCTGATATCTTCACCCACCCAGGTGTTGACGTGGAATTCCACGCCTTCGGCGCGCATCTGCGCCACTCGGCGATCAAGCAGCATCTTGTCCAGCTTGAAATCAGGAATGCCATAGCGCAGCAGGCCGCCGATGCGGTCGGCTTTCTCGTACACCACCACGTCATGGCCGGCACGGGCCAGCTGCTGGGCGCAGGCCAGGCCCGCAGGGCCGGAGCCCACCACGGCCACGCGGTTACCCGTGCGGTGTGCGGGGATCAGGGGCTTGATCCATCCTTGTTCCCAGCCCTTGTCCACGATAGCGCATTCAATGGTTTTGATCGTAACCGGCTGATCCTGAAGATTCAGGGTACAGGATTCCTGGCAGGGCGCCGGGCAGATACGCCCTGTCACTTCCGGAAAATTGTTGGTGGAATGCAGCACTCCCAGCGCAGTCTCCCAATCGTTGCGGTACACCAGGTCATTCCACTCGGGAATGATGTTGTTCACCGGACAACCCTGGTGGCAGAATGGAATGCCACAATCCATGCAGCGTGCGCCCTGTATCTGCAGCTGCTCTTCAGACAGGGGAATGACAAATTCATGATAGTGCGTGACACGATCAGCGACTGGCGCGTAGCTGCGATCCAGCCGTTCGTATTCCATGAAACCTGTTGGCTTACCCATAGGCCCTTACCCTAAAAAACTGGTTACGAAAAAACTCAACCCGCTGCACGGACGGCCTCCTGTTCGGTCTGCATTTCCTGCAGCGCACGACGATATTCTACCGGCATGACCTTGACGAACCTGTCCAGGTACAGATCCCAGTTGTCCAGAATCTTCCGCGCCATTTCCGAGTTGGTGTAGCGCAGATGATTCTCGACAATCTGCTGCAAACGAAGGGCGTCAAAACGGGTCATGTCATGGGACAGATCCACTCGCCCCTTGGTTTCCAGGTCGCCCCCAAGATGTTCCAGGCGCTCCAGGGCATCATCTTCCGCCTTGATGGGTTCGAGCTCGACCTGCGCCATATTGCAGCGTTGCTCGAAATCTCCGGCCTCATCCAGAACATAGGCGATACCACCAGACATGCCTGCTGCAAAATTGCGCCCCGTACTCCCCAGCACCACTACGATGCCGCCGGTCATGTATTCACAACCGTGATCGCCCACCCCTTCCACTACAGCGGTGGCCCCGGAATTGCGCACGGCAAAGCGCTCGCCGGCCACACCCCGGAAGTAACACTCTCCGGCGATAGCGCCATAGAGCACGGTGTTGCCGACGATAATGTTTTCTTCCGCCTTGCCGATGGCAGAATCAGCCGGGGGATAAATCATCAGGCGTCCACCAGACAACCCCTTGCCCACATAGTCGTTGCCTTCACCAGACAGCTCCACGGTCACGCCCCGCGCCAGCCACGCACCCAGGGACTGCCCGGCGGTGCCGGAAGCCTTGATATGGATGGTGCCATCGGGCAGGCCGGCAAAACCGTACTTCTCGGCCACCCGCCCGGACAGCATGGCGCCAAAGCTGCGGTTATGGTTGTGGATATCCACTGCAATCTGCACCGGCGCACCTGATTCCAGCGCTGGCTGCGCCCTGGCGACAAGCTCATTGTCCAGCGCCTTGTCCAGGCCATGGTCCTGAGTGTCGGCATTGAACACCTTGTCACCAGGAGCCGCTTCCGGTTTGCTCAGCAGACGGCTGTAGTCCAGGCCCTGTGCCTTCCAGTGACCGACAGCATGGCGCATGTCCAGGCGATCCACCTGGCCGATCATTTCCTCCACAGTGCGGAAGCCCAGCTTCGCCATAATCTGGCGCAGCTCTTCCGCGACGAAAAAGAAATAGTTGACGACATGCTCGGGTTTGCCCGTGAAGCGCTTGCGCAGTTCAGGATCCTGGGTGGCGACCCCCACGGGACAGGTGTTGAGATGACATTTGCGCATCATCAAACAGCCTTCGGCAATAAGGGGCGCCGTGGCGAAGCCAAATTCATCTGCACCCAGCAATGCGCCGATGGCCACATCGCGCCCGGTGCGCATGCCGCCATCCACCTGTACGCAAATGCGCGAGCGCAGGCGGTTGAGCACCAGGGTCTGGTGGGTTTCGGCCAGGCCAATTTCCCAGACGGAACCAGCGTGCTTGGTGGAGGTCAGAGGCGAAGCCCCGGTGCCGCCATCGAAGCCGGATATGGTCACATGATCCGCATGAGCCTTGGAAACCCCCGCCGCCACGGTGCCCACGCCAACTTCGGAGACCAGCTTCACGGAAATCCGCGCCTTGGGGTTCACATTCTTCAAGTCGTGGATGAGTTGAGCCAGATCCTCGATGGAGTAGATATCGTGGTGCGGCGGCGGTGAAATCAGCCCCACGCCGGGAGTGGAATGACGCACCCGGGCAATCTGCTTGTTTACCTTGTGGCCAGGCAGTTGCCCACCCTCGCCGGGCTTGGCGCCCTGGGCCATTTTGATCTGGATGTCGTCTGCATTCACCAGGTATTCAGTGGTCACACCGAAACGCCCGGAGGCCACCTGTTTGATGGCGGAACGCTCGGGATTGGACGAGCCGTCCGGCAAGGGATTGAAGCGCTCGGGCTCTTCACCGCCTTCGCCGGTGTTGGATTTGCCACCGAGGGTGTTCATGGCCACCGCCAGGGTGGAGTGGGCCTCGTAGGAAATGCTGCCGAAAGACATGGCTCCCGTAGCGAAACGCTTGACGATTTCCTTCGCCGGCTCCACTTCATCCAGAGGCACGGGCTGCGCCGCCCACCTGAATTCCATCAATCCGCGCAGGGTCAGCAGCTTCTCGGTCTGCTCATTGATCAGACGCGCATATTCCTCGTAAGTCACGGCATCATTACCACGCACGGCATGTTGCAGCTTGGCAATGGTATCTGGTGTCCACACATGGGCTTCACCGCGTTGCCGCCAGGCATAGTCGCCGCCCACATCCAGTTGCCTGCGGTAGATCAGGGCGTCACCGAAGGCATCTTCATGCCAGCGGACGGCTTCTTTGGCCACTTCTGCCAGACCGATGCCTTCAATGGTAGTGGCGGTGCCGGTGAACCAGGCATCCACAAACTCCGTGGACAACCCTACGGCATCGAAAATCTGCGCACCACAGTACGACTGGTAGGTGGAAATGCCCATTTTTGACATGACCTTGTGCAGGCCCTTGCCCACTGCCTTGATATAACGTGTTTGCGCCTCGTCAAAATCCAGCTCTTCAGGCAATTCAGGGAGCATGTCCTGAATGGTTTCGAACACCAGATAGGGATTGATGGCTTCTGCACCATAACCCGCCAGCGTGGCGAAATGATGCACTTCCAGCGCCGCTCCGGTTTCCACTACCAGGCCAGCCTCTGTGCGCAGGCCTTGGCGAATCAAATGATGATGCACGGCAGAAGTTGCCAGCAGCATGGGGATGGCCAGGTTGTCTGTATCCACTCTTCTGTCAGAGAGAATAAGGATATTGTTCCCCGCCCGAACCGCCTGCTCTGCCGCATCGCACAGCGCCTGTTGCGCCGCTTTCATACCAGCCGGCCCGTTGGCCACAGGATAGGTGACATTCAGGGTACGCGTACGGAAAGCACCATCGCTGTTGTCTTCGATCTGGCGGATTTTTTCCAGGTCAGCATTGGTCAGCACCGGTTGTTTCACTTCCAGGCGCATATTCCCACCGCCGGAACCCAGCCCCAGCAAGTTGGGGCGCGGCCCGATCAGGGAAACCAGGGACATGACGATTTCTTCGCGGATCGGGTCGATGGGCGGATTGGTGACCTGGGCAAAATTCTGCTTGAAATAGGTGCTCAAATGCCGCGCCCGGTTGGACAACACGGAAGGCGGGTTGTCCGCTCCCATGGAGCCTATGGCTTCCTGACCAGTGCATACCATGGGGGTGAGCAGGAATTTCAGGTCTTCGCTGGAATAACCAAAGGCTTGCTGGCGATCCAGCAGCACTTCTTCGTCCGGCGCCATCGTGCCTACGGCGGGGGGCAGGTTTTCCAGGAGGATCTGGGTCTTGTCCAGCCATTCCTGGTAGGGCCTTGATGCCGACAGCGCTGACTTGAGTTCTTCATCATCGATGATCCGCCCTTGCTCCATGTCGATAAGGAACATCTTGCCCGGCTGCAGGCGCCATTTCTTGACGATTTTTTCCTCGGGAATATCCAGCACCCCCATCTCCGAGGCCATCACCACCAGGCCATCATCGGTAATCAGGTAGCGGGCAGGACGCAGCCCGTTGCGATCCAGGGTGGCGCCAATCTGGCGGCCGTCTGTAAAAGCTACAGCAGCAGGGCCATCCCAGGGTTCCATGAGGGCGGCGTGATATTCATAAAATGCCCGGCGCTTTTCGTCCATGAGCTTGTTGCCGCTCCAGGCTTCGGGAATCAGCAGCATCATGGCGTGAGCCATGGAATAGCCTCCCATGACCAGCAGCTCCAGAGCATTGTCGAAGCAGGCCGAATCGGACTGGCCCTCTGGAATCAGGGGCCAGATCTTGTCCAGATCATCGCCCAGGATATCCGAGGCCATGGAATGGCGGCGCGCCGCCATCCAGTTCACATTGCCGCGCATGGTGTTGATTTCACCGTTATGGGCGATCATGCGGAAGGGATGCGCCAGATCCCAGGTGGGAAAGGTGTTGGTGGAAAAACGCTGGTGCACCAGCGCCAGCGCCGATGTCAGCTTTTCGTCCCGCAAGTCAGCATAGTAGTCACCAACCTGTGCCGCCAGCAGCATGCCTTTATAGACAATGGTGCGCGATGAAAGGGAGGTGAAATAGAAGTCTTCCTTGCCCGCCAGGTCAGCATTGCGAACCTCATTCTCTGTCTGTTTACGCAACACGAAGAGTTTACGCTCAAAAGCCTCCTGCCCGGCACTGGCACAGTTGTCGCCACGGCCGATGAAAACCTGACGAATCACCGGTTCTGTGGGGATGACGCTTTCACCAAGGTCAGCATTGTTGACCGGCACATCGCGCCAACCCAGCAGTTTCTGGCCTTCCTGGGCAATGTATTTCTCCACCGCGCCCTGAATCACCGCCCTGCTTTCAGCGTTGGCCGGCAAAAAAACCATACCAACGGCATAGGCGCCAGCTTCCGGAAGATCGAAATCCATAGCCGAACGAAAAAATGCATCCGGAATTTGCAGCAGGATGCCGGCGCCATCGCCCGCCTTGGGATCAGCACCCACAGCACCACGGTGCGTCAGCCTGTCCAGAATAGTCAAACCCTGGGCAACGATGGCATGACTGCCCCGCCCCTTGATATCAGCCACAAAACCAACGCCGCACGCATCGTGCTCGTTTGCCGGGTCATACAACCCCTGTTTCGGCGGCAAGGCACCGTAACTCATCGCAAACCTCTTCATCTTGTTGGGGGTTGCAAGCCAGCAGTACCTGCAACCGGATCAGAATTCAGCCCCGAACACATTTATGTGCCCGCAAGGAACCCGTTAGGATACTGCAGTATGGCGTACCAGGCCAGTATTTTTCTTTGATCCTGAGGGGATCAGGCGGTGTAGCTGGCCAATGTCCGGTTCAGGATATCAGATGTGAATTCATCGGTAATCAAAGCCTTGCCGATGCCTTCGAGCAGCACCAGACGCAACTGGCCGGCCATGACCTTTTTGTCCACGGCCATCAGCTCCCTGAAGCACGCCAAAGACAATTCACGGGGGGGAGATACAGGCAGACCAGCCGCATCCACAACAGCGACGATGCGTCCCTCATCCTCACCATCGAGCCAGCCCATCATGCGGGACAGGCGTGTGGCCATGCACATGCCGGCGCCTACGGCTTCGCCGTGCAACCAGATGCCATACCCCATGCCTGTCTCTATGGCATGGCCAAATGTATGGCCAAAGTTCAGTAACGCCCGCTGCCCGGCTTCTTTTTCATCTGCAGACACCACGCGTGACTTTATCCTGCAAGAGCCCTCTATGGCATAAGCCAGGGCTTCCGGATCAAGATTACGCAATTCCTGGATATGAGCCTCAAGCCAGGAAAAATAGCCTGCATCCTGGATAATCCCGTGCTTGATCACTTCAGCAAGGCCAGCAGACAATTCACGCGCCGGCAGGGTATTCAGGGTGTCGATATCGATAATGACGGCATTGGGCTGATAGAAAGCGCCGATCATGTTTTTTCCCAGGGGATGATTGACGCCGGTTTTACCGCCAACGGAGGAATCCACCTGGGAAAGCAGGGTGGTAGGGATCTGTATGAAATCCACACCCCGTTGATAGCAGGCTGCCGCAAAGCCGGTCATATCACCGACAACCCCGCCGCCCAAAGCGACGAGCGTGCAGCCGCGGTCAAAGCGCTTGCGCAACAACTGATCAAAAATGGTATTCAGGACATCCAGGTTTTTGTATTTTTCCCCATCGGGAAGGATCACCTGTTCCACCTGCAATCCCGGCAGGCTGCGCAGCACTTTCTCCATATAATGCGGGGCGACGGTTTCATTGCTGACCACCAGCACCTGTCTGGATTTGATATGCCGGACAAGCAGCTCTGCGTCATTGAGCAGCCCTTGTCCAATATAGATCGGGTAGCTGCGTTCACCCAGCTCAACCTGCAACGTGGACAACAACCCAGACATGACCGTCAGGCGCCTTCAAAATGCCGGACAACTTCCTTGACCACAGCCTGGGCTGACCGGCCTTCTGTGGAAACCACCAGGTCAGCAATCTCACGGTACTGCGGATCCCGCTCTTCATTGAGTGACTTCAGCATTTCCAGCGGATCTTCTGTTTGCAGCAGAGGGCGATTCTTATCTTTGTAGGTACGTTCAAATTGCTGTTCAGGAGAGCAGGACAAGTAGATAACATAGCCTCTTGCCGCCAGCAGACGCCGGTTATCGGGCTGGGTAACTGCGCCTCCCCCTGTGGCGAGAACCACGTTATCCTGCTCAACCATATCCGCAATGGCTTTCCTCTCTCTGCGGCGGAAACCACCTTCCCCTTCGTATTCAAAGATCGTGGGGATGTCTACACCCGTACGCCGCTGGATCTCCTGATCCGTGTCTTCAAACTCCAGACCAAGAGATTGGGCCAACTGCCGGCCGATGGTGGTCTTGCCCGCCCCCATGGGACCAACCAGAAAGATACGACTGGGTTTCAGCATATGTCAATCACCTGATAAAAAACGCCGATTATACCTGAATAATACTTCTGAGCGCGCTACAACAGAAAAGGCACAGCCTTGGCCGTGCCTTTTCTGTACCTACCCAAGAAAATCAGACCTAGCGCACGGTCAGGGAATCCTTGATGATTTTTGGTGTGATGAAAATCAATAGTTCTTTCTTGTTGTCTGTATTCATCCTTTGCTTGAACGCATGTCCAACGATGGGCAAATCACCAAAGAACGGTACTTTCTCTTCTTTATTGGTCTTATTGCGCTCAAACACACCGCCAAGCACGACTGTTTCCCCATTTTCCACCAACACCCGGGTTTTTACCTCACGCGTGTTCAGCGGAGGCACACCCAACACTGCCCTGGTGAAATCCGCATCATCCTTGGACACCAGCAGATCCATAATAATCCGGTCATCCGGGGTAATATGCGGAGTCACCTCAAGCTTCAGCACCGCCTCCTTGAAGGCAACAGTGGTGGCACCACTGGATGTGGATTTTTGATAAGGAATTTCCACGCCCTGCTTGATGACCGCCTTGTTCTGGTCGGAAGTGATCACCCGCGGGCTGGATACGATTTCACCACGCCCCTCCTGTTGCATGGCAGTCAATTCCAGCTGCAGCAGGTAGGAACCGACCTTTCCAACCAGGAAATTGATTGCGCCACCCCGTCCCGGGGCAAGTTGTTGAGGCAAATTCACCATCAACGCTTCCGCACCACTATCTGCCGCATTCTCGATTCCTGGAGCGAAACCGAAGGTGCCGCTGGTATGGCCAGGCAGCCCGCCAGCAGTCAGTATGCTGGCATTGCCGCCAAGGTCGTTTTCACGATTGAAGCCGAAACGCACACCGATGTCCCGGGCAAAATCATCGTTGGCGATGACGACACGGGATTCCACCAATACTTGGCGCACGGGAATGTCCAGCTTTTCAATCAGCGCCCGGATCTCGCCCAGCTTGGTTGCAGTATCCTGCACCAGCAGCGTATTGGTACGCTCATCGATGGTGACATTTCCCCGCTCCGACAGCAGCTGGTTTTCTTCAGATTTCAGCAAATCTGCCAGTGCTTCCGCCTTGGCGTAATTGACCTGGATGAGCTCGGAATGAAGTGGCGCCAGCTCTTCCACCTGCTTTTGGGATTCCAGCTCCAGCTTTTCCCGGGCGGCAATTTCTTCCGTCGGTGCTACCAGAATGACATTTCCGTTTTGCCGCTTGGACAGGCCTTTGGTTTTCAGGATAATGTCCAGCGCCTGATCCCAGGGAACATTTTTCAGCCGCAAGGTGATTCTACCGGAAACCGAATCGCTGACCACCATGTTCAAGCCAGTGAAATCCGCCAGCAACTGCAGTACAGAGCGAACCTCGATATCCTGGAAATTCAATGACAGTTTGTCGCCAACATAAGACAGCTTCTTCTTCCTGCGCTCTTCTTTTTCTTCCTTGCTGACTTCCCGGAATTCCAGGGTATACAGGTTATCCGCCTGGTAAGCCAGGTGTTCGAACTCGCCTTTGGTGCCAATAATCATGCGGGTATTCTTGCGATGAGGCTTGGTGACAATGCTTTGCACCACCGTCGCAAAATCAGTAACGTCCAGCTCACGGGCTTGCTCAGGATCTACCTCCGCACCAAGAAAATCCAGAACGATGTTGGTTCCTTCCCGACGCATATCGACTACCACATCCGGATCGGAAAGCGACACTTCTACGCGGGCAACACCTTTTCCGCCCCGGCGGAAATCCACATGGGTAATTTCTGTGCGGCTATCGGCAGGTGCTGCCGCGCTGCCACCCGCCCCGGCACTCACCGCAGGCGATTCAATAAAGCCACCATTGACCATTAACAGGATCTTATTACCCTGCTCAAGGATTTCATAAGGCAGCTTACCCGTAAGATTGACGACCACACGGGTTTTGTCGCCCGCTTCAATTGCAGTCACCGAGCGGACATTACCCGAACCTATGTTTCTGGTCCTTGTTTTCAGCTCGCTTTTGGTATTCGGCAGATCAACCGCAATGCGAGCCGGACTGTCTGTAGCAAAACTCGTTGCTCCCTGCACTGGCCCGGTGGTCTCCATTACAATCTGTACGCGCCCGCCAGAAAGGATGGAATATGTAATATTCTCCAGGGTGTTGGCCACCGCATCAGACATGTAAAGCAGCCCGAACAACAACCCCCACAGGAAAACCTTTTTATCGATACCCATTTTGCCACCTGCCATCACGGCCTCTCCTTAACTTGAATCTCGCTCACCCAATGTCAGTGACGCCTGTCGCTCCAGGTATCCGCCACTACCGTTCGGAATCAGTTCTTTTACATTGATCTTTTCTTCTTCGATGCCGATGATCTCGCCATCATTTTGCCCCAGATAGTTACCCGGCCTGACCCGGTGAATCGTTCCGTCCGGCGACTGCACCAAGGCCCAAACCGCACTGTTTTGATCCAGTGTACCCACCATCTTGAGTGCATCCAGGGGATAGGATTCCAATTCTTCCTTGCGCCGGTTTGGATCCGGACGCGGCCCGGATGTATCCTCGTTCACCAGCACCTCCGCTCCATCTTCCGTCGGAACAAACGGATTGCGCCGGTTGCCACCCACATACAGATAGGTTTCAGCCTGCTTTATCTGCGGGATCGGTTCAATGGGCGTTGGCGGCCTGGCCTTTACTTCAGCAATAAAATCATGCAAATCAGCCTTGTCCTGTTTTGCACAACCGACAAGGAGCAGCATCGTGACAACTGGAACCATATATTTCATCAGCCCGCCTCCTCGAGATAGCGGTAGGTCTTTGCGGTCGCTTCCATGACCAGCTGTCCACCACCCTTCTTCTGCTTGGTGATTTTCACATCATGCACGGTAACAATGCGCGGCAGGGCGGCAAGTCCGCTGACGAACTCTCCAAATTCATGGTAATCGCCTACCACCCGGATCTTGATCGGCAGTTCTGCATAGAAATCCTGCTTGATTTCCGGCATGGGCTGAAACAGTTCGAATTCGAGCCCTGCCGCCAAACCGGTCTGGGAAACATCAACCAGCAATGCAGCCACTTCGGTCTTGTCCGGCAATTGACGCAACATGGCGCCAAAAGATTCCTGCATTTCCTTGAGCTGCTCCCGGTACGCATCCAGGTTAACCGCCTTGGCCTGCTTGCGCTCCAGTTCGGCACGTAAGTCCAGTTCTGTTTTTTCCACTTTTTCCAGCGCCAGGTATTCTTCCTTTATGAAGTAATAATACCCGGCGCCGGCGATGGCGCCACATAACGCCAGTACCGTTAACAATTTGATCAATACCGGCCATTCACCGATATTGTCAAACGTCAGGTCATTGAAATCACTCAAATCCATGCCGCTATACCACCCTGTTGGACGTATTGCCAGTCAGTTTGCAATGCTGAAACCAGGCACTCATTCTTTTTCCGGCGCATTGGGGTTTGCCTGCTGGGCCACCAGCTCAAATTCGCTCATGCCCGTTTCTGTCTTGTCCTGGCTCTTGATTACCTTCAGCTCAGCACTCTTCATCCAGCCACTACCATCGATTGCCCGCATATAGGCGGAAACCCGTGCGTTGGACTGCGCCTGGCCTTTCAATGTCACCCCCAGTCCTTTCTGCTGCAAACTCTGCAGATAAACACCTTCCGGAATGGTTTTGACCAGCTCGTCAAAAAGATGAACAACCATCGGGCGGCTGGCCTGCAATTCCTGGATGACATCCATGCGCGCAACCAGCTCTGCCCGTTGCTTTTCCAAATCCTTGATTTCTTTAATTTTTTCATCCACTCTGGCAATTTCCGTCTTGAGAAGACTGTTTCTGCTTTCCTGAAACTCAATTTGCTGCTGCACCTGCATATACCAGAGAAACACGCCAAGCGCGGCCACGATCACCGCACCCAGAACCTGAACGCCAAAATCATGCTTGCGCTTCTTGCGCAGGGTCTCGCGCCATGGGAGGAGATTGATATGTGCCATTATCCGAAACTCCTCAGTGCCAGACCACAGGCGATCATCATGGCCGGTGCATCATTGCTCAAGACCTCTGCATCCACCCGGGAGCCTATGGACATATTGGTAAAGGGGTTGGCTACGACGGTATCCACGCCGAGCCGATCCTGAATCAAATCATCCAGCCCCACGATGGAAGAAGTGCCACCGGCCAGAATAACAAGATCCACATGATTGTAGGGCGTGGCGCCCAGGAAAAACTGAATGGCGCGATTGACCTGTTGCGCCACCGCCTCCTTGAAAGGATCGAGCACTTCGACTTCATAACTGTCCGGCAAGCCACCGTTGCGTTTGGCCATGCCGGCTTCTTCAAAAGAGAGTCCGTAACGGCGCTGAATTTCCTCGGTGAGTTGCCGGCCGCCAAAATTCTGCTCCCGGGTGTAAACCGTGGTATTGCCGTGCAGGGCATTCAGCGTAGTGGTGGTGGCGCCGATATCGAGCAATGCCACTGTAAGCCCTTCCCCGCCATTCGGCCAAGCTGCAGCCAGTTCCCGGCAGGTACGCTCCATGGCATAGGCTTCCACATCCACGATTTCACACTCGAGGCCGCCCAGACCCACTGCGGCGATGCGTTCATCCACAGTTTCCGAACGGCAGGCGGCCAACAGCACATCCACCATTTGCGGGTTCTTTTCACTGGGACCGAGCACTTCAAAATCCAGGTTTACCTCTTCCAGGGGATAGGGAACATATTGATCAGCTTCCATCTCGATCTGCGCTTCCAGCTCCTTGTCGCTCAGGGACGCAGCTACCGAGATCGTTTTGGTGATAACGGAAGAGCCCGATACAGCCAGCGCCGCAGACTTTGCCTTGGTGCCGGACTTTTTCACCACCTTCCTGATGGCCTGCCCGACAGCCTCGATATCCACAACGCTGCCTTCCACCATGACATTCGGCGGCAGAATTTCCACGCCATAACTCTCGACACGGTAACGACTGCCACCGCGCCCCCCCTGGCGACTCAACTCCAGCAATTTAACCACCGAGGAACTGACGTCCAATCCCAACAGGGGTGCATTCTTGCGACTAAAGAGACTCATTATTCAATATTCCGAAATATCCTTGATTATTATTCAGGATGGGTTCTGTGTAGTGTAAGCAATGCCCCGTTGCTCCAAACTCCGTTAAACAGACCCCTTCTTTCAGTCTTCCAACCGATCTGGGTATAAATTTAGCAAAAAATTGAAGGCAATGCTTTAATTCTTTCGCATAAGTTACTACTTGAACTATAATTTAATGTGATCGCCCTCGCAATCTGACAGCTCTGCACAAAAAACACTTAACCAGGCTGATTCTTAAAGGAAGCTTCATGCAGAGTATCCTGCAAGCCTGGTGCCGAATTACAACGTGAATCCATGAACTCGGTTTACAAGCATGATTCTGGTGCTATTTTCATACTGGGTCAATGCTACTTTTTAGCAACACCGCACAATACTGATATAAACTCTACCCCCTGACCTGAATTACAACTACTTCGCATGATCCTGTTTGGAAAAATCCTAAAATATATTCTTGTTCTGCTTTTACTGGGCGCAACACTGACGGCCCTGGTTATTGGCGGCACCTACCTGCATTTCCGTAGCGAACTCCCTTCTATTGATAATCTTCAGGAAATACAGCTGCAGATCCCCATGCGTGTATTCAGCGCCGATGGCAAACTGATCGCCCAGTATGGCGAAAAGCGGCGAGATCCGGTCAGTTACAAGGATATCCCCGAAAACCTGGTACATGCTTTTCTGGCCGCAGAAGACCAGAACTTTTTCCGCCACTACGGCATTGATCCCGCAGGGCTGGCGCGTGCTGCTGTAACGCTGGCACTCAGCGGGAAAAAACGCCAGGGCGGCAGTACCATCACCATGCAGGTAGCAAGAAATTATTATCTGACGCGTCAGCGTACTTTTACCCGAAAGATCCGTGAAATATTCCTGGCACTGCATATTGAACAGGAATTGAGCAAGGAAAATATCCTCGAACTCTATTTGAACAAGATTTACCTTGGGCATCGCGCATACGGTATCAAGGCTGCAGGCCAGGTCTATTACGGCAAGCCTCTTGAGCAACTGACCCTGGCGGAAACCGCCATGATTGCCGGGTTGCCCAAAGCGCCTTCCCGCTACAACCCCGTGACCAACCCAAGACGCGCCCTGCAAAGACGCAACTACGTCATCCAGCGCATGCTGGCACTGGGCTACGTCAGCAAAGAACAGGCAGATGTGGCCCTCAATGCCCCGGTCACTGCCAAACTCCACCGGGCGAAGGTCGAGCTGGAAGCACCCTATCTGGCAGAAATGGTGCGTGAACAGCTGGTCAGGGAATACGGAACAGATGCCTATACCAGCGGCATCAATATCTACACCACCGTAAGCAGCAAGTTGCAGCAGGCCGCCAACCGGGGGTTGCGCAAGGCACTGGAAGGCTATGACCAACGCCACGGCTGGCGGGGCGCGGAAAAACACTATACGCCACTCCCTGAAGACAATGACTCACTGGATCAACTGCTTGCCAAAATCCGCCCGGTACAGCAATTGATCCCGGCAATCATTACCGGCCTGGAAGAGAAAAGCGCCCAGGCCTATCTGGGCAAGGGGCAGCACATTCAAATCGACTGGAAAGGACTGAGCTGGGCGCGGCCCTACGAAGATGAAAGCCACCGCGGTGCAAAGCCCAAAACTGCCTCGGATATCCTCAAGGCCGGCGATCTGGTGCGCATCCTGGAGCAGCAGGATGACGAGGGAAACAGCTACTGGCAGTTATCGCAAATCCCTGCGGTGGCCGGCGCCCTGGTATCCCTGGATCCCGTTGATGGCTCTGTCAATGCACTGATTGGAGGCTACGACTTTTACAGCAGCAAGTTCAATCGCGCCACTCAGGCGAAGCGCCAGCCAGGATCCGGATTCAAGCCCGTTATCTACTCTGCCGCACTGGAAGCGGGCTACACCGCTGCCAGCCTCATCAATGATGCCCCTGTAGTCATGGAAAACAACGGGGATGACGACACCTGGCGGCCAAAAAACTACAGTGGCAAGTTCTACGGCCCCACCCGCCTGCGCTGGGCGCTGACCAAATCACGCAATCTGGTATCCATTCGCCTGCTGCGCGCAATGGGCGTTGCCCATGCACTGAAACATGCGCGGCGCTTCGGCCTCGATCCGGATCAACTTCCCCACACCCTGTCTCTGGCACTGGGAAGTGGGGAAGTCACCCCCTTGCAAATGGCCCGGGCATACGCCGTGCTGGCCAACGGTGGCTATCTCATCGAGCCCTGGTTTATCCAGCGCATCGAAAAGAACGGTAAAATCATCTTTGAAGCAGATCCCCTGATTGCCGGGAAATGCGAGGATTGCCGCCAGGCTCCACGCACCCTGTCTGAAGAGAACCGCTACATCATGTATTCCATGATGCAGGATGTCATTACCCGTGGTACAGCCATACGCGCCCGAACCCTGGGGCACAGCGATCTGGCGGGCAAGACAGGTACCACCAATGAACAGCGCGATGCCTGGTTCACTGGCTACAACCAGCATATCGTGACTACCGTATGGACCGGGTTTGATGACAACAGCAGGCTGGGAAAAGGGGAGGTCGGCGGTCGCGTGGCGCTGCCCGCATGGATAGAATTCATGAAGGTGGCGCTGGAAGACATCCCTGATGATCCACCCGCGATACCCTCTTCCCTGGTCACGGTGCGTATCGACAAAAACACCGGATTGCAGGTAGCGGGCAACAGCCCGGACAGCATGTTCGAGATATTCCGTCCCGGCAACGAACCGCCGGTGCTGGAAGAAGAAGTCAGCGCCGCCGCCCCGACCGAAGATACCAAAAGCAGCAGTGAGCCAAGCGTCAGGCCGGATGACCTGTTTTAACCTCGCTCCCCGATCGGGGAATAATCCCGCTTTGGCGCACCATCATAAATCTGCCGCGGACGACCGATGCGGAACTGGGGATCGGAGACCATTTCTGTCCAGTGGGATACCCATCCCACAGTACGGGCGATGGCGAACATCACCGTAAACATGTTGTCAGGGATGCCCAGGGCGCGATAGATGATGCCGGAATAGAAATCCACATTGGGGTAGAGCTTCCGTTCCACGAAATACTCGTCACTGGTGGCAATTTCTTCGAGCTTCAGCGCCAGCTCGAACAAGGGGTTGTTACTGTCCGCAAGCTTCTCCAGCACCAGATGGCAGACTTCCCGGATGATGCGCGCCCGCGGATCATAGTTCTTGTACACCCGGTGCCCGAAACCCATCAGCCGATAGGAATCATCCTTGTCCTTCGCTCTGGCGATGTACTTGTCGATATTCCGCACACTGCCCATCTCTTCGAGCATGGTCAGGACAGCTTCATTGGCGCCTCCGTGAGCGGGACCCCACAAAGAGGTGATGCCGGCAGACACACAGGCAAAGGGATTGGCGCCAGAGCTGCCCGCCAGCCGCACGGTGGAAGTCGAGGCATTCTGCTCATGATCCGCATGCAGGATAAACAACAGATCCAGCGCCCTTTCCGCCAGAGGATCTACCTCGTACTCTTCACAGGGCGTTCCTTTGAGCATATGCATGAAATTCGCGGAATAGCTCAAATCATTGCGCGGGTACATGACCGGCTCGCCAATATTGTGCTTATGGCAGGCCGCAGCAATGGTGGGAATCTTGGCAATCAACCGGTGGGCGCAGATATCCCGCTGCCGGGAGTCAAAAATATCCAGAGAATCGTGATAGAAGCCAGCCAGAGAACCTACAACCCCCACCATCATGGCCATGGGGTGGGCATCATAATGATAGCCTTCAAAAAAGCGCAGCAAGGCTTCATTCACCATGGTGTGGCGTGTGATGATTCCGTTGAAGTCAGACAACTGGCCGGCATTGGGCAGCTCGCCATACAGCAGCAGATAGGCCACCTCGACAAAGGTGCTTTTTGCAGCCAGTTGCTCTATCGGGTATCCGCGGTATCGAAGAATGCCTTCGTCACCATCTATATAGGTGATAGAACTGTGGCAACTGGCGGTTGAAACAAAACCCGGATCGTAGGTGAACACCCCGGCATCGCTGTACAGCCGGGTGATATCGATGGCATCCGGTCCTTCTGTCCCCGAAATCACGTCGAGTTCATAAAACGCGCCGGTAGGCTGAAGGATAAGGTTTGCTTTCTTGTCGGTCATTACACAACTCCGAATCTTGTTGTTGTTCTGACCTGAATCCAGACGGATTCAGGTTCCAAGCCGGTCAATGTCCTGGCTGACTGCAGCGGCAGAACGCTGGAACGAGACAGATTCCTCTGCATTCAGATCCAATTCCAAGACTTTGGCCAACCCCTGTTCATCCAGGACACAAGGCACCCCCATGGCAATATCCGCCTGCCCATATTCGCCCTGCAGAATCGCCACGCAGGGAAGCAGACGTTTGCGGTTGTGGCTGATGGCATCCACCATTGCCGCCACAGATGCCCCGGGGGCGTCATAGGCGCTGGAATTTTTGCGCAACGCCAGTATTTCCGCCCCGCCTTCGCGGGTGCGCTGAATTATATCCTGTATTCGCTCCGCACTGATAAAATGACTGATGGGAATGCCGTTGATTGTACAAAATCTTGGCACGGGCACCATGCTGTCGCCGTGCCCGCCCAATACCAAAGTGGTGATGTCACGGCTGGAAAACCCGGTTTCCATGGCAATAAATGTGGCCATGCGCGAGGCATCCAGTACGCCAGCCTGCCCGAAGACCCGCTCTCGGGGCCATCCTGTGCGCTTCCATACCCGCCAGGTGAGTACATCCACCGGATTGCTCACCACCAGAATCATGGCATTTGGCGCATATTGCAGAATATCATCCACAATATCATCGATAATGGCCACATTGGTTTCCAGCACATCGGAACGGGACATTCCGGGCTTGCGTGGAATGCCGGCGGTAATCACCACCAGATCCGCGTGCGCAAGATCAGCGGCATCGTTGCTGCCCCCCACCCGGGTATCAAAATTGAAAAAGGGCGACGTCTGGATAATGTCCAGCGCCACGCCCTGGGGAGCATCCTTGCGAATATCTATGAGCATGATTTCTCTGCATATTTCCTGCTTTGCAAGAATCAGTGCCGTAGTCTCCCCCACCCGGCCTGCCCCCATTATCACTACCTTATTCATTGATTTTCCTCCTGTTGCCTTGTCCATCAAGCATAGCAGGAGGAGAGGAAACCGTTCAGGCAAGAATGTCCATGGGTGGATAATGGGCGGGCCAGGAACTGCGGGCCACACCACTTTCAATCGCCGCTTTGGCAACTGCAGGGGGAATAACCTCACGCAATCTGCTATCGAGCGGTTTGGGCAGAATATAGTCCACTCCAGCACCGAGCTGAGTCAGGCCATAGGCCGCCAGCACGTCCTCGGGGACAGGCGCCCGGGTGAGATTTTTCAGCGCCTGCACCGCCGCAATCTGCATGGCTTCGTTTATGCAACTGGCCCGCACATCCAGCGCCCCCCGGAAAATGAAGGGAAAACCCAGCACATTGTTGACCTGGTTGGGGTAATCGGAGCGGCCCGTGGCCATAATCAGGTCATCCCGCACCTGCCAGGCCACTTCCGGGCGGATCTCCGGCACCGGATTGGACAGGGCGAACACCACCGGCCGCTCCGCCATGGAGGTCAGCATCTCCGGCGTCACCAGATCCGGCCCGGAAACCCCGATGAACACATCCGCCTCCACCATGGCTTCGGCAAGAGTGCGCCTGTCCGTATCCGCAGCTACACTGAACTTGAACGGATTGAGATTCTCGCGCCCGGTGTGGATCACGCCCTGGCGATCCAGCACCAGAATATTGTTGCGGCGGGCACCCATGGTGCAGAGCAGGCGCACGGCGGCAATGCCGGCAGCCCCGGCGCCCAACACCACTACCCGCGCATCTTCCAGCTTCTTCTCCTGAATTTCCAGGGCGTTCAGCAATCCCGCAGCGATGATGATGGCGGTGCCATGCTGGTCATCATGAAACACGGGGATATCCAGCTGGTTCACCAAAGCCTGTTCGATCTCGAAACAATGGGGCGCCGCAATATCTTCCAGGTTGATGCCACCAAAGGTTGGGGCGATGCGCACCACAGTATCGATAAATTCGTTGGCGTGTTCTGCATTCACCTCGATATCAAATACATCGATGCCGGCAAAATGCTTGAACAGCACGGCCTTGCCTTCCATTACCGGCTTTCCGGCCAGTGCCCCGGTACGCCCCAGCCCCAACACTGCGGTACCATCGGTGATTACCGCCACCAGATTTCCCTTGGCGGTGTATTTGTAGGCCTCTTCCGGGTTCTCGGCAATACGCCGGACCGGTTCGGCAACGCCCGGCGTATAGGCCAGGGCCAGATCCCGCTGTGAGACGGTGGATTTGGTCAGTTCGACACTGATTTTGCCCGGCACCGGATACTGGTGGTATTCCAGGGCAGCCTGGTTGATATCCGCATCAGCATCTTTGCTCATGTGTTTTTCTCCTGATGGCGGTAATTACCCGGCAACCGAAAATGCCTGGCCAGTAACCCGCCGTTTGGAAATGTACCGCGCCGCCATCCCTGGCTCCCGCAGCAACCATCCCGTCCCTGGAAATAACAAAGGCGCCACGAGGGCGCCCTTTTGCTGGCGTGTTGCTCCAATCAGCGTGCGTAGCGCTTGCGAAACTTGTCCACGCGGCCTGCGGTATCCATCATCTTCTGCTGCCCGGTATAGAAAGGGTGACAGGCAGAACATATTTCAATGTTCAGGTCTTTACCCAGGGTAGAACGGGTTTCAAAGGCATTACCGCAGCTGCAGGTAACCTTGATGTCATTGTAGTCAGGATGGATGTCCGCTTTCATGTCCGTCTCCGGCCTCTGGCCGCTTTAAAAAATGTCTATAAAATAGCGCAACTGCGCTACAGAACCGCGCATTTTAGGGAAGCACCGGGCAAATTTCAAGTGCTAATTTCCCAGGCAACCGCCCCCCGCCGGCTGCTTTGTAAAATCACCGTACCGTCTCATTTTTGTCAAACATGATCAGCAGGTCATTGAGAAATGCCTGCCCTCTCACGGTTGGCTGCAATCGGCCTGGTTGCATTTCCAGCAACCCCAGCGTCTGCGCCTGCCTTACTTCCTTCCCTATGCGGGCAAAAGGCAGGCCGGTACACGCCTCAAACAACTCTATAGTGACACCCTGGCGCAAACGCATGGCGTTCATCATAAATTCCAGCTGCAGATCAACAGCTTCCAGTACACGTTGTTCCACCTTCGCCTGCGGCATTTGCATGTACGCTCGGGGATGGCGCTCCCTGGAATACCGGATCACCCCGTCTTCCGTGCTGATCTTGCCGTGCGCACCAGCGCCAATCGCCAGGTAATCGCCAAATGTCCAGTAATTGAAATTGTGCCTGCCAACCATTTTTGGCTTCGCAAATGCGGAAACCTCATATTGAGCATAGCCCATTTCCCGCAAATAACCATGGCCTTTTTGCTGGATTTTCCACAATAGCTCGTCGTTGGGCGCCGGAGGCGGCTGGTGGTAGAAGCGGGTGTTGGGCTCAATAGTGAGTTGATACCAGGAAATATGCACTGGAGCCAGTTCGACAGCCTGTTGCAGATCCGCCAGGGCCTGCTGCGAATCCTGCCCCGGCAGGCCAAACATAAGATCCAGGTTGATGTTTTCGAATCCAGCCTCTGTGGCTGCAGCGACAGCCTGGCGGATCTGCTGCGGATCGTGGATTCTCCCCAGCATCTTCAGCTGCGCGGCATTGAAGCTCTGTGCCCCGATGGAAAGCCGGTTCACCCCGGCGGCGCGATAAGCGGCGAAATGACCGGCATCGGCGGCACCGGGATTGGCTTCCAGGGTGATTTCGGCTTCCGGCGCCACCACCAACTGCTGCCGAATTCCCCGCAACAGATCGTCGATGACGGCGCCGCTGAACAGGCTGGGAGTGCCACCACCGATAAAGATGCTGTTGATTTTTCGCCCGCAAGCCAGGGGCTGCTGCCAGTACAAATCCTCCAGTAACGCCTGTACGTAGGCCTGCTCCGGCAATTCCCCCTTCAGGGCATGGGAATTGAAATCACAGTAAGGGCATTTGCTCACACACCAGGGGATATGCACATACAAAGAAAGCGGCACATCCCCCGGTTCGGGACATGTCATCCGGCATCCCGCGCCTTGAGGTAGGCGAGATCGGAAATGGCGCTGTATTTCTTCGAGGCATTGAGGAACTGCATATAGCTGTCGTAGATATCTTTCGCCGCCTTGTTCTGCCCCGCCAGTTCCGCCGCCACTTCGGCGGAAACCTTGCGCAGTTGCACCAACACATCATCTGGATAGGCGCGCAGTTGCACCTTGTGCTTGTTCACCAGTTGATCCAGGGCGCCGGGGTTGCGGGCGCTGTATTCCGCCAGCATATCCTGATTGACGATCTTGCAGGCGTTTTCCACGATGGATTGCAAATCCTTGGGCAGGGCCTCGAACGCCTTACGGTTGATCAGCGCTTCGAGAATGGTGCCCGGCTCATGGAAACCGGGGTAATAATAGTATTTGGCTGCCTTGTACAGTCCGAAGGCCAGATCGTTGTACGGCCCTACCCATTCCGTGGCGTCGATGGTGCCGGAGGTCAGGGCGGTGAACAGCTCGCCGCCGGGCAGATTTACCGGGGTGCCGCCCAGGCGCTTGAGCACCTCACCCCCCAGGCCGGGAATGCGCATCTTCAGCCCTTTCATGTCCGCCAGGGAGTTGATTTCCCTGTTGAACCAGCCGCCCATCTGCACTCCCGTATTGCCCGCCGGACGGCCGATAACGCCAAAGGGTTTGTACGTCTCATCCCAGAGTTTCTGGCCGCCACCGTAATAGATCCAGCCGTTCATCTCGTTGGCGGTCATGCCAAAAGGCATGGTGGAAAAGAACTGCGCCTCCGGTACCTTGCCCTTCCAGTAATAGGCGGAAGCATGACCCATTTCCGCGGTGCTGCGGGAGACGGCATCGAAGACTTCGAACGCCGGCACCAGCTCTTTGGCTCCGTAGACCTTGACCTTGAGCCGTCCACCGGACATTTCCGTGATCAGTTTCGCCAGGTTGTTGGCCCCGGTGCCCAAGCCGGGGAAATTCTTCGGCCAGGTGGTGACCATTTTCCACTTGATGGGGGAGCCAGCCCGGGCCAAACCGCTGGCGGTCACCCCCGTTCCGGCAACCGCGGCAGCTGCACCGGCCTTTTTCAGAAAATCACGTCGATCCATATTTCATTCCTCTGATTCAAAAGGGTTTCAGTAATCACACCTGCTGCAGATTGGCATAGGAAACGACGAGCCACTTGCTGCCAACCGCTTCAAAATTCACCTGCACCCGGGCACTGCTGCCCTGACCCTCGGCATTGAGCACTACACCTTCGCCAAATTTGGGATGCGCTACGCGCTGCCCCAGATCGAAGCCCGTGCTTTCCATGGTATCGTTCAGGGTGCCGTCGCGGGCGGCAAACGGGCGGGCGATGACGGGACGGGCGCGCACTTCTTCGGTTACTTCCGGCGGTATCTCCCGCAGAAACCGCGATGGCAGGGGATAGGACTCCTTGCCATGCAGACGGCGGTTCTCCGCATAGCTCATGTACAGTTGCCCCATGGCGCGGGTCATGCCTACATAGCACAGCCGCCGTTCCTCCTCCAGTCGCGCAGGATCTTCCGCCGACATGCTGTGGGGAAACAACCCTTCTTCCACGCCCACCAAAAACACCAGGGGGAATTCCAGCCCCTTGGCGGAGTGCAGGGTCATGAGCTGCACGCTGTCTTCATATTCTTGCGCCTGATTGTCGCCAGCTTCCAGTGCGGCTTGAGAGAGGAAGGCATCCAGCTCGGAAATGTCTTCGATTTCCTCCGGCGCGTGCCGGAACTGCCGGGCGGCATTGACCAGTTCCTCCAGGTTCTCCACCCGGTCCTGTCCCTTGCCGTCCCTGGACTTCTTGAAGTGTTCCGGCAGGCGGCTGTGGTGGATCACATGTTCGGCAGTCTCCCACAGGGGCAGCGTCTGCGTGGCCGCCCGCAGCTCATGGATGAGATCCAGGTAACCCTGCAGGGCCTTTGCCGCCCGAGGGGACATGCTACCGCCGCGCAGCAGATCTTCCGACGCTTGCCACAAGGAGCAGTTGAAGTCCCGGGCATGGGCGCGCACCGCATCCAGGGTCTTGGCGCCAACGCCCCGGGGCGGCTGGTTCACCGAGCGCTCGAAGGCGGCATCGTCATGGGGATTGGAAAGCTGGCGCAGGTAGGCCAGGGCATCTTTAACCTCCGCACGCTCGAAAAAGCGCAGTCCGCCATACACGCGATAGGGCATGGCCGATTGCAGCAAGGCCTCCTCGAACACCCGCGACTGGGCGGTGGTGCGGTATAAAATCGCTGCCTCCGCCCGCAAATGCCCGTCATCGACAAACCGACGAATGCGATCCACCACGAAGCGTGCCTCATCCACCTCATTGAATCCGGTGTAGATGCGGATGGGCTCACCATCGTCATCTTCCGTCCACAGTGCCTTCCCCAGACGCTCGGGATTATTGCTGATTACTGCATTGGCACCACGCAGGATGTTGCCGCTGGAGCGATAGTTCTGCTCCAGTTTCACCACACGGGCGCTGGGAAAATGCCGGGGAAAGTCCTGGATGTTCTCCACCCGGGCGCCGCGCCAGCCATAGATGGACTGGTCATCATCCCCCACCACGAACAGGTTGTCCCGCTCCCCTGCCAGCAGCCGTAGCCAGGCGTACTGAATGGCGTTGGTGTCCTGGAATTCATCCACCAGCACATGCTGGAAGCGCTCCTGGTAGTGCTGGAGCACATCCGGCCGATCCCGCCACAATTCATGGGCGCGCAGCAGCAATTCAGCAAAATCCACTGCGCCCGCCCGCTCGCAGGCCGCCTGATAACCCGTGTAGATACGGATCATCTGCCGCTGCCACAGGTCTCCGCCGTCTTCCAGATGCTGGGGGCGGCGGCCTTCGTCCTTCTGCTCGTTGATGAACCACTGGGCCTGACGTGGCGGCCACTTAACGTCATCCAGGTTCAGCTCGCGGATCACCCGTTTTACCATGCGCAGCTGATCATCGGAATCGAGAATCTGAAAACCCTTGGGCAGACTGGCTTCTTCCCAATGGGCGCGCAGCAGGCGATGGGCCAGGCCGTGAAAGGTTCCCACCCACATGCCGCCAGCAGGAAAGCCCAGCAGTTCCTCGATGCGCTGACGCATTTCCTTCGCCGCCTTGTTGGTGAAGGTCACGGCCAGAATCCCCCAGGGTGATGTGCCTTCCACCTGGATCAGCCAGGCGATGCGATGCACCAGCACCCGGGTCTTGCCCGAACCCGCTCCCGCCAGCACCAGAGTGGAACAGGGGGGCGAGGAAACCGCTTCGCGCTGGGCGGCGTTCAGGCCATCAAGAATCGTTGAGACATCCATCGGATGATTGTATCAGCTGCCCATGGCTTCGGTCTGCAGATCCTCATTGTCCGGGGTGCCCCCCTTGCCCAGGCGGATGCGCACCCCAAGATTGCTCTGGGATTCGGCAAACTCCATGGCTTTTTCCTCACTGATGCGCCCTTCCTTGAACAGGCGATACAGGGACTGGTCAAAAGTCTGCATACCAGGCTCACTGCTCCTTTCCATGGCCTCACGAACCTCGTCGATTTTTCCCTTGGAAATCAGGTCACGAACCAGGGGCGTGATTATCATCACCTCCACCGCCGGTACACGTTTTCCTTCATTGTCACGCACCAGACGCTGAGAAACAATGGCCACCAGGTTGTGCGCCAGATCCATGAACAACTGGGCGTGCATGTCCTTGGGAAAAAAGGTCACAACCCGCTCCAACACATGGCTGGCGTTACTGCCGTGCAGGGTGGAAAGGCACAAATGCCCGGTTTCCGCATAGGCAATAGCATGCTGCATGGTGGAGCGCTCACGAATTTCACCGATGAGGATCACATCCGGCGCTTCACGCATGGCATTCATCAAGGCGTCTTCGTAACTGACAGTATCCAGGCCGATTTCCCGCTGGTTGACCACGGACTTTTGGTAGTGATGCACATATTCCACAGGGTCTTCGACCGTCAGAATATGGCTGCGGCTATGCCTGTTGCGATAGTCGATCATGGAGGCCAGGGTAGTGGACTTGCCGGCACCGGTAGCCCCCACCGCCAGAATCAGCCCCCGCGGCTTCATCACCAGCTCCTCCAGTATCGGCGGAAGATGGAGTTCGGCTATGGTCGGTATTTTGTCCTTCAGGTACCGGATCACCATCGCCACCTCACCCCGCTGGCGAAACACATTCACCCGAAAACGACCATGGCCATCCAGCTCCAGGCCAAGATTCATTTCCGGCCGGTTTTCAAACGCCTGTCGCTGCCTGGCCGTCATGATGCCGTCTGCCAGCACAGCAATGCCTTTTCCTCCCAGGGGTTTGTCCTTCACCACCGAAAGCACCCCGTCAACCTTCATGTGCAGGGGAGTACCTGCGGAAAAAAACAGATCCGATGCGTCATTCTTTACCATTAGTTTCAGAAAATCATTTATCTCGGGCATATTCCCTCCAATCTGGAATCCTGGGCGATGGCACGCCAACTTTGTTCAACCTCACAAAAACGCAATTTCAGCTAGAACTTTTGTCAGGTAGTGTTGGAAAAAGCTTGTTTTTTCTACTATGCTTGGCCATGTCTGCATTGCGACAAGCATTGTGTGGTAGCTTCTGTCCCCAGAACTTGCTTTGGAACCCGAGCACCACCGTCAGCATCATTATGGAGGAATAAGGTGAAGAATTCACTACACAAGACTGCCCGCTGGTCTGCCCTTGCTGTGGCAATGGGGGTCATGAGCGTCCAGAGCCAGGCAGCTACTGACTGGCCAGGCGGAACCGATGATTCCAACAAAGAAGCAAACACCTACAGCGCCACGGATCCCGCCAACCCCTCCAAGGACTATAAAAAAGGCTACAAGACCGGGGCGGTGGATTGCGTCAGAAACCCCAAGGATTGCAAAGTCCTGCTGGAAGATGTAGTTGCCAACCCCGGCTGGGGTGAAACCGAGCCCAACGACCACATGGCCGCAGCAGATCGCCTTCGTCTCAATCGCTTCTACAAGGGCAACAGCCTCGACAAATTTGACAAGGACTGGTACTACGTAGGCGCCACCAAGCCCAACCAGAACCTGATCATCAGTTTTCTGGGAGACCAGGCCAACTACACCATCACCGAAGGCTGGGTAGTAGAAGTGCGGGACAGAAACGGCAACGTTCTCGCCGCTTTCGACAGCACCACCAGCGGCACAGGCAACGTCTACCGCAACGGCGACAAGGAAGAGGATGTTGTCGATCCCAGCGAACCGATACTGGCCAAAACCCCCTTGAGCAATGCCAAGATTATCCTTGCCACTTTGGGGAATGCCGGGCGCTACTATATTTCCGTAGCCTCCCTGGAAGACAAGGGAGAACAGCGGGCCTATCACATCGCCGCCATGATCTCCGAATCAGACCAGATCTCTCCCAACCCCGACACCAACTTCTTCGATACCGAAACCGAGATCAATGATACCCAGGAAGCAGCAGACCCGTTGCGCTCCAACGTGCATATGTTCGGCACTTTCGGGCGCAAGATGGTGAAGTGGTTTGTCCCCCCAGAGGATAACATTGACTGGGTTTACCCCGATCCAGTCACCGGAACCTATTGCAACCCTGGCGACATAGAAAGCATCCTTAGATCCGCCCCCCTTGGGCAAGGCGACTGCAGCTGCGATGTGGAGAACACCCCCGCCGGAACCTGCATGGCCAAACCAAAAAATGATGGAGGAGGCACATGGGAATACGCATACAACTATGATAACGACTGGTTTGTATACCGTTCGGAAGGCAACGAGCAATTGCATTTTGAAATGTGCGCCAAGGGCAGTTGCGATTTTGCCCGGGTGCATTTGCGCATCATCTATGTCAACGACTCTGTGGTTTTGATCAATGGCCCCATACAGCCGGGCTGGTCCTATGACTTTGGCGTTGTCGGACCCGGAACCTATTTCATAGAGCTTTCCCCGGAACCCGTGGATGGCCCCCAGGTTGACCCGGAATCCGGCGTACATACCGTTGACGACCTGACCGGGCCGTACAACTTCCTGCTCAGAAGCACCAAATTACCCCCAAATGGGAATTGATATGGCCGCGCAAATAAACAACGAACAGATGCCGTCATCAGCGCGTGATTGCTACACGCCCTGCAGCATGAGCAATGGAGAAAGCAAGGTGAAAAACCCACTAATTAAGACTGCCCGCTGGTCTGCTCTGGCGGTGGCAATAAGCATCATGAGCATTTCCACCTTTCAAGCCCAGGCAGCCATCTTCTGGCCCGGTGGCAAGGGAAATCCCAACAAGGATGCCGACTACCAGGAAGGATATACCGCCGGTCAGGAGGACTGCCGAGCTGACCCACGATCCTGCGGTGTGCGGATTTATCCCATGACCAAGAATCAGGGCTTTGGCGAAACCGAACCCAATGATCACATCCTCAACGCCGACGGCCTGCTGCTGGGGCAGTTCTATCATGGCAATACCCTCGGCCCGTTTGATGAGGACTGGTATCACGTCATCACCGACAAACCCAGCCAGAAGCTCACCATCTATTTCCTGGCCGATGCCGGGAATTTTACCGAAACCGCCGGCTGGATCATCCAGGTGCGTGACCTCAACGGCAACATTATCGCGGCATTCGACAGCGCGCCCCCCGGCAGTGGCGGCGAGAACGGAGGTGAAGGGGGTGAAACCGGGGAAACCGGGGAAACCGGGGGCAATACCGCAACACCAACACCCACAGATGCCTCTCCGGTGGATTTCGCCAAGGTCACAGAAGTCACCCTGGGCAAGGTGGGCACCTATTACATCTCTGTCAAATCCAAGGAAGACAAGGGGCAGCTGCGGGGCTACAACATTGCAGCCAATCTGGAGAACACCGGGCAGGTAACCGCCAATCCGGATGAAAACCGTTTCGATACGGAAACCGAACCCAACAATGACAAGGCAAATGCCGACCAACTGCGCTCCAATGTGGCCATGACCGGCGTGTTCAACCGCACCCTGCTCAAGCGTATCGAGGTCGAAACCCCCGCAAAAACCGAGTATATCTACCTGTACCAAGGCTGTGACACGAGAGACCCGAATACAGTACCCACAGGTCAGACTGATTGCGTATGTGATATCACCAACAACCCTGTCACGCCAGACAATCCCAACACTGCTCCCAATCAATCACCGGCAGATGCGTGCGAGTCAAAAGCAGTCATTACACCTGCCAAAACCAAATATGTAGGCATCTTCGAATACGACAACGATACTTTCGTCTATCACTCCGAAGGCAATGAACAACTGCGTATCCAGCTCTGCACCCGCAGCAACTGCCAGTTCAATAAAGTCCACCTGCGGATCAACAAAGACAATACCGGCATCATCCTTATGGAAGGGCCTGTGGTACCAGGCCAGGTCATCGATCTGGGCGCCGCCTTGCAAGGGGACTATTATTTTGAGCTTACCGCAGAAGAAGAAGGCGTGATATCGGATACCGGTGATTCCACAGTATCCGAACTGGTCGGGCCATACGACATACTGCTCATGAGCACCAAGATGGCACCTCACGGAAACTAGCCCGGAAATTGCACCAGGATGTGGGATTTCCGGGCTAGCCTCACCTTCTGGAAACAACAAAAAAGGGCGGTTGAACCGCCCTTTTTAATGCCTGTTGCTGCTGTCTTCCTCAGTGCGAACCACAATCCGGGCGAGCATACTGCCGCCCTTCAACCGGCGTTCCCCAGACATAAACCTCTGTGGTCATCGGATCACACTGAGAACAAGCAGAACCACAGGAAGCCGCCGCCTGCAAACGCTGCACCTTGCCTTTATTCATCCATACCTGCAGCATATCCCGGGCTACATTGGCATCTACATCGAAATGGTTGACCACATCAGCCAGGGTCACCTGCCGTCGCTGTTGCAGGTATTGTTTCAGTTCCGAAAGGATCATGGATGCCCTTCCGTCGCCGGGTTCACCACTTCCGGCTTGCCCCGGTTGACCCAGCGACTCAGGCCTAAAATGACCAGGCCAAGGTACCCCAGCAGCAGCAGGATCCACATCAGGGAAGCGCCCGGATGCTGGGACCAGGTGGCCACCTGGTAGTAGACGCTTGCAGACACATAGGCCACGCTGGTGGTCCAGAATGCGACAAACGCCGCCCAGCTGCCACCGGCTTCCCGCTTGATGGCGCCGATGGTCGCCACGCAGGGAAAGTACAGCAACACGAACAGCAGATAGGCGAAGGCGCCCACCTGGCCGTCAAAACGCTGCACCATGGCGCCAAACACATCCATGCTCACTTCCTGTTCGGCGGCTACCTCTGCAATATCCTTAACGTCTGCAGCTCCCAGACCCAGGGGATCCGTCAGCAGTTCCGCCACATCCGCCAGATTTTCCGGCACCGTGGCCGCTGCTTCCCCAAGCGCCTGCCAAAGATCGAAACCGGCTTCCCCGCCGCTCTCACCGCCGGAAGCTTCCAGCGCCAGACGGCTGTACAAGGTGTCGAGGGTGCCGACCACGACTTCCTTGGCCAGCACACCGGAAACAATGCCCACCACTGCCGGCCAGTTGTCTTCCTGAATACCCATCGGGGCAAACACCGGCGTTACCACCTGGCTGGCCGCGCTGAGTACGGATTTATCAGAGTCCTCATTGCCGAAGGATCCATCTGTACCAATGGAGTTGAGCACATTTAGCGCCAGCACCATGACGATGATGATCTGCCCGGCTTCCTTGATGAACACTTTCACCCGATCCCAGGTTCTCAGCAACACACCTTTGAGCGTTGGTACATGATATGGCGGCAATTCCATCATGAAGCCTGCACTCTCCCCCGGCAGCAGGGTCTTTTTCATGACCAGCCCGGTGAGTACGGCCACTGCGATGCCGATGACATACAGACCAAACACCAGATTCTGTCCGTTATCGGGGAAGAATGCAGCAGCAAACAGCACATATACAGGCAGGCGCGCCCCACAGGACATGAAGGGATTCATGAGTATGGTGAGCTTGCGTTCACGCATGTTCTCCAGGGTGCGGGTCGCCATGATCGCCGGCACATTGCAACCAAAGCCGACGATGAGGGGGACGAAAGCCTTGCCCGGCAGGCCGATGCCGCGCATGAAGCGATCCATGACGAAGGCCGCCCGGGCCATGTAGCCGGAGTCCTCCAGGGCGGACAGAAACAGGTACAAAGCGGAAATGATGGGGATGAACGTCGCTACAACCTGCAATCCGCCGCCAAGGCCCTCCGCCAGCACCACCCGCAACCATTCGGGCACTCCCCAGGATGACAGCAGATGAGCCGCGCCATCCACAGCAAAGGCGCCCACCACGCCATCGAAAAAATCGATAAAGGCACCGCCGATGTTGATGGTGAACATGAACATCAGATACATCACAAACAGAAAAACCGGCACTCCCAGCCAGCGGCTCAATACCAAGGAATCGATGCGATCCGATACGGTTTTCCCCAGCTTGCCACGCTCCTTGATCACGGTTTGCGCCAGCGCATGCGCATGGCTGAAGCGGCTGTCACTGATGTGGATGTCCGGCTCCTCACCACTGCGATCCTCAATCATTTTCCGCCACTGCAGGACGCTTTGTCTGGCCTGCGCGGAAAGATCCACGGGAATCAGCTCATCAGATTCGAGCATCTTCAGGGCCAGCCAGTGGCGATTCACGGGGTTCTCTTCCGCCAGATATTGCTCCAGATCGGCCACTGCCTGCTCCACCACCTCCTCATTCGCCAAGGCAAAACCGCCGCATTCCGCGCCTGTTGCCACGGCCAGCATGCGTGCCTTGAGTTCCGCCGTGCCTTCACCTGTGGTTGCTACCACGGGAACCACCGGACAGCCCAGTTCCTCTGCCAGCTTTTCCACATCGATGCGAATGCCGCGCTTGCGCGCCACATCCATCATGTTCAGCGCCAGCACCATGGGTACGCCCATTTCCAGCAATTGAACGGTAAAATACAGGTTACGCTCCAGGTTGGATGCATCCACCACGTTGATGATCAGATCCGCCTCGCGGGACAACAGATAGTCCCGGGTGATCTCTTCATCCATAGAGGAAGCGTCCAGGCTGTAAATGCCCGGCAGGTCGATGAGTTTGACCTTGTACCGCTCCAGCTCGAACTGCCCTTCCTTGCGATCTACAGTTACGCCAGGCCAGTTGCCGGTACGCTGACGGATGCCGGTAAAGGCGTTGAACAGGGCGGATTTTCCGCAGTTGGGGTTGCCGGCAATGGCAATGGTCAGGGAGTAATCACCTCGCAGGGGCTGCGTCTGATCACAACAACCACCCATCAGGACAGCTCCTTGATCAACACCCGGGCAGCAATATCGTGCCCCAAAGCCAGCCGGTTGCCGCCCCTGCCCACTACCACATCGCCATTGCGACGATGCAGCACTTCCACCTCATTGCCCACGCTCAATCCCAAGGCAAGCAGGCGGCGCGTCAGGACGCGATCACCTTCTATGGACACCAGACGTACACGCCGGCCTGGAGCAACCTGGGATAAGCTTTGCTGGTTCATGGATAGACTGATGTAATGAGAACTATTCTCATTATAGTATGCTTGCTCAGGATTTGCATCAGTATTCAGGGCTGTGGGCGCACAAATACCCACTGTCTGTCATCAGAATCCTGTGCCGAATAGCGATATCCTCCGCGATCAAAAGCCTTGATCGCTTCGGGCTCTTCCAGCCGGTTGCGGATAATGTAGTCTGCCATCATGCCCCGTGCCCGTTTGGCGAAGACCGCGATAACCCGCGCCTTGCCGTTCCTCTCCTCCTTAAAGGAAATATCCAGCAAGCGGCCGTCCAGCTGCCCGGGATTTACCGCCTTGAAATACTCATTGGAGGCCAGGTTGATCAATACAGGTTCCCTGTGGTTTTTCAGCTCGGCATTCAGGCATCGGGTGATGCGATCCCCCCAGAACCGGTAGAGATTCTCGCCCCGGGGATTTTTCAGTTTGGTCTTCATCTCCAGGCGGTAGGGCTGGATCAGATCCAGGGGACGCAAGCAGCCATACAGCCCGGATAGTATGCGCAAATGCGTCTGGGCAAAATCCAGATCATCCTGGCCGTATTCTCTAACGGGAATGCCGCGATATACATCGCCCTTGAAGGCAAATAGCGCCGGGCGGGCATTCTGACTGGTGAACGGCGTGGCGAAGGACTGGTAGCGCTCCACATTCAGCCTGGCAATATTCTCGCTTACTGACATCAGCTTGCGCAGCCGCACGGCGTCGTATTGGCGCAATTCTTCGATGAGCAGCAGGGATCCGTCCAGCATCTGCGGCTGGGTGATACCCCCTGCCAAGACCGGTGTTTTAAAATCCTGCCCTTTTGAAGGCGAGAGAGTGATGATCATTCTGTTAGTGGTTCCTGAAGCAAGAAACAACGGGGACAACCCCTTGGATTTCGACTAGAATAGCACGCTTTTTCCCATTCCCCACAGGGCTGTCTGTGCAGGAATCCCACCACTCGGCTCACGCCACCAGGGAAGACATGATCACATGTTCGATATCATCTCCAAGCATTCTCCCCAAAATGCAAAAAACGACATCCTGTCCGGGCTGACCGTCGCCCTGGCGTTGGTGCCCGAAGCAGTCGCTTTCGCCTTTGTCGCCCATGTCGCCCCTTTGGTGGGCCTGTATGCAGCTTTCATCATGGGCCTGATTGCCGCCGTAATCGGTGGCCGTCCGGGCATGATCACTGGCGCTACCGGTGCCATTGCCATGGTGATCGTATCCCTGGTGGTGGAACATGGTGTGGAGTATCTGTTCGCCGCCGTGGTGCTCGCGGGCGCCATCCAGATCCTGTTCGGGGTGCTGAAGCTGGGCAAGTTCATTCGCCTGGTGCCCCATCCGGTGTTCCTGGGCTTCGTCAACGGGCTGGCCCTGGTAATTTTTATCGCCCAGCTGGATCAGTTCAAGCTCCGCGACGCCAGTGGAAACATCCTCACCGATGCCGCCGGCAGCGCCCAGTGGATTAGCGGCGAGGCATTGATGATCATGCTCGGACTCATCGTCCTGACCATGGCGATCATCGAATACCTTCCCAGGCTGACCAAGGCAGTGCCTTCCACCCTGGTGGCGATTATTGCCGGCACCCTGGTTGCACTCGGGTTTGGCCTGAACACGGCAACCGTGGGCGATATGGCATCGATCCAGGGCGGCCTGCCCAGCTTCCATATTCCGGACATTCCCTTTGACCTGGAAACCCTGAAAATCGTATTTCCCTATGCCCTGATCATGGCTCTGGTGGGATTGATTGAAAGCCTGCTGACCCTGAACCTGGTGGATGAACTCACCGAAACCCGGGGACAGCCAAACCGCGAGTGCATCGGCCAGGGCGTTGCCAATGCCACCACCGGCCTGTTCGGCGGCATGGGCGGCTGCGCCATGGTGGGCCAGAGCATCATCAACATCAAATCCGGTGGCCGGGGACGGCTGTCCGGCATCAGCGCCGCCCTGTTCCTGCTGTCCTTCAT
>JALWMK010000144.1 GCA_027083925.1 Sedimenticola sp. | reverse complement strand
CCACCACCGGCCTGTTCGGCGGCATGGGCGGCTGCGCCATGGTGGGCCAGAGCATCATCAACATCAAATCCGGTGGCCGGGGACGGCTGTCCGGCATCAGCGCCGCCCTGTTCCTGCTGTCCTTCATTCTGGTCGGCTCATCCCTCATCGAGCAGATCCCCATTGCGGTGCTGGTAGGCGTCATGTTCATGGTGGTGATTGGCACTTTTGAGTGGTGCAGCTTCCGGCTGATCGGCAAGATTCCACCCGCAGATACCCTCATCGGCATCTCTGTTGCCGCAATCACCGTGTTCTACGATCTGGCGGTTGCGGTCATCATCGGCGTCATCCTGTCAGCGCTGGTCTTTGCCTGGCAGCACGCAAAGCACATCAACGCCACCAGCCGCAGCAATCGCATGGGTGGCAAGGTCTATGAACTGAATGGCCCGCTGTTCTTCGCCTCGGTGCATCATTTTCAGGAAATCTTTGATCCAAAGAATGACCCGGATGATGTAGTGGTGGATTTCAAGAACGCCCGGGTCGCCGATCATTCCGCCATCGAAGCCATCGACAAGCTTGCCGAACGCTACCTCCGGGAGCATAAACGCCTGCATCTCAAGCACCTCAGCCCGGAATGCCGCCAGCTGCTAAAAACGGCAGGCGACCTGGTGGAAGTGAATGTGATGGAGGATCCCACCTATCACTTGGCAGTGGACAAGAAAGACTTTGAAGCAAAGTAAGCGGTCATTCCAAGCCGTTATTGAGTAAGCGGTTAATAAACCGTGGTTTTGCTTAACTGATCGCTATCGATATTCCTTGGCAAAAGTGCTTCGATGGTTCGGCGCCAATGCATATGGGGTCAGGTCTTTGATTGGTGATCCCGAGCAATGCCACTCACCGTATAGCAATGCCTGGGTCAGATACCGCCTACATTCTTCTCGGAGTTGACCGACAGGCAGCGCCCCCAAACCCCCGTACACTGAACCCATCGTTACAGAAGAAGCGGCTCAGGACGAGCCAATTGGCAAGGACGCCATTGGACAGGAAGTCCAACTTCGCGCAACGATACCCACCCGGGCAGAACGGAAGCTGCCGGGGTTTTTCTTGCGCCGGCAATAGGCTATGCTTGTCCTATCAGTCCCCAGGAAACGCCAGTATGAGCGATACTGCCGAAAAACTTGCAACTTATGATGATCTGCTGGCGGTGCCCGACATTCTGGTGGCCGAGATCATCAATGGCCAACTCCATACCACGCCCCGCCCGGCGCCAAAACATACGCGCGCTTCATCTTCTCTAGGGGCCAAGATTTCCGCCCCCTATGATTTTGGAGACAACGGCCCTGGCGGCTGGTGGATTCTGGACGAACCCGAACTGCATCTGGATACCCATGTACTGGTTCCCGGCCTGGCAGGCTGGCGGCGTGAACGTCTGCCGGAACTCCCCGACACCGCCTGGTTCGAATTGCCGCCAGACTGGGTTTGCGAGATTCTTTCCCCTTCCACCGCGCATCTCGATCGGGCACAGAAAATGCCCCTCTATGCCGAGTTCAACATTCCCCATATATGGCTCATCGATCCGGATATCAAAACCCTGGAAGCCTATGAATTGCGCAAGGGCAAATGGACATTGCTGGAGATCCTCGACAACGACAAACCCGTCTCGATCGCACCCTTCGATGCCACGGAATTTCCGCTGGCCGCACTTTGGGGTTGAACACCCTTCTTCCTTTGTTAGCCGAAATTTACGCCATGGTTTAACATGTCAACAACGCATTTCTTCAGCAGGAACAACCATGAGAACGGCAGGCAAGAGACCACAAATCAAAGACCTGACCCTGTCCTCCGACTATGCTAGACCATGCACCAAGACAACTGGATCTGTTCATCGACACCACCAGCGTCACGCTGGTCAACGGCATCATTAGTGCACTGAAGAAGAAAGATTCTGCCCAGACCCGCCAACTACTCAAGCGCCTGTGGGATGCCGACCCAGGCAATCACCAGGCCGGCGACCTGGAACTGTTGGCCTGTGCGGTCGAACGCCTGCATCTGCCCGTGGAAGATGTGCCCTTCGAATTGGGCTATCTGGAGCAGACATTAGTACCCTTGGCCAGCGACAAACTTAGCGCCGACAGTAGGGATTTTCTGGCGCCCTTCTGGCAAAGGCTACTGCACGCCCTGCAGGATAAAGCGTACGATCCAGAGCATCCGAAACTGCATGCGAGTTATCCGGCGATCCAGCTGGAAGCCTGGAACCTAGTGCAGCAGAGCATCGAATCAGAAGCAGAGTGGAGCAGGGAACCGCAGCTGTTGCGCCGTTATGCCCGGGCCTGTGGGCATCTGCAACAAGAGTTGATCGCGACCAGATGCTGGTTCCAGCTCTGTTGGCATTTTCCGGATCAGGCCGATACCATCGGCAGGGAGGCAGAACCGCTCTGGCGCAGTCGCTGGCAGCGCTTCATGGACCTGGATCCGGAATTGGACAGCAAGGATTTTCCCGCCTGGTCGCTGTTGGAACGGCCCGGCTTGGCGCGGAGACTGGCGGATAAAGCCTGCATGACCAACACAGAAGAACCGAAAGATTATCGGGTGACTGCCGACCTGGTGATGGCGGGAACTGCCGCCGTTCCCGCAGTCGATCTGATCCAGCAACGGCGGTCGTTGAAGGACTTGAACCCGAAACTGTTTGAACACTATCTCGATCGTTTTGGGCGGCAACTCACGGGGCCGGTCTATGATTCGTGATTCCTAACAATGCCACTCACCGTATAGCAAATGCCTGGATCAGATACCGCCTACATTCTTCTCGGAATTGACCGACAGGCAGCGCCCCCAAACCCGCGTACACTGAACCCATCGTTGAAGAAGCGGCTCAGGACGAGCCAATTGGCAAGGACGCCATTGGACAGGAAGTCCAACTTCGCGCAACGATACCCACCCGGGCAGAACGGAAGCTGCCGGGGTTTTTCTTGCGCCGGCGATGGGCTATGCTTGTCCTATCAGTCCCCAGGAAACACCAGCATGAGCGATACTGCCAAAAAACTTGCAACTTATGATGATCTGCTGGCGGTGCCCGATATTCTGGTGGCGGAGATCGTCCACGGCCAACTCCATACCACACCCCGTCCGACGCCAAAACACACAAGAGCATCCTCCTCTTTGGGTGCTGAAATATCTTTCCCTTATGACAAGGGAAGAGGCGGCCCTGGCGGCTGGTGGATTCTGGACGAACCCGAACTGCATCTGGATACCCATGTGCTGGTTCCCGGCCTGGCAGGCTGGCAGCGTGAACGCCTGCCGGAACTCCCCGACACCGCCTGGTTCGAATTGCCGCCAGACTGGGTTTGCGAGATTCTTTCCCCTTCCACCACGCATCTCGATCGGGCATAGAAAATGCCCCTCTATGCCGAGTTCAACATTCCCCGTATATGGCTCATCGATCCGGATATCAAAACCCTGGAAGCCTATGAATTGCGCAAGGGCAAATGGACATTGCTGGAGATCCTCGACAACGACAAACCCGTCTCGATCGCACCCTTCGATGCCACGGAATTTCCACTGGCCGCGCTTTGGGATTAAACAATCTTCCCCGCCCCCTGGTTCAGCTACGATGACCGGATTGAGAATGAGGGGAAGGATACTGTATTCACGTCCAGGATCAGCCCGCTCCGGCGTATCGTGAATGAAGCCGATTTCAAGGAGTACGAAGCGGCTGTCGAGAAGATACGCCAGCGCTCCGGCAATACCTTCTATTTCGGCAAGAATCGATCAATACTGGGTTTTATCGTCAAGCACCCCTATTTTTCCGGAGCCGTTGTTGTACTGCTGTTTCAGGCCCTTAGAAGACTCTTCTGAGAAGGTGATGCGCCTCCTGTTTTAGCAATACTGATGAGGATCGAGATGTCGTCGTATTGCAGGGTGTTGGTAACATACATCCGGGATCATACAGTGAATTACAAATAGCGTGGCTTTTACCATGGCAAGGACACCAACACCCATTTGGCAGAATTTTCCCCAGGTATTCAAATATGGTTTCAGGAGCCAGCCCCTGTTGTTGGTGATAGGAATATCTGTGCTGTTGACGATATTCGATAGTGGCTTCTGGGGTTTTGCCGCTTCCATCATTCTGAATGCCATGATGTTCAAGTATGCATTTGTCGTGTTGCAGCAAACATCCCGTGGCAACATGGAACCACCGCCGCTGGATTCACAGACGATTGCCGGTGACTATGACCTGCCGTTCAAATTTTACGGATTGATTCTGGCCTATGTGTTTATCGCAAGCGATCTGTATGCGCATGGCTGGGAAACATTGGGCGCCCTGTTTGTTTTCGTCGGGCTGCTTCTGGCGCCGGCATCGATCATGGCATTGGCGTTGAACGAGTCGTTTATCGATGCGCTCAATCCTGCCATTTTGTGGCGTCTGGTGGTGCGTATCGGGTGGTCTTATCTGGCGCTCTACGGCTTGATCTTTGTTCTGCAAGCGGCACGTTCAAATGCGACCCAAATACTGGCGGGGGAGCTTCATTGGGGATTTTACTACTTTGTGAGCGGCTACTTCACTATCCTCACTTTTCATGTCATGGGATATATTCTGTATCAGAATCACGAGTTGGTAGGGCAACCCGTGGAAGAAGATGAGAACGAAATATCTGATCAACGCTTCCACCATTATCAAAACATGATGGAAATCGGCAATGTGGAAGCTGCCATCGCCGAGTTGGAGCAATTGGTTGAGGAATACCCTGATGATCTGGATGTCCACCAGCGCCTGCATTCCTTGTGCTTGCTGGAAAAGCGTGGAGACAAGTTATCGGCCCACGCAAATTTCTATCTGCGACTGTTGTTGCGCAGAGGTAGATATGCCCAGGCTGCGGAAATCCATATGGATTGTCTTTCTCTTCACGTTTCATGTGTGCCGGATGATGCCGAAGGCTACTATCGATTGGCGCAGGCGTTGACCCGGTCCGGGCAACACAAGCAGATGGTAAAGCTGTTGAATGGCTTGCATAAACACTTTCCTCGCAGTGAATTCATCCCCCATGCCTATTTCTTGATGGCAAGAACCCTGAGTGAATCTCTGAACAAGGATGAACTGGCAATCAATACATTGAATTTTCTGGTGGAGAATTACCCTCAACATCCGGTAATGCCGGATGTACATGCCTATCTCGATGTACTTCATGGTGATACCCGATGATCATTATTCCTCTGGACAGGAAGTTGGACTGGCACAACTTTCCTGTTGTCACTTTTGGAATTATCCTGATCAACATTCTGTGCTATTTCGTCTGGCAATCCGGGGATGATGGGCGCTATCTGCAGGCGATAGACTATTATGGTGAGTCAGGACTGGGCGATATCGAATGGAAATATTACCTGAACTACAAATCTCAGCATGCAACTGCTGAGTTGGAGCCGCTGCCCGATAAGCCTGATACCTACCTGCAGTATTCCCTTATTGTCCGCGATGATGGCTTTATGAAGAAACTGTTGTCTGATCAGGTAGTCACACCAGACAATACTGAATATCCAGATTGGAAGAAAAAGCGCAAACAGTTCAATCAGCTGTTGGCAAAAGTGGTGTATATCAATTGGGGGTTGCGAACGGCGCTTCCCCGATGGGACAGCATACTGGGTCATATGTTTCTGCATGGCGGAATCATGCACCTTCTTGGAAACATGATATTTCTGTTGGCGGTGGGGTTTTTGGTTGAAGGAGCGATAGGGCATGCCGCCTTCTTGATCTGCTATCTCCTGGTTGGGTCGGGTTCCGCAGGTTTCGATTTTGTTTTTAGAGCCAATGACTTTACCCCGAGTATTGGCGCATCGGGCGCCGTGGCCGGGTTGATGGGAATGTATACGGTGCTCTATTGGAAGAAGCGCATCCGGTTCTTTTACTTTGTTTTTGTTTACTTTGATTATGTTTCATTACCGGCAATTGCACTGCTGCCGTTATGGATAGGTAATGAAGTGTTCTATATATTGGCCTATCCAGATTCCAACGTAAACTACTTTGCCCACTTGGGCGGTTTGCTTACAGGAGCATTGGTGGCAGCGGTTATCCGCTTGTTGCATTTTCCTGTGAGTCAGGAGAAAGATGAGCCAAATCAGGCCGCTGAGGATTTCTCCCAACGATTTGAGTGGGCGCAAAGCTTATGTGACCGCCTTGAATATCGCCGGGCGTTGCCTGTGTTGTCGGAACTGCATGCGGAGCAGCCGGAAAATATCCCGGTCATGGTTCTGTTGCATGAGGCCGCGAGGATTGATGCTCAGGGAGATGTTTTTCATCGTGTCAGCCAGCGCTTGTTGTCACGTCCCGTGGTTGATAGTGCCGACAAACAGCTGCGCAAGGAGATTTTTCGGACGTACTTCAAGCATGCCAGGCCGGGACCGAGATTGAATCGACTATTGGTGTGCGATCTGTTGGACTGGTTTATTGGCATAGGCGCCTATCGGGAAGCAGAGCTTCTCGCCAAGGGAATTGCAAAGAAGCATTGGCAATGTGAGCAACTGAGCGAAATGCTCTACCGGTTGGCTGATCTGGCAGAAGAGCATGGGGAATTGAGGAAGAGCGAGTTGTATCGAGGCGCAGCTGCCAGCCCACCGGGTTAGCGTGGAAATACATCCGGTAACTCCCTCCCCCCCTCACCCTGCTCTCTCCCCCAAGGGGAAGAGGGCACTTTTCCATGATCTGGGGTGGATCCATGACCCATGAAAGTTAATAGTTAAACTGCCGGCTCATGGACACTACCTTGTATGCCACGCTGGAACCCTGTCCTATGTGCGCCGGAGCTATCATTCATGCACGGGCGGGCAATGTGGTCTTTGGCGCTTCGGATCCCCGCAGTGGTGCGGCGGGTAGCCCATGCTGGGCGCACCAATAAAAAGAGATCGCCAAAGCGATCTCTTTTTATTTATACTGTTATACTCAGTTAATTTTCAGATTAACGGCATTCTGAAGGAGCATACTTCGCGGGCATAGTACCGTTGGCAGCAACAGTCAATCCTCTTGTTGTGGCAGTTGTATTGGTTAGGGATGAACATGCCCAATCAATCGCGCCAGTTGCGCCAGCTGTAAGCAGTGCATTATTTACGTTAGGTGTAAATACCACAGTTGTACCGGCTGCATCAGCAGGCAAACCAGCAGTTGCTGCAGCTGCCAAGGTTACAGTGATAGCGCCGTTAGTGTTGTCTACCTGAATATCACTCACATATTTTGTCTGCTTTTCAGCAACTGGGCGGGCGTTGTATTCATCAGCAGCTGCAGTTACACCTGCCAGCCCGTCACTCTGGAAGGACTCACTGATCAGGCTTTTTGGGGAACTGGCCTGAATCAGCGCCTCGGAAACCTTACTCCGAACTGTGTAGTCTTGATAGGCAGGCAAGGCGATGGCGGCCAGAATGCCGATGATCGCAACTACGATCATGAGTTCGATAAGTGTAAAACCCGATTGTTTTTTCATGTGGAATTCCTCTTTAGAAATAGTATGAATCATTAATAACCGCACCACTGCCTCTGCTTGCAAGCAACGCAAAAAAAATGGTGCCTGTTAAAATAAAATGCAGGTATCGTGCCAATTTTATCAAAATCAGGTATTATCCATTAAATACAGAAGAGTACGGACTCATCCTGCACCAGTAGTTGAAAAGTGATGGAAGGCATGAGCAACCAGTTTGGGCACTGAGCGACAAAAAACGTCACTTCTCTCTGGTGTTGGCGAGCAAGACCATGCTTCCTCTCCACCAAGGCAACCGGTTAACCACAAAAACACTGGTGCGGCCAAAAACTGGACAACGCCCTGAATTCAGAACAGAATGCGCTAAGAATCTCCGTGTTAGATGGTGATCCTTAAGGAATTTTTCATGTAAGGGCATCTCTATGTATATGGTCATCATGGCACAGGCCGGACTCCATAAGTTCTTGAAAACTTTAAGCCGCCGACCTGCGCTGGCGTGACGAAAACCGGATTGTTCAGGCGCCCTTAACAGGCTGTTTTTGTTATCCCAGCACCCCGATAAACCAATGGGTTGCGGATTCCAGCATGTGCCAGAACGGCAATTGTTCAAGATACCCATACCGAAATAAAATTACACCTGAGCTTTAGACACTAATGAATAAAAACACACAGGATCATCTCAAAGGTTTTTCCCGCTATCTGGTTAATGCCGGTCTTTTGGACATGGAGAAAGCGATTGGAGCCACAAAACAGGCGAAAAAAGAAGGCATGCCTCTTGTTTCCCATGTTGTTAGTAACCAGTTGGCCTCCTCTCGCCAAATAGCAATTCTCGCCTCCCAGGAGTTCGGCTTGCCCTTGCTTGATCTGGAAGCCGTCAGTAAGGATTCATTGCCGTTACAAGAAGTAGAATCAAGCCTGGTCACCAAGCATCATGTCTTGCCTTTAGCCAAACGGGGAAACCGGCTGTTCCTGGCGGCATCCGACCCGACCAACCAGGAAGCGATCAAGGAAATCCAGTTCAACACCGGCCTTGCCATCGAAATCATTCTGGTGGAAGAAGACAAGCTTGCTATCGCTTTGGATGAGGCCTCAAGATCCCAATCCGAAGCCATGGGTGTATTGCTCGAAGAAAATCTGGAGAACATAGAATTTGACAATTTTGACGATAACGACGCCGATGATGGCTCCCAAACCGAAATTGATGAAGCCCCGGTGGTGCGCTTCGTCAACAAAATTTTGCTCGACGCCATCAATAGCGGGGTATCGGATATTCACTTCGAACCCTACGAAAAAAGCTTCCGCATACGCTATCGCCAGGATGGCTTATTGTTCGAAAAGGCCTCTCCGCCGGTCAATATCGCCCAACGCCTGTCTTCCCGCCTGAAGGTTATGGCGCGCCTGAATATCGCCGAGCGGCGGGTTCCCCAGGACGGGCGCATCAAGCTCAAGGTATCCAAGCACCATGCCATCGACTTCCGGGTCAATACCTGTCCCACTCTGTATGGGGAAAAGGTCGTTTTGCGTATTCTGGATGCTACAGCTGCAACCATCGGCGTAGATGCCCTGGGTTTTGAAGAAGACCAGAAAGGGCTTTTTATGGAGGCCATCAAAAAGCCTTACGGGATGATCCTCGTTACTGGCCCCACGGGTAGTGGCAAGACTGTGACCTTGTACACGGCGCTGAATATTCTGAATGACCCGGAAATCAATATTTCCACCGCAGAGGATCCGGTGGAAATCCAGGTGGAAGGCATCAACCAGGTCAATATCAACACAGCAAGCGGTTTGCACTTCGCCGATGCGTTGCGCGCCTTCCTGCGCCAGGATCCGGACATCATCATGGTGGGGGAGATACGGGACCTGGAGACCGGCGAAATCGCCGTGAAAGCCGCCCAAACCGGACATATGGTGCTCTCCACCCTGCACACCAACGATGCGCCACAAACCCTGACCCGCTTGGCCAACATGGGTATCCCTCCCTATAACATCGCCTCATCGGTCAACCTGATCATGGCTCAGCGCCTGGGGCGGCGCCTTTGCGAACACTGCAAGGAACCAGAGGAGATTCCTCGCACCGCATTACTGGAGGAAGGTTTTACGGAAGCCGAAGTGGCTGAAGGTCTTACCATCTACAAGGCCATTGGCTGTGACAAGTGCAACAATGGCTACAAGGGGCGGGTCGGGATTTTCGAGATTCTTCCAGTATCAGAAGGGATTGCCCAGATTATTCTGGAAGAAGGAAATGCTATGCAGCTCAAGGAACAGGCCTTGAAAGACGGCTATTATTATGACCTGAGAACTGCGGGTCTGTTAAAAGTGAAGAATGGCCTGACCAGTCTGGAAGAAGTCAACCGAATCACCAAGGATTAATAAAGCATGGCAACCAGAACGGCGAAAAAACCAAAGGCAGAGAAATCCTACGAATACGCCTGGACGGGCACCGACCGGCGGGGGAAAAAAATCAAGGGCAAGCTCCGCGCTGCAAACGACGCCATCGTCCGGGCGGATCTGCGCAAGCAGGGTGTAACCCCGATCAAGGTTCAAAAGCAAATCACCCTCTCATTTGGCAAGCCCAAGATCACTACTGGCGACATTGCCATATTCTCTCGCCAACTGGCCACCATGATGAAAGCAGGGGTGCCCCTGGTGCAGGCTCTGGATATCGTCGGGAAAGGACATGACAATGCATCGGTGCAAGAACTGATTCTTGCGATCAAGGCTGATATAGAAGGCGGCACTTCTCTCACCAACGCCCTGCGAAAGCATCCGCTTTACTTTGATGATCTGTTTTGCAATCTGGTCGAAGCCGGTGAACAGGCCGGTGTCCTGGAAACCCTGCTGGATCGCATTGCGACCTACAAGGAAAAAACGGAGTCCATGAAGAAGAAGATCAAGAAAGCATTGGTCTATCCTGCATCTGTTGTTGTCGTAGGCATTGTTGTTACTGCCATCCTGTTGATCTTCGTTGTGCCGATATTTGCAGATCTATTTGAAAGCTTTGGCGCTGAATTGCCTGCTTTCACCCAGCTTGTCCTTGATTTGTCGTATTTTGTTCAAGACTATTGGTGGGCCATCCTGTTGGGGCTAGCCGCTGCAGTGATTCTTCTCTCCAACTTATGGAAGCGTTCGCCAAAATTCCGGGAACTGATCGACAGAGCCATGTTGAAAGCACCCATATTTGGCTCGATCATGCATAAATCTGCGCTGGCGCGCTTTGCCCGCACCACATCCACCATGTTTGCAGCAGGCGTACCTATGGTCGAGGCGCTGGAATCCGTTGCGGGCGCTACAGGCAGCATCGTCTATGGCAATGCGGTAAAAGAAATGCGTGAAGACATTGCCACCGGTCAATCGCTGCGCCTGGCCATGGAACAACAGCCATTGTTTCCTCATATGGTCAAACAAATGGTCGCCATTGGCGAAGAATCCGGCGCTTTGGATGACATGCTCAGTAAGGTAGCCGACTTTTATGAAGAAGAAGTAGACAATGCCGTTGATGCCATCAGCAGTTTGATGGAACCGCTGATCATGGTGGTTCTGGGCACCCTGGTGGGTGGTCTGGTTGTGGCCATGTATCTGCCCATCTTCAAGCTTGGTGCAGCGATCTAAATGACCGAGATCTTTGCTCAGCCAATCGTTTTCTATCCATTAACTTTTATTCTTGGCCTGATTGTCGGGAGTTTCCTGAACGTAGTCATCTACCGTCTGCCCAAACGCATGGAGCAGGAGCTGCAAGACGCCTGCGACGAACTGGCAGATGTAGAAACCGAATACGCACCGAACAAGTGGTTTGGGTTGGCCTATCTGATGACCCCACCTTCCACTTGCCTTTCCTGCGGGCATCGCATCAAGGCATGGGAAAACATACCGGTGATCAGCTGGCTGCTGCAGAAAGGGCGTTGCACCTCCTGTGGCACCCGTCTTTCTGTTCAATATCCCGTGGTCGAACTGCTTGCCGCCGTGCTGTCTGTAGCCGTGGCCTGGCATTTCGGCTTCACCTGGCAGGCGCTGGCAGCGCTGGTGTTGACCTGGTCGCTGCTCACCATGAGCGTCATCGACATCAAGCTGCAATTGCTGCCAGATGTACTCATACTGCCATTGATCTGGCTGGGACTGATGCTGAACCTGAATGGCTGGTTCACCGATATCGAGTCTGCTGTTTACGGCGCTGTCGCGGGCTATCTGTCACTATGGTTTATCTTCCATCTGTTCCTTCTGGTCACTGGCAAGGAAGGGATGGGGTATGGGGATTTCAAGCTCTTCGCCCTGTTCGGCGCCTGGCTGGGCTGGCAATTGCTTCCACAGATCCTGCTGGTATCTGCTGCGGTTGGTGCAATCAGCGGCCTGGGCATGATTCTGTTTCTGGGAAGAGACAAGGCCGTGCCCATTCCTTTTGGCCCCTATCTGGCGGCGGCAGGATGGATTGCCATGCTCTGGGGAGATGAAATCAACCAAAGCTACCTGCAATTTGCGGGTATAGGTTGATCCTGTGCCACAACCATGCTCAAAATCGGCTTGACAGGCGGCATAGCCAGCGGCAAAACAACGGTCAGTGATCACTTTGCCCGCCTGGGCGTACCGGTGATCGATACAGACCAAATCAGCCGGGAGCTGGTCGAGCCGGGAAAACCCGCACTTGCAGAAATACAGAAGCAACTGGGCGCCCGCTTTCTGTCAGCAGATGGCAGCTTGAACCGAAGGCTGCTCCGGGAGCATATCTTTGCCGATGACGCCGCAAAAACAACCCTTGAAAGCATTCTCCATCCCGCCATTCAGAAAGAGGTAGAGCGCCAATTGCCTCGAATCAAAAATGAACCCTATGCCATATTGGTTGTCCCTTTACTGGTAGAAAACAATCTGGGTTACATGTCAGACCGGATTCTTCTGGTAGACGCCCCGGAAAGCTTGCAGCTGCAGCGCGTACGCCAAAGAGACGGCAGCACTGAGAAACAGGCAAAAAAAATCCTTGCCGCCCAAGCTTCCAGAGAGGCTCGCAGGAATGCTGCTGATGACATTATTCTAAATACCGGCGCTTTGCAGGATTTGCACAGGCAGGTGGAGAAGCTGCACAAACAATACCTGTCCCTGAAAGCCCGTTCAGATTGAACCTCTCCTCCATCTGGAGGACAATACCAACATCATTGCCACTGGCCGGATGCCTGCTTTGCAAAACCCGATTCTTTTCGAACATCCATTAAACGAACGGACGCGCACCCTGCTGCGGATATCCCATTTGTTCGGGCAGTTCGAGTATCATCTCGCGGGCAGCAGCCAGTGGCAAAGCCGGGCTGCCTTGCAGGCATTGCTGGACATCAGCAGCATACTCGCCCGCACGGACATCAGGAAAGACCTGATCAAGCAGCTGGATCAGCAACAGAAGTCCCTGGCGTCCATCAGCGCCAACCCGAAAGTGGATCAGCTTCGTTTGCAGCAGGTGCTGGACGATATCGCTCACACGGTCGAGCGCCTGTACGCCAGCAACCGGCAGCTTGGTGGTTCCTTGCGAAAAAACGGCTTTCTGAACAGCATTTCACAACGCGCACCGATTCCCGGCGGCAGTTATGAGTTTGACTTGCCTCAGTTCCACTACTGGCTCAACCTGCCGCATACGGAAAGAGTCATGCAACTCGACGGCTGGCGGCATGAAATCAGCACGGTGCAGGAAACAGCGGAATTACTGTTGGGACTGCTACGCAGCAGCAGCGTGTACCAGGAACAAACTGCCGTCGGGGGACTCTATCAGCACAACCTGGATTCCAAACGGGGAATGCAGCTGATCCAGGTAAAAGTGGGAGCCGAATCCTTGCTGTACGCAGAAATCAGCGGCAGCAAGCACCGTTTCTGTGTTCGCTTTCTGGAAAGCATCGATTGGGATCATCCACAGCAAACCGAACAGGATGTTCCTTTTGAATTAAAGACCTGTGCAATCTAAACCAGACTCACCAAAGAATATGCCGGTGAGCGTCCCATGCCCCACCTGCGGCCAGCCTGTAAAATGGGAGCCGTCTTCCACCTGGCGGCCCTTTTGCAGCCAGCGCTGTCAGTTGATCGATTTGAATGAATGGCTCGGCGATGAGGAAGAGGAACAACGGAAACCGGAGTAACATTACCTTCATTCCGAAACCCTGGATTCCCCGCCTGCGCGGGAATGGCCGTGTTATTACTATTAACCCGGCCACAAGCCACGAATACCGGCTATTCCCTGCGCCCCCTGCACCCAGCTTTGTTCCAGCATTGCAGCTGACATGCCCCCAAGGGCATACAGGGGAATAGATGCATTCCTGCACAGCTTGCTGAATCCATCCCAATCAAGCACTTCTGCATCAGGGTGGCTCAAGGTAGGAAGCACGGGTGACAGCACGGCAAAATTCACCCCCAAACTCTCTGCCTGCTGCAACTCCCTGGCATCATGGCAGGATGCCGACAGGAGCAAATCCGGATAGTCCCCGCGGCAGTCTGACGACAGCAGGCGACGGCGATCCAGGTGCAGGCCATGCGCACCAATTTTCTGCGCCAGCGCTGCGGAGCCGTTCAGCATCATGCGCGCATCATGCTCCTTGCACAGCAGACAGGCTTCCCGAGCCAGGTGCTCCAGCCGTTTGGCCTCCAGGCCAAACACGCGGAACTGCAACAGCGACAGGCCAGATTTCAGCGCTCTTTCCAGCTGCGCCAAAAAATGCTCCCGGTTCTCAACCGCCGGGGGAGTAATCAGATAGATGTCCGGCAGATCCAGGGCGCCCAGGACAGGCTTGTCTGCAGCCGGCATGGGCCGGCTGCAAAGTTCCTGGGGCGGCACCCAGGACAGAGGCTGGCCTTCGTTTCCACGGGGCTCGCCCTGCCACCGGCTGACCAGCCAGGTATCCAGCACCACGGTGCGATCCTGATAGCAATGGGAGACGCGAATCAGCGGACGGCATTTCTCCACCCGCACTCCCAACTCTTCGAGCAGCTCCCGCGCCAGCGCCTGTTGCGCTGTCTCGCCTGGTTCAATCTTGCCCCCGGGAAATTCCCACAAGCCGCCCTGGTGGCTGCCAGCGGGACGCCGCGCCAGCAAGACCTCGCCTTCCGGGTTTTTGAGCACACCTGCAGCTACATGAATAACAGGGAGTCCAGCCACATCAGGTACGGTATTCAGCGTTGATTTTAACGTAGTCGAAAGACAGGTCGCAGGTCAGAATGCGGGTACGGGCCTGTCCTTTTCCCAGGGCAATACGAATGGTGAAGCCAGGCTGATGCATGACCGATTGACCGGCTTCTTCAGTGTACCCGGCGTCTCTTCCTCCCCGGCTGACGATGCAGACATCATCCAGCCAGATGCGGACTTTGCTGATATCAAGATGACTGACTCCGGCTCTGCCCACAGCTGCGAGGATACGCCCCCAGTTGGGGTCGGAGGCGAACAATGCGGTTTTCACCAAAGGAGAATGGGCGATGGTATAGGCAACATCCCTTGCCTGGGCTTCCGATTCGGCTTCTTCCACAACGATTTCGACCAGCTTGGTTGCACCTTCCCCATCCAGCACGATGGCGCGAGCCAATTCCATACAGACCCCATCGACAGCCTGGCGAAATGCCTGCCCGGAAGCAGCCGCATTCACATCCACGCCGGAAACACCCGTGGCGACCAGTACGCAAGCATCGTTGGTGGAAGTGTCTCCATCTACGGTAATGGAATTGAAAGAGGGGCCAACCGCCGTTTCCAGCGCCTGTTGCAGGTTGGTGGCAGAGATCTGAGCATCCGTAGCAATAAAGGCCAGCATGGTCGCCATATCAGGACGGATCATGCCGGAACCTTTGCTCATGCCGGTAACGGTCACGGTTTGCCCTTCGGCCTGGAAGCTGCGGCTCGCCAGCTTGGGCACTGTGTCCGTCGTCATGATGGCACAGGCGGCTGGTGGCCAGTTGTCTTCCTCCAGGGAGGAAAGCAGGTCGGGCATGGCGCGGGCAAAGGGATCCACAGGCAGCTCTTCACCGATAACGCCGGTGGAAAACGGCAGCACCTGGTTGATGGCGACACCGGCGGCGGCTGCCACCAGGCGGCAGGTTTCCAGGCTGGCCGCCAGCCCCCCTTCCCCCATGCCTGCATTGGCATTGCCGGAGTTGATCAGCAGATAACGCGGGGCAGCCTGGCCAAGGTGGCGGCGGGCGGCGATCACTGGTGCCGCGCAGAATGCATTGCGAGTAAACACGGCAGCCGCAACACTGCCTTCCGCCAGCTCCATGAGCACCAGGTCATCCCTGTTTTGATAGCGGATCCCTCCGGCGGCAGCCGCCAGGCGGACGCCGGCAACCGGCAGTATCCCGGTCGCCATTGCTACTGTAGTTTGCCGTGGCACTGCTTGTATTTTTTTCCGGAGCCACAGGGACAGGGTTCATTGCGGCCGATTTTCCTGTCGGGGCGCACATAGGGCTGCCGGGGTTCTTCTTCGGCAGCTTCCGCTGGTGCTTGCTCCGGCAGGCCGCCGAAAGCTTCGTGCTTGAATTCGAATTCGTTGATCTGGGGTTCAGCCTCCAGGGAGGGGGCATCTGCCAGTTGCATCTTGCTGAGGATTTCCACCACTTCCGCCTTGATCGCATCCAGCATGCCGGAAAACAGCTCAAAAGCCTCGCGCTTGAATTCCTGCTTGGGATTCTTGGCCGCATAACCACGCAGATGTATGCCCTGACGCAGATAATCCATTGCTGCCAGATGCTCCTTCCAATGGGTGTCCAGGGTCTGCAGCATCACGGCTTTTTCGATGTAGCGCATCTGCTCTTCGCCGGCAACCGCCACCTTGTCCGCATACGCCTGTTCCAGGGACTCCAACAGACGCTGGCGCAAGGTTTCCTCATGCAGGGAATCGTCTTCGTCCAGCCACTGCTGCAGGGGCAGAGCCAGATCGAAGCGTTCCTTCAGTGCTTCGGTAAGACCGGGAATGTCCCACTGTTCCTCGATGCTTTGCGGTGGAATACAGGTGTTGATAACATCGTTGAGCACATCTGCCCGCAGGCTGGCGATGGTATCGGAAATATCATCCACATCCATAAGCTCATTGCGCTGTTCATACACTACCTTACGCTGGTCATTGGCAACATCATCGTATTCCAGCAACTGTTTGCGGATGTCGAAATTGCGGCCTTCCACCTTGCGCTGGGCATTCTCAATAGCCTTGTTTACCCAGGGGTGCTCGATGGCCTCGCCTTCCTGCATACCCAGCTTCTGCATCAGCTTGCCAACGCGCTCGGAGGCAAAAATGCGCATCAGGCTGTCTTCCAGGGACAGATAGAAGCGGCTGGAGCCGGGATCACCCTGGCGCCCGGAGCGACCGCGCAACTGGTTATCGATACGCCGGGATTCGTGCCGTTCCGTACCAACTACCCGCAGGCCACCTGCCTCCAGTACTTGCTGATGCCGTTGCTTCCAGGCTTCCTGCAGCGCTTTCCGCTGTTCCTCGGTGGCATCCGGCCCCAGGTCATCGATCTCTACATCAACATTTCCACCCAGCACGATATCGGTTCCACGGCCAGCCATGTTGGTGGCGATGGTGACCGCACCGGGCAAACCGGCTTCGGCAACGATGCGGGCTTCACGCTCATGTTGCTTGGCGTTGAGCACCTCGTGCCTGACGCCTGCCTTCTGCAACAATTCTGATACGAGCTCGGAAACCTCGATGGAGGCGGTGCCCACCAGCACAGGCTGCCCGCGTTTTACGCAATCCTGGATGTCTTCAGCGATGGCATCAAATTTTTCCTGCGGCGTAAGGTACACCAGATCCGTCTGATCATCACGCAGCATGGGCTTGTTGGTGGGAATCACCACCACTTCCAGTCCATAGATCTGCTGGAACTCGAAGGCTTCCGTATCTGCGGTACCCGTCATGCCCGACAATTTGTCATACAAACGGAAGAAATTCTGGAAGGTGATGGAAGCCAGGGTCTGGTTTTCCTGCTGGATTTCCACTCCCTCCTTGGCTTCCACGGCCTGATGCAGACCTTCGGACCAACGCCTTCCCGGCATGGTGCGCCCGGTAAATTCATCGACAATGACAATCTGGCCGTCACGCACGATGTAATCCACATTGCGCTGAAAAATTACATGCGCCCGCAATGCGGCCATCACATGATGCATGAGCATGATATTGCCGGTATCGTACAGGCTGGCATTTTCATCCAGAAGCCCGGCTTCGATGAGCATGTTCTCCACATGTTCATGTCCTTCATCGCTGAGGAAGACTTGCTTGGCCTTCTCATCCACGGAATAGTCACCGGGACCAAAATCCGGCTTTCCTTCCTCATTGGTTATGGGATCCTGGCGCGTCAAAGGGGGGATGATTTCATTGATCTGGCGATACAGCTCGGAACTGTCCTCCGCCGGCCCGGAAATGATCAGCGGCGTTCTGGCCTCATCGATAAGGATGGAATCCACCTCGTCCACCACCGCATAGTGAATGCGTTGCACCCGCTGGGCAGCCTCGAAAGCCATGTTGTCGCGCAGATAGTCGAAGCCGTACTCATTGTTGGTGCCATAAGTGACGTCGCAATCGTAGGCTTCCTTGCGGCTGACATTAGACAAAAACCGATGGCCGCTTCCGGCACCGTCATCTTCCGGGTCGAAACGATAGGAGCTGGAATCCGGCCCGGCACCGCCGGAAGAATTGATGACTCCGGTACTCATGCCAAGGAAATGATAGAGCTTGCCCATCCAGACGGCGTCCCTTCGCGCCAGATAATCATTTACGGTCACTACATGCACCCCTTTGCCCTCCAGGGCATTCAGGTACCCCGCCAGGGTGGCCACCAGGGTCTTGCCTTCCCCTGTGCGCATTTCCGCAATTTTTCCCTGGTGCAGAACCATGCCCCCAATCAGCTGCACATCGAAATGGCGCATACCAAGAGCCCGAATGCTTGCCTCCCGCACCACGGCAAATGCCTCCGGCAGGAGCTTGTCCAGGGATTCGCCATCTTTCAGGCGCTGGCGGAACCCTGCGGTCTTGTCCCGGAGTTCTTCATCAGAAAGACCTTTTACAGAATCTTCCAGGGCGTTAATCTTTTCAACTTCCTTGAACATGCGTTTGACTACCCGCTCATTGCGGCTGCCAAAAACCTTATTTGCGATTTTATTGAACATGTAGCTCGGGGCCTTTCAGGGTCGATAACAATAACGGCTGCAAACCATGCAATGACACAGTTGCTTTCAGCCAGAAACAAAAAGGAAATGATACCGCAAAAGCGGTGTATTTACTGAGGAATATGGAAGAAAGGAATGGCGCTTACCCACCCTTGACAAAACGGGCGGGGTTGACAATCTTTCCATTGCGGCGCACTTCAAAATGCACATGGGGGCCACTGGAGCGGCCTGTTGACCCCAGCATGGCAATGGGTTCGCCTTTTTCCACACGATCACCCTCTTTCACCAGATTCTCCTGGTTGTGTGCATAACGGGTGGAATATCCATCTGCATGGCGAATTTCCACTACATTGCCGTAACCGCCGGTGCGCTCGGACTGGGTAATAACACCGGCAGCAACGGCCAGCACTTCGCTGCCGCGCTTGCCGACAAAATCAACGCCTTTGTGGTATTTCTTCTTGCCGCTGAAAGGATCGGTGCGACGGCCAAAGGTAGAGCTGATAAAACCGTGCTTGAGGGGCCGCCCGGAAGGAATCACCTGCTCCCGCACATCACGCTTGGACAGCATCTCTTCCAGCAGGATCAACTTGTGCTCCCGGTCAGAAAATGCCGTTGAAAGACGTTCCAGCTCACTTTCCAGCTCCATCATGCCCACAGATTCAGCATCCGCCTGATCCACACCACCTTGTGCCGGCTCGGATGCAAAATCAAACTCCTGGGGATCCAGGTTGCCGACACCGACCAGACGCTCGCCCAGGGCATTCAGGCGCAACAGATGGGCACGCAGACTGCCGATACGCAACGCCAGGGCATCCAGCTCGGCTTCCATGCTGCTGCGCAGGGCGTCAAGCTCATGCCTTTCTTCCGCCATGGCCTGCAGGGCGGATTGCATGGCTTGATTTTCAGCAACCTGCACAGTCTGCAACTTGCCGTAATAGTATCCGGATAACAACGCTGCACCAATCAGCAAAATTACCGGCAGCAAATAGTTGGCCGACCAGACAGAAGTGTTATTCGTGATCCCATGACTGGAAGACATCGTATAATCAACCCGCTATGACAAAAAAACCACGCACAGTATCGAACGTAGTCAACAATAGTGAACAACTGGGGCACCTGGCGCGTATGCTGCGGCAGCAGCAATCGCTACTGGAGCAAATCCGCCAGCTGCTGCCTGCGCCCCTGCAGCAACATTGCATCCATGCCCGCATCAGCGGTGCGCGGCTTGTTCTGCACACCGACTCCCCCGTATGGGGTACGCGCCTGCGCTTCCATGCCCCACAAATCATTCAGGCCGCCAGACAACAGGCGCCAAACCTGAACAAGCTGGATATCCGTATCTATTTGTCCGAAAACATTAGACCCGGCAGAAGACCCTTGGGTTCCCTGTCAGAGCACACCGCCGCGCTGGTCAGCCAACTGGCTGATTCCATTGACGATCAGGCCATCCGTGCGGCGTTAAAACGACTGAGTGGGGCTTCAGGTAACTGAATCTGCCAGCATTTTGCTTCAGGAAGCGTGAACTGGTGCAATATAGGAGATTGGCGCCAGACCGTCTCCCTCATCGAAAGTCACCTCTTCCCAGGCTTCCGGGGTGGCAATCAACTTGTTCAGCAATTTGTTGTTCAGCGCGTGGCCGGATTTATAGCCCCGGAAAGAACCAATCAGGCTGTGACCCAAAAGATACAGATCGCCAATGGCATCCAGGATCTTGTGTTTGACGAACTCGTCGTCGTAACGCAGGCCATCGCCATTCAGCACACGGTAGTCATCCACCACAATAGCGTTGTCCATGCTACCGCCCAGGGCCAGATTCTTTTCGCGCAACATTTCGATTTCCCGCAGAAAGCCGAAGGTGCGCGCACGACTGACTTCCTTCACGAAAGAGGTGGAAGAGAAATCAATACTGGAAAACTGGGTGTCATCGGTGAACACCGGATGATCGAAATCAATGCCAAAGCTGACCTTGAAACCCTCGAAGGGCTCGAAGCGGGCAACCTTGTCACCATCATTGACTTCGACCACGTCCTTGATGCGTATAAATTTTTTCAGGGCATTCTGCTCTTCCACACCGGCAGACTGAATGAGGAAGACAAAAGGACCTGCACTGCCATCCATGATCGGCACTTCCGGGGCGCTTACGTCCACAAAGGCATTGTCGACGCCCAGCCCGGCAAAGGCTGAAAGCAAATGCTCCACCGTGGAGATTTCCACGCCGCCCTTTTCCAGGGTGGTGGAAAGCTGGGTATTACCGACATTTTCTGCGGTAGCTGGAATATCCATGGGTTCAGGCAGATCAACACGCCGGAACACGATTCCCGTATCCACTGCTGCGGGACGCAGGGTGAGGAAAACCTTTTCACCGGTATGCAGGCCAACTCCTGTAGCCCGTATGACATTTTTTAGTGTGCGTTGCCTTATCATCAGCGTTTTCTCTTTGCCTGCGGCCAAATGCCGAAAATTTTCAGAGCTACCCCTAGGGAACATCTAGGGGTAAATCAGGGATTTCCCTAATCTACCCTTTTTCGACCCCAAATGCAAACTCCCGCCTCCCGGACGAGACCTTGATCAATCTGCCTGACGGCGCAGAAAAGCAGGGATATCAAGATAATCCATATCCTGTTTCTCCAGGGGCTGGGAAGCTGCCTTTTGCTCCTGGCGGCGGCGAATGGCCGTGGGAACCTCCAGGTTCTCATAGGATCGGGCGACATTTCTCTGCACCTGCGGTTCTTCGTATTGGCTGCCAGTGTCGGCCTCGGGAATAACCGCCTTTGGCGCGGGAACCACCTCCATCTCCGGCCGGGCAACCTCCACTTCCTCTTCCTCGCCAAGGCCGGTGGCAACCACGGTTACCCGCAGCTCGTCATGCATATCCGGGTCAATAACCGTGCCCACCACAACGGTAGCATCTTCCCGGGCGAATTCCTTGACGGTGGTGCCCACTTCGTCAAACTCACCGATACCCAGATCCAGACCGGCAGTAATATTCACCAACACACCCTTGGCGCCGGTCAAATGGAAATCATCCAGCAGGGGGCAGTTGACCGCAGCTTCTGCCGCCTTGCGCGCCCGCTCTTCACCAGAAGCGCTGCCTGAACCCATCATCGCCATGCCCATCTCCCCCATCACCGTGCGCACATCGGCAAAATCCACGTTGATCAGGCCGGGACGGGTGATCAGTTCGGCAATGCCCTGCACCGCGTTCAGCAACACGTCATTGGCTGCCTTGAATGCATCCAGCAGACTGGTGCTTTTGCCCAACACCGCAAGCAGCTTCTCATTGGGGATGGTGATCAGGGAATCCACATGCTTGCCAAGCTCTGCGATACCCATCTCGGCAACTTTCATGCGCTTTTCGCCCTCGAAAGGGAAGGGCTTGGTCACCACGGCAACGGTCAGGATGCCCTGTTCTTTTGCCACCTCAGCAACCACGGGCGCGGCGCCGGTACCGGTTCCCCCACCCATGCCAGCGGTGATGAAGATCATGTCCGAGCCTTTAATGGCCTCGGCAATGCGATCTTTATCTTCCATGGCCGCCTGATGGCCGACCTGGGGATTTGCGCCCGCGCCCAGCCCCTTGGTCAGACCCGACCCGATCTGCAACGTGGTATTCACCTCCGAATTGTTGAGCGCCTGGGCATCGGTATTGGCGCAGATGAAATCCACACCCTCGATGTTGCCGCGCAGCATGTGGGTGACGGCATTTCCTCCACCGCCACCGATACCAATGACCTTGATAACCGCGTTCTGACTGTCTACATCCACTAATTCAAACATTTCACCAATCTCCTAAACGATCTGCCTGTATTGCTCCTGCCGGGGAGCCGCTTAAACACATTTAAATCTCATTAAAAATTTCCCTGGAACCAGCTTTTCATCCGTTCCCAGGTTGCCCGCAACGTACCCTTGTTCTCATGGGGCACATTGATTGAACTGTTTTGCTGTCCGAACAACAGCAAACCGACACCTGTCGCATGGATGGGGTTGCGCACCACATCCACCAGGCCGGTTACATACTGGGGCACCCCGAGGCGCACCGGCATGTGGAATACTTCTTCGGCCAGATCCACCAGCCCTTCCATTTTCGAACTGCCACCGGTAAGTACGATGCCGCCAGCGACCAGGTGTTCGAACCCGGAGCGGCGCAGCTCTTCATGCACCAGGGTGAGCAGCTCTTCATAACGGGGCTCCACCACTTCCGCCAGGGTCTGGCGGGACATGCGCCGCGGGGCGCGGTCACCGATGCTGGGCACCTCGATGGTTTCGTCCGCCGAAGGCAGTTTGCTCAGGGCGCAGGCATATTTCAGCTTGATCTCCTCCGCAAAGTGGGTGGGCGTGCGCAGGGCCACTGCAATATCGTTGGTCACCTGGTCGCCGGCGATGGGAATCACCGCAGTGTGACGAATGGAGCCGCCGGTAAACACGGCGATATCCGTGGTGCCGCCGCCGATATCCACCAGACACACACCCAGTTCCTTCTCCTCTTCATCCAGCACCGAGTGGCTGGAGGCGATCTGCTCCAGGATCAGATCCTGCACCTCCAGTCCACAGCGGCGCACACATTTGATAATGTTCTGCGCCGCACTGACCGCTCCGGTAACCATGTGCACCTGGGCTTCCAGGCGCACACCACACATGCCCACAGGCTCGTGGATGCCTTCCTGGTTATCGATGATGAATTCCTGGGGGAGGATATGCAGAATGCGCTGATCCGCCGGAATGGGCACCGCCCGCGCCGCATCGATGACGCGCTCCACGTCACTGGCGGTGACTTCGCCATCATTGATGCCCACAATGCCATGGGAGTTGAGGCTGGATACATGGCTGCCTGCAATGCCTGCGTAGACGGATTCAATCTCCACGCCGGACATCAATTCGGCTTCCTCCACTGCCCGTTGTATGGACTGCACCGTAGATTCGATATTGACTACCACCCCTTTTTTCAAACCGTGTGAAGGGTTGCTGCCGATACCGATGATTTCGATTTCGTCGTCTTGCGTCACCTCTCCGACAATAGCCACCACCTTGGAAGTACCGATATCCAGACCCACAATAATTTTCTTGCCAGACTTTCTCATCAGCCTTTTTCCTCTTCCCGCCAACTCACGGCAAAGCCCTGTTCATAACGCAAATCCACACGCAAGGGCTTTCGCTGTGCCTGCTCCAGCACCGCATACACGCCCAGCAGGCGCTTTATTCGCTTGTCCATCTGTTCCTTGCCCACCACGATAGTTGTTCCGTTTGTCAGTTTCAGCCGCCATTCGCCACGCTTGTCCAGATCCACTTCACGAATGGACATCCCGTACTGGCGAAACATCTTTTGCCCGGTGATGAAGAAATCCAGCATCAGCGATGCCTTGTCCTCATCTCCGTTGAAACGCAGAGGCAACTGTTTATCTGGTTTTCGTTGCGGACGAAACACTTCACCATTGGCATTCAGCAAGGCATCTTCGCCCCAGCTTGCAATTGGCGTCTGCTCTACCACTTCCACCAGCAGTTTGTCCGGCCAGACTCTGGTGACCTTCGCTTCCGCTACCCAGGCAGCACTCAGGGCAGCTGCCCGCAGCTTGCGCAAATCAACGCTGAAAAAACCACCATCAATCGCCTTGAGCAAAGCCTGCTGCAGACTGACCTTGTCCAGGTTGCGAAATTCATTCTTGATCTGGATGCTGCGAACCGGCATTACTTGGGGGTTCATCAGATAACCAGCCAGAACATAAAACCCTGCAACACTCGTCACCGCAAAACCCGCCAGCACCCACAGACGCCAGCGCCGGGCCAGGACCTTTGTCTTTTTCCCCTTCACTGGCTCCTCTCCAGAGAACCACACAATATGCGCCACACCAGCTCGGGGAAGTTCATCCCCGCCGCTGCCGCTGCCATGGGAACCAGGCTGTGATCTGTCATTCCCGGCACCGTATTGACCTCCACCAGCCAGGCTTTCCCCCGGGCATCCACCATGAAGTCCACGCGCCCCCAGCCCTTTGCCCCAACTGCATGAAACGCCTGCAGGGCCAGTTGCCGCATGGTGTCTTCTGCAGCCACCGACAGGCCGCTGGGAATAAAGTAACCGGTAGTATCTGCTTCATATTTGGCTGCGTAGTCATAGATTTCATGGGGTGTTTCCAGGCGGATCACGGGCAAGGCCGCACTATCGAGAACCGTGACTGTATATTCCTTGCCTGCTATCCAGCGCTCTGCCAACACCTCGGAATCAAACCGGTGTGCAAGCTCCCAGGCTTGCTGCAGGGCTGCGGCGTTCTCCACTCTGCTGATGCCGATGCTGGAACCCTCATGCACCGGCTTGACCATAAGCGGAAATCCCAGGGTTTGCGCAGCAGGTTCGAGATCTTCTTCGCCACCAATGTGCATATACTCCGGCGTGGGCAGCCCCATGCCTGACCACAGTTGCTTGCTGCGCATCTTGTCCATGGCCAGAGCCGAACCCAGCACACCGCTACCGGTATAGGGGAGGCCCAGGGTTTCCAGTACGCCCTGTATCACGCCATCTTCCCCACCACGGCCGTGCAGCATGACAAATGCCCGGTCGAAACCACCTGCCTTGAGTACTTCACAAATGTCCCTGCCTACATCAACACCGTGCGCATCCACCCCTTTGTCCTGCAAACCAGCCAGCACCGCGGCACCGCTTATGAGGGACACAGGCCTTTCTGCGGACCACCCCCCCATGAGCACCGCGACCTTGCCAAAATCTGTTGCCTGGACGCTCATGCAGGCTCACCCACGATATGCACTTCGGTCTGCAAGCAGGTTCCTGTGTGCTGCTCAACCGTTTGCTGCACATGCCGGATCAACCCCTCTATATCCGCCGCTGTGGCAGCGCCCGTATTGACGATGAAATTGGCATGCTTTTCCGATACCTTGGCGCCGCCCAGCTGAAACCCCTTCAATCCTGCCGCCTCGATCAGGCGCGCTGCATGATCACCCGGCGGGTTGCGAAAGGTCGAGCCAGCACTGGGCTGCCCTACAGGCTGGGTGGCATTGCGCTGTACCAGCAGGCGCTGTACCTCCCGCCGCTCCGCCCCTGCATCACCGGGTTCCAGTTGCAGCTCACACCCGACAAACCATTCCTCTTTCGGCGCTTTCACTTCACGATATGCCACCTTGTATTCCAGGGGAGTACGCCGGTGTATGACTCCCTGGCGATCAATGGTCTGGACGTTGATCACCCGCTGCCAGGTCTCACCACCAAAGGCACCGGCATTCATCGCCAGGGCTCCCCCCATGGTGCCAGGAATACCCGCTAGAAACGCCGCCCCACATAGACCGGCGCGGGCGGCATGTCTCGCCACCAAGGCGCCGGGCGTACCGGCACCAACCCGCAAGCGGCTGCCGGCAATGGTTTCGATTTCGTTCAGCCGCCCACAGACGGCGATCACGGTTCCGGCGAAGCCACCGTCGCGCACCAGCAGATTGCTGCCCAGCCCCAACCACAAGATCTGCTCTCCGACAGGCAGCGATCGCAGAAAATCCGACAAATCCGCCACATCCGCCGGCTGAAAGTAATAGCGCGCCGGGCCGCCAACACGCCAGGTGGTGTGTTTGGCCATCGATTCATCAAAAAGTAGCATCGTATGGTGGCAGGTTACTTCAACGCTGCTCCTCATGGGCTTTCCTCCTTTTCTCCACAACAACAGGCTTTGCAGGATTCAACTGCCTGGCAGCCATCACATCTTTCAAAGCCAGACTTCCCAGCTGGCGGGCAGCCAGCGACTCACCACATCCCATGTGCAAATACCTGATCATGCTCTGCTGTTTCATTTGCACCATTCCTCCGACAGCCTGGCTGCCATCTGTCCAATATCTCCCGCTCCCATCATGAGCACGATGTCATTGGCCTGCACCACGCTCTTGAGCACCTCCGGCAGCTCTGGTAAATCACTGACAAATACCGGATCAGCCTGCCCCCGGGCACGAATAGCCCGGCTCAAAGCCCGGCCATCAGCGTCCGGCAGCGGCCTCTCGCCTGCGGCATATACCTCTGTCAGCACCAGCACGTCCGCCTCGGACAAAACCTGCACGAAATCTTCAAACGCATCATGGGTGCGCGTATAGCGATGCGGCTGAAACACCAGCACCAGACGCCGCGACTGCCAGCCTTCCTGCACGGCACTGATGGTTGCCGCTATTTCCCTGGGATGGTGGCCATAGTCGTCCACCAGCATGAAGCTGCCGGCACCAAAATTGCAGTGTTCATGCACCTGGAACCGGCGGTCAATACCGGCAAAACCTGCCAGCGCCTTGTGTATAACATCTGTACTCACCCCCATTTCCAGCGCCACTGCTATTGCAGCCAGGGCATTCATGACATTGTGTTTGCCCGGCAGGTTAAGGCTCACATCAAAAGTCTTCCGGCCTTTCATCTGCACCTGAAAATGACTGGTCTGGCGGTCGTGGCGAATATTGATTGCACGCAAATCCGCTTCTTCCCGAGCACCATAGGTAAGCACCTGGCGAGTCACTCTGGGCAGCAGCTTCCGTACCTCGGCATCGTCGATGCACAAAATGGCCAACCCATAAAACGGCAGATGATGGAGAAATTCGACAAAGGCATCCTGCAGGCGGCTGAACTCTCCGCCGTAGGTTCCCATATGATCCCTGTCCACGTTGGTCACTACCGCCATCATGGGCAGCAGATACAGAAATGACGCATCACTCTCATCTGCTTCGGCAACCAGGATCTCCCCCGTACCCAGCCGGGCATAACTGCCTGCGGCATTGAGTTGTCCACCAATGACGAAAGTTGGATCCATATCTGCTTCTATCAGCAGCGTTGCGGCCAGACTGGTGGTGGTGGTTTTGCCATGGGTTCCGGCAATGGCGACGCCATAGCGAAAGCGCATGATTTCCGCCAGCATCTCCGCCCGGGGCACCACCGGGACGCGGGCTGCCCTGGCGGCTATGACCTCCGGGTTTTCATTGGTCACCGCGCTGGAGATGATGACTGCATCCACCCCCCGGATGTTTTTTTCTGCATGTCCCAGATAAATTACCGCTCCCTGCTCCTGCAAGCGCCTGGTCGCTGCATTTTCCGCCAGATCCGACCCGCTGATCTGATACCCGAGATTGAGCATCACCTGGGCGATACCGTTCATGCCGGAGCCACCAATACCCACGAAGTGCAAGTGGCGCATGCGCCCCATGGCTTCCGCAGCATGGATTCTCGGCATGGCATTGATGTTCTGGATATCGGTCATGATTTCACCTGCGCTTCACAGCAGTCTGCTACGGTGTGGGTGGCATCCGGCCTGGCCAGTGTTCTGGCCGCCAGCGCCATATCCAGTAGCTTTCCTCTGTCTCCTAGCAATACCTGCAACTGCCGCGCCAGCCCATCCTCAGTCAATTCGGACTGCGGCAGCAGCACAGCCGCGCTGCCATCCACCAGATAACGGGCGTTGCAGGTCTGGTGATCATCCACGGCATGAGGGTAGGGAATCAGTACGGAAGCCACGCCCACGGCCGCCAGCTCGGAGACGGTCAGAGCGCCGGCGCGACAAATCACCAAATCCGCCCAGGCGAGGGCTGCGGCCATATCTTCGATAAATTCCGTGACTTCCGCCCAGGGCTGCTGCGCATATAATTTCTGCGTGGCCTCCGCCTTGCCGCGCCCGGCCTGATGACGGACAGCCAGAGGTTGCTGCAGTTGCCTCAGCGCCAGCGGCACCTGTTGGTTCAGGGCCAGGGCACCCAGAGAGCCGCCGATAATCAGCACCCTGGCTGTCTGGTCACGATTACGCATGCGCTCTGCCGGTTCGGCCACGGCCGTAATGTCCGCACGTAGCGGGTTGCCAGTGCGCACCGCACCGACGGCTTCCGGGAAACTACCCGGAAAGGCCTGCAACACCTGCGTGGCAATCTTTGCCAACCAGCGATTGGTCAGTCCGGGAATGGTGTTCTGTTCATGGATCACCAGGGGGATGCCCAACAGCTTGCTGACCAATCCGCCAGGGCCGGTAACGAAACCACCCATGCCCAATACCAACTGTGGCCTGGTGTGGCGCAGAATCTTCCCTGCCTGATCCATGGCCTTGAGCAGGCGGAACGGAGCCAGCAGCAAGCCACCCATGCCCTGTCCGCGCAACCTGTAGGCGGAAATGGTTTCCAGGGGGAAGCCGTAATCCGGTACGGTGCGGGACTCGAAACTGTCTGGCGTTCCCATCCAGCTGACCTCCCAGCCACGGGCACGCATTTCCTGCGCCACGGCCAGAGCCGGGAAGACATGTCCACCGGTGCCACCTGCCAGAATGGTTATGCGCGCCACGGCATGCCTCCCGCACGTTCATCTCCGGTGCGGTTTTCCCAATGGATGCGCAGCAACACGGCAACGGCCACGCAACTGATGATCATGCTGTTGCTACCGTAACTGACGAAGGGCAAGGTCAGCCCCTTGGTGGGCAGCAGACCTACGTTGACGCCAATATTGATGAACGCCTGCAGCCCCAGCCACAAGCCTATGCCATAAGAAACATAGGCAGAAAAACGGCGTTGCCGGGATTCGGCAGCGGCGCCAATGCTGAATGCCCGCCATACCAGGATGCTGAACAAGGCGATCACGGCAAGGGTGCCTGCCAGGCCAAATTCCTCACCAATCACCGCCATGATGAAATCCGTGTGCGCTTCCGGCAGATAGAATTGCTTCTGGATGCCGTTACCCAGGCCGACGCCCGTCCATTCTCCGCGGCCAAAGGCAATCAGTGCTTGGGTAAGCTGATAACCGGAATTCAGGGGATCCGCCCAGGGATTGAGAAAGGAAGTCACCCGCTCCAGGCGATAGGGCGAAGTCACCACCAGTGCCGCACCCCCGAGAATCGCCAGCAACAGCAACAGGCCAAATTGCCATAAGGGAGCACCACCAAGGAACAGCAAACCCAGTGCCGTGGCCAGCAGCACCACTGTAGTGCCGAAATCCGGCTGCGCCATGAGCAGAACGACGGCCAGAGACAGCAACAGCAACGGCTTGACCACGCCCCACACCGAATGCGCAACCTCGACCTGCCGCCGCACCAGATAACCGGCCATATAAAAAATCATGAACAATTTCATGAACTCGGAGGTCTGCAGATTGAAAGATCCCAGCTCCACCCAGCGGGTTGCGCCATTTACAGTTTTGCCCAGGCCGGGAACCAGCACCACCACCAGCAGCACCAGTCCCAGAAAATACAACCAGGCACTGCCCCGCTCCCACCATTTTCCCGGAATCTGCAGCACCAGCAATGCTGCGGTCATGCCCAGGCTCAATGCGAGCATATGTTTGCCCAGATAGTGGAAGGAGTCTCCGCTGCCGGCGAGGTGCAGGGACGCCGAACTGACCATCACAATACCCAAGCCAACAAGCGCAAGCACAGCCACCAGCAACACCCAGTCCACGGAGGGGGCAGATACCGATATCATGGTGCGGGGGCGGGCTACTGCACTCATGAGCACAGCCTCCTTGTGCATTCCCTAAAAACATTGCCGCGATGCTCGAACCCGTCAAACATATCGAAACTGGCGCAGGCCGGAGACAGCAACACCCGATCTCCCGACAACGCCAGTTCCGCCGCTTTGGCTACTGCTTCACCCATATCCGCAGCATCAACGATGTTGATCCTGCCATTCAGCACCTGGCGGATCTGCTGGCGATCACGGCCAATCAACACCACCGCACGGACAGTGTCCTTGATTGTCTGCGCCAGGACGGTGAAATTCGCCTGCTTGCAATCACCTCCGGCAATCAATACCGTGCAGCTGCCATCTCCTTCATGCAACCCCCGCAGGGCGGCCACAGTTGCACCGGGGTTGGTGGCCTTGGAATCGTTGTACCATTTCACGCCCGCACGGGTGCAGACAAACTCGGTGCGGTGCGCCAGGCCAGAAAATGTCTGTAATACAGCAAGCATGTCCGGCATGGGCAGTTCCAAAGCTGTCCCCATGGCCAGGGCCGCCAGCGCATTGGCCAGGTTGTGCTGCCCTGGCATCAGCAATGCTCTTGCAGGCAGCAAGGCCTTGTCCCCCTGGCACAGCCAGGCTTCCCCATCAATAGAACGGACACCGAAACAGTCTGCATCCCGGGGTTCACCCAGGGTGAAGAACAGGGCGTGGGCGGTACGCGGCATACTCATCACCCGGGGATCATCCAGGTTGTACACACCGGTTGCCGCCCGGGCATAGACCCGGGACTTGACCTGCGCATACTCATCCAGGCTGGAATAGCGATCCATATGGTCTGCGGAAATGTTCAGTACCGCCGCCACTTCTGGCACCAGACTCGTTGTGGTTTCCAGCTGAAAGCTGGACAGCTCCAGCACATACAGCGCAGCCTCGTCTTCCAGCAAATCCAGCACCGGCTTGCCCAGATTGCCGCCGGTTACAGCGCCCTTGCCCGCCGCCATCAGGCCGAGCAAGGTAGTGACTGTACTTTTGCCATTGGAGCCGGTGATTGCCGCCACCTTTCCCTGCACTTCCCTGGCGAACAACTCCACATCTCCCACCACGGACACGCCCTGTTGCAGGGCATGCTGGATTTCCGCTGTGGCCAGCGCAACACCGGGGCTGGCGACCAGCATATCCACACCAGCGAAGAGGCTGCGGTCGAAATCCCCCAGAAACAGTTCCACATCCGGCAGCTGGCGGCGCAGCGCATCCAGTCCCGGAGGCTGTTCGCGGCTGTCGGCGACCAGCAATTGCGGCACCCCCAGACCATGCAGATAGCGCGCACAGGACAAACCGGTCACCCCCAGGCCCACAATCAGCACCCGCTCTGGCAAATCATCAATATGCGATACCGTGGCCATATTCTTCATCACCGGATCTTCAGGCTCGCCAGCCCCACCAGCACCAGGATGACGGTTACGATCCAGAAACGCACGATCACCCGCGGCTCCGGCCAGCCTTTCAATTCAAAATGATGATGTAGCGGCGCCATGCGGAATATTCTGCGGCCAGTCATCTTGTAGGAGGCTACTTGCAGGATCACAGATATCGTCTCCACCACAAACACGCCACCCATGATGAACAGCACCAGCTCCTGCCGCACAGCTACCGCCACCACACCCAAGGCTGCTCCCAGGGCCAGGGCACCCACATCCCCCATGAATACCTGGGCGGGGTAAGCATTGAACCAGAGAAACCCCAGGCCGGCTCCTACCAGCGCACCACAAAAAATGGCCAGCTCTCCCGCTCCGGGGAGATAGGGGATCAACAGATATTTCGACAAATACATGTGCCCGGAAACATAGGCAAACACGCCCAGGGCTCCCGCCACCAGCACGGTTGGCAGAATTGCCAGGCCATCCAGCCCATCGGTCAGATTCACTGCATTCGAGGAACCCACGACCACCAGATAGGCCAGCAAGATAAAAGCCGGCCCCAGATCCAGCACCACATCCTTGAAGAAAGGCACGATCAGCTGGGTTTCGGCGGGAACAGCCGCAGTAACATACAGGGCGACAGCCGCCGCCAGACCAAATACCGACTGCCACAAGTATTTCCAGCGCGCAGGCAATCCACGGGAATCCTTGAGCACCAGCTTTTTGTAATCATCAACAAGACCCACCACTCCAAAGCTCAGGGTGGTAAGCAATACAATCCATATATAACGGTTGCCAAGATCCGCCCACAGCAATACGGCAATGGACACCGCCACCAGAATCAAGGCTCCACCCATGGTGGGCGTACCCGCTTTGGAATAGTGGCTTTCCGGGCCGTCATTGCGCACCGTCTGGCCGATTTTGTATCGGCTCAGGCGGCGAATCATCACCGGGCCTACCATAAAGGAAATCACCAGGGCGGTGAGCACACCCAGAATTGCACGCAGGGTGATGTAGCGAAACACGTTGAAGGCCGGGTCGAACTGGGCCAGATAATCCGTGAACCAGACCAGCATCAGCCACTCTCCCCGCAAAGCACTGCGACAGTTTGCTCCATGGCGGCTGAACGGGAGCCTTTCACCAGCACGGCATCCCCTTCTTGGAGTTCACCTTGCAAGCAGGCAATGAGCGCTGCCTGATCCGGAAAATGCCTGGCGCCGGCACCGAAGGCAAGGCTGGCTTTTTCACTCAACAGGCCGCAGGTGAACAGCAGGTCTACGCCCTTGCGTACAGCAAGCTCCCCCAGCTCCCCATGCAATGCAGCCGCATCGTCGCCGAGCTCACCCAAATCTCCCAGCACCAGCAGTTTGCGTCCCGAAAACTGACGCAATACATCCATTGCCATGCTTACCGAATCCGGATTGGCATTGTAGCTGTCATCGATAACCCAGTCTGCTATCGTGCCCTTCCGGGGAAACAGGCGGCCGGACACGGGCTGCACAGACGCCAACCCGGCTTCTATTTCCTCCTGGCCGGCATCGAGCACCAGGGCGGCGGCAATTGCCGCCAGGGCGTTCATGCGGTTGTGCTCGCCGGCAAGACGCATGCTGATCTGCAATTCACCAGCCGGGGTTCGCACCGTAAATTCGCTGCGGAAGCCTTCTGCATCCCAGACCAGCTGCAGGGAATCGGCAGGACTGCTGATATCTGCTGGCAGAGAAACACCAAAACTCAGTGTTTGGCGGGATTGAGCCAGTTGCCGCCACAAGCCGGCATAGGCATCATCCGCGTTGAACACGAACACGCCGTCAACGGCAAGGCCGTTGATGATTTCCGCCTTGGCTGTGGCCACCCCGCAGAGGTTGCCAAATCCTTGCAAGTGGGCGCGACCGGCATTATTCAAAATAGCGACATCGGGGCAAGCCACACGACTCAGGTAGTCTATTTCACCGGGATGATTGGCCCCCATCTCCACCACTGCATAGGCTTCGTCCTGCAAGCGGCACAAGGTCAGGGGCAGGCCGATATCATTGTTGAGATTGCCCCTGGTCGCCAGGGTTTTTCCCCTGCGGGAGAGGATGGCCGCTAGCATTTCCTTGACCGTGGTCTTGCCGTTGCTGCCGGTAATCGCCACGACGCTGGCCCTGGAGCGCTCACGCCAGACCGCCGCCAGCCGCCCCAGACCAATGCGCGTATCCGCCACCTGTATGCAGGGCAGAACCGGACTACAGCTGGCGCTGATCAGTGCGGCAGCGGCTCCTTTCCGGACGGCGTCCTGCAGGAAATCATGCCCATCGAATCGCGGGCCGACCAGCGCTACATACAAGTCACCTGAAGCAAGCTTGCGGCTGTCTGCACTCACCGAGCAAATTTCCACGTCTTCACCAGTCAGACTGCCATGCAGCGCCGTGGCAAGTTCGGATAGACGGAAAGCGATCACAGGAGGACTCCCAGGCAGCGCCGCACCTGCTCGATGTCACTGAAGGGGTGGCGTTGATTGCCGATCTGCTGACAAATCTCATGCCCTTTCCCTGCCACTAGAACAACATCATTTGCTTGCGCCTGATGGACTGCAGTGGCTATGGCTTCGGCCCGGTCTGGAATCACCAGCGCCGTGCGCGGCTCCTGCATGCCTTCGAGGATATCAGCCAGTATGGCCGCCGATGATTCATTTCTGGGGTTGTCATCCGTAACAATCACCACATCTGCCAGGGCCTCCGCCAGGGTTCCCATTTGCGCACGCTTGCCCCGGTCACGATCACCACCACAACCAAACACGCAGTACAGGCGCCCGGTTCCATGGGCGCGCAGGCCGGCAAGCGCTTTCGCCAGGGCATCCGGCGTATGTGCGTAGTCCACCACCACCAGCGGCTGATCACCACCACCGAACTTTTGCATGCGCCCTGGCACTGTCTCCAGCTTTTCCAGCCCGGAAATCGCCTGTTCCATGGATACGCCCCAGCCAAGCAACACGGCCAGCACCAGCATCAGGTTGCTGGCGTTGAAGTCGCCGAGAAGGCGGCTGTCTATTTCACCCCTTCCCCAGGACGATGAAAACTGCAGGTGCAATCCCTGGGGGCGCGGCTCGAAGCTCTCGAGATGAATAAATTCATCTGCACCCTGGGTATGCGCACCCTGATGGCAGGCAATCGTCGATACTTTCCCTTTCAGGCCGGACAAAAGCGCTGCCCCAACGACGTCATCGGTGTTGATAACGGCCATCTCCAGCCCCGGGGTTTCAAACAGGCGCTGCTTTGCCGCTGCGTAGGCACGCATGGAGCCGTGATAGTCCAGATGATCCCTGCTCAGATTGGTGAACACCGCCGTATGGAAGGGCACCGCCGCCAGACGGTACTGATCCAGCGCATGGGATGACACTTCCATGGCGGCGGCTTTGGCGCCGGCCGATTTCAGATCGGACAAAATCCGCTGCGCTTCCACAGCATCCGGGGTGGTGTGGCTTGCGGGCTGCAGACGACCGGGAAAGCCATTGCCCGTTGTGCCGGTTACGGCGCAATGCCACATTTTTGGCAACGCCTGGGCCAGAAACAGGCTGACGCTGGTTTTCCCGTTGGTGCCAGTGATCCCCGCAATGCGCATGTCTTGCGCAGGGTGTCCGTAGAAACGGGCAGCAATTTCGCTGACGACAGCACGCAGGTCATCCATGACCAATACGGGCGCAGATCTCTCCAGCCGGCGTATTCTGTGTTCGGGCCAGTCTCCGGAAATCTCCGCAAGAACCAGCGACACCCCGTTGTCCAGGGCTTGTTGCAGATATTCCAGCCCGTGTCCCCGGCTTCCGGCCAGAGCCAGAAATACAGAACCCGGCTCCGTTTTGCGGCTGTCCAGCGCCAGAGCGGAAACCGGCAGCTGTTCCCAGGTTCCGGCCGGCAAGCCAAGATCCACAAGCAAATCACCAGCCAGCCAGCTGGTATACTGTTGTTGCGCACCGGCCATCAAGGGCGCACCTCCGTATGGACAAGGCGCACGTCCTGGTTTCGATCCAGGGCATCCGGCGCCACGTTCAGCAAACGCAGCGCATCATCCATGACCGCCGAAAATACCGGCGCAGCCACTAACCCACCATAATACTGTTTACCCCTGGGCTCGTTGATCATCACTGCAACCACCAGCCGTGGGTTACTGGCCGGCGCCATACCCACAAACAGGGAAAGGTATTTGCGTTGGGAGTATCCGCCCACGCCGGCCTTCTTTACCGTGCCTGTCTTGCCGGCAACCCGATAGCCTGCAACCGCGGCAAGAGTGGCCGTGCCGCCAGGAGCAACCACGGATTCCATCATATGGCGCACCTCCAGCGCGGTTTTCCTGCTGAAAACCCTTGTTCCTCGTGGTGCCTCATCTCTGCGCAACAGGCTGACGGGACGATATAACCCATCCGCCGCGAGCACTGCATAGGCTTGGGCAAGTTGCAGCACAGTCGTCGAAATGCCGTACCCATAGGAAAGCGTCGCCTGGTCGATCCGCGCCCAGTTGGCAGCCGGACGCAGCTGCCCAACCGCCTCTCCGGGATATGCGGATGCGGTGCTTTTGCCAAATCCCAGCGCAACAAGATAATCCCGGAATTTTTCCCTGGGAAGGGACAAGGCGATCTTTCCCGCACCTACGTTACTGGATTTCTTGATGATGGTTTCTATATCCACGACACCCATGTTGTCATGATCCTTGACCTTGAATTTTCCCAGCTTGAAAAATCCCGGGCTGGTATCAATCCGGGTATCCGCCTGGATCACCCCCAGATCCAACCCCACCGCCACCGTCAGCGGTTTCATGGTGGAGCCAGGCTCGAAAACATCTGTGACCGCACGATTGCGCAGGCGCCCGCCATGAGTGCTGCGATTGCTATTGGGATTGAAACCCGGTTGATTGACCATCACCAGCACTTCACCGGTTTTCACATCCAGCATCACAATAGAACCGGAAACCGCATTGTGCTTGGCAATAGCTGCCTTGAGTTCACGATAGGCAATGTATTGCAGGCGCTGATCCAGGCTGAGAGCCAGGTTCTTTCCGGGCCGGGGCATGCGCAGGCTTTCGACATCCGCCACCACCTGACGGCGCCCGTCACGCAACACACGCTTCAGCCCAGGCTTACCTGCCAGTTGTTCGTTAAATGCAGATTCCAGACCTTCCTGCCCGATATCGTCAAGATTGGTAAAGCCGATCACATGGGCAAAAATCTCTCCATCCGGGTAGTAGCGCCGGTATTCCCGGGTGGTCTGCAGCCCGACGATATGGTGTTTTTTTGCTACCTCCATCACTTCCTGCGCCGACTCGGGAGGCAGACGCCGCTTCAGATACACGAAATGCTTGTGGCTGTACCGGGCCAGACGGCGGCGCAAGTCATCCAGCCCGACATCCAGCGCCTTCGCCAGGGGCTGCAGCGTTTCTGCATCAGGGCGCAGCAGGCGCGGATTCGCCGCAATGGAATCCACTGGCGTGCTCATCGCCAGCACCGCACCGTTACGATCGGTAATGGCGCCACGATGCGCAGGCACCTCGACCCTGTCCAGGTAGCGATGATCGCCTTCCGACTGCAGAAAATCCCTCTCGAATATCTGCTGATCCACCGCCCGCCAGATCAGGCCGCTCACGGCAATCATAAAAACCGTAAGCACAACGCGACGGCGCCCCACATAGGCCTTGGGCAGCGCTTCTGCCCGTTGTTGCATCTTTGCCCGTTTTTCCCTTTTAGCTGCCATGACGCCCTTTGATAATGATTACTTCCTCGGCCCTGGGCATGCGCATTTTCAGTTTCTTCCTTGCACTTGCTTCAATATGCGCCGGGGTTCCCCAGGCGCCATGCTCGATCAACAGGCGCTCCCATTCGATATCCACTTCATCTGCCTGCGCATCCAGCTTTTGCAGCTCACCAAACAATACCCGGGAACGATATTTCGCATGCACGACCGCCACAGCAGAGATCAGCACCACAATTGCCAGCACCATGAGCATCCATAAGTGTGGGCGTCTCATGCCCGTTTTTCAGCTATGCGCATGATGGCACTACGGGCTCTGGGGTTTTGCTGCAGCTCCTGCCTGCTGGCCCGCACCGGCTTTCCTATCGGTTTCAATAGTCCCGGCTCCAGCTGTTTTTCCATCACCGGCACCCCCATGGGGAGTTGGTCTCCCCGCGACATATCCCGAATAAAACGCTTTACGATTCGATCTTCCAGGGAGTGGAAACTGATCACTACCAGCCTGCCGCCAGGAACAAGCATTTCCACCGCCTGCTCAAGCCC
>JALWMK010000143.1 GCA_027083925.1 Sedimenticola sp. | reverse complement strand
TGGGTTCAGGATAGATTCCGGGCCGGCTTTCTGGCCCGGTATTCGAGAGGAGACAGAAACATGAGCAACCAGCGCGAAGGTAGTCTGGAAGCGCCGACACGCCATGCCGTGGACTGGAAGAATCCCGACTATTACAATGAAGAAAAACTGCTGACGGAAATGGAACGGGTATTCGATATCTGTCATGGGTGCCGGCGTTGCGTCAGTCTCTGCCATGCGTTTCCCACCTTGTTTGACCTGGTGGATGAGTCCGATACCATGGAAATCGATGGTGTGGACAAGAAAAGCTACTGGAAAGTTGTGGATCACTGCTACCTGTGTGATCTGTGTTTCCTTACCAAATGCCCCTATGTGCCGCCTCACGAATGGAATCTGGATTTTCCGCACCTGATGCTCCAGGCCAAGGCGGTGCATTTCAGACAGCATGGAGCCAAGACCCGGGACAAGATCCTGTCCGCCACGGATCACGTGCCCAAATTGGCGGGTATTCCCATCGTTTCCGGTGTGGTCAATGCCATGAATGACAACCCGGTTTTCCGCAAATTGCTGGAAAAAACCCTGGGGGTGGATCATGATGCGGTGATTCCCCAATACACCAGCAAGCCACTGCGCAAGCGCATCAGCCCCAAACCGGATGCCCAGGGAGAAGCCGCGGGCCGTACCAAGGGAAAGGTGGCGCTGTTCGCTACCTGTTACGGCAATAACAACCAGCCGGATATGGGAGAGAACCTGCTTGCAGTGTTCGAGCACAATGACATTCCTGTCACCATTGCCGAGAAAGAACGCTGCTGCGGCATGCCCAAGCTGGAACTGGGCGACCTGGAAGCTGTTGCCGAAGCCAAGCAGGTGAATATTCCGGCACTGGTGAAAATGATCGACGATGGCTGGGATATCGTGGCTCCCATTCCCTCCTGCGTGCTGATGTTCAAGCAGGAGCTGCCCCTGATGTTTCCGGAAGATGAACAGGTGCTGAAGGTGCGGGATCATATCTATGACCCTTTCGAGTACCTCATGTTGCGTCACCGTGAAGGCAAACTGAATACGGATTTCAAAAACCCCCTGGGCAAGGTTTCCTATCATGTTGCCTGCCATCAACGGGTGCAGCGCATGGGCATGAAAACCCGCGAGTTGCTGCAACTGATTCCGGATACGGAAGTCCAGGCCATCGAACGCTGTTCCGGTCATGACGGCACCTATGCGGTGAAAAAGGAATTCCATGCCATTTCCATGAAGCTGGTGCGTCCGGTGGCGAACAAGGTTGGGCAATTCGAGCCGGATCACCTCACCAGCGACTGCATCATGGCCGGGCATCATATCGCCCATGCCCTGGGCGGTGACTACAAAGCCGAGCACCCGGTTGCCCTGCTGCGCAAGGCCTACGGGATTTGACTGGAGAATAGCGAAATGAGCAAACTGAGCATCAACGACTTGATGAACCTGGAAGAGTATTCCTTTGTGCGAAGTGATTTTCGTCATCAGGTCATGGCGCACAAGAAGAACCGCCTGGTGCGTCTTGACGAACATGCCGCCCTGTATTTTGAAGACCAGCTTACCATGCAGTATCAGATTCAGGAGATGCTGCGCATCGAGAAAGTGTTCGAGGCAGACGGCATCCAGGAAGAGCTGGATGTTTACAACCCGCTGATTCCCGATGGCAGTAACTGGAAGGCCACTTTCATGCTGGAGTACCCGGATAGCGAACAGCGCAAGGAAATGCTGGCAAAGCTGATTGGCATCGAGGAAAAGACCTGGGTACAGGTCGGTGATCTGGACAAGGTATATGCAATCGCCAACGAGGATCTGGAGCGCACCACGGATGAAAAGACCTCCAGCGTACACTTCCTGCGTTTCGAGCTGAGTGATGAAATGACCGTGGCGGCAAAGCAGGGCGCGCCCATCAGCATGGGCATAGACCATGCCGAATTTGCTGTTGAAGTCTCCCCCATCCCCGCAGGAGCCGCCGCCTCACTGGTGAAAGATCTGCAATAGTTTGCCGCCCAAAGGTGCTGCGCGTTCGCGCAGCGCCGCCGCATCTGCTGTAAAATCACGCTGATGCAGATTCACAAGCTTCCTGATTGCACAGACGCATCCCGTCTCTATCAAAGTCTGCGCCATCTTCCCTGGGCGTTCTGGCTTGATAGCGGCAACGGCGAACACCTGGGCTATGGAGGCCGCTACCATCTTCTGGTTGCCGATCCGCGCATCCGTATTCTCAGTCAGGATGGAGTAACCTGGCTGCATTATCGTGATGGCAGGGTAGAAAAAAGCCGGGAAGCGGTGCTGGATGTCATTCGTGAAGCCATGGGTCCTGAGCAGGCTTCGGGCGGCAAGCCGCCTTTCTCCGGTGGAGCCGTTGGCTACTTTTCCTATGATTTTGGCCTTCGCCTGGAAAGCCTGCCAGTGGCATCCGGTAGTTTTCCTGAAGTGGCTGTGGGGATATTCGACTGGGCAATTATTGTTGACGAACAGCAGCACAGCTGCTGGCTGACAGGGAAACCGGGAACCATACCCGGTGAGCTTTCTGCCCTGATATGCAGGCAGGGGGATCGATCCGTTGTTCCCGCAGGCAGAAGAATGGCGGGCAGGCCTGTATATGAAACCAGTCGACAGCAATATGCCCGTGCATTCGAGCGCATCCAGCACTATCTGCAGGAAGGGGACTGCTACCAGGTTAACTATGCC
>JALWMK010000142.1 GCA_027083925.1 Sedimenticola sp. | reverse complement strand
CCTTCAACGCCTCGGAGCATGTGAACAGGATATTGGTGGAAGAAGGGGAGCACGTCGCCAAGAACCAGCTTCTGGCAAGCTTGCATCAGGAATTATTTCAGTCCCAGGTGGCCCAGGCGGAAGCACAAGTCGAAGCCCGTCACCAGCAGCTGATCAAGCTGCAGGCCGGCAGCCGCCCCGAGGAAATCGACAAGGCCAGCGCCGAGCTGGAAGCGGCCAGGGCTCGGGCGGAAGCCGCCCATGACACCTGGCAGCGCCTGCAGGCGCTGGTGGCGAAAAAGCTCGCTTCCCGGGAAGAAGTGGAAACCGCAAAATCCAGCGCCCATGTCGCCCAGGCCCAGGTGGAAGCCGCCCGCGCAGCGCTGCGGCTTCTACAGGCCGGTTCCCGCAAGGAAGATATCGCCGCCGCCAGGGCCGAGCTGAAAGCCGCCGAGGCCGCATTGCAGGTGGCGCAGCAAAACCTGGCCAACACCGAGCTTCGCGCCCCTGCAGACGGTATCATCCGCACCCGCATCCTCGAACCCGGCGACATGGCCAACCCCCTCAAGCCCGCCTTGACCCTGGCCTTCGCCAACCCCGTGTGGGTGCGCGCCTATCTGCCGGAGAGCCTCCTCGGCAGGGTCAAGCCCGGCATGGCGGCCAGCATCATTACCGACAGTTATCCGGACAAAAAATACCCAGGCTGGGTGGGGTACATCTCCCCCACCGCAGAGTTCACGCCGAAGAATGTGGAAACCCCGGAATTGCGCACGCGCCTGGTCTATCAGGTGCGGATTTTCACCTGCAATCCCAGGGAAGAGCTGCGTCTGGGCATGCCGGCGACGGTGGAAATCGACCTGCAGACACCCACCGCCGCCATTCCCGACTGCAAGTGACATGAACGATCCCGCGCTCATATTGCGCGATGTACGCAAGCGTTTCAGCAACGGCGACAAGGAAATACTGGCGCTGGACGGCGTCAGCATCGAAGTGAAACCCGGCAGCGTCACCGGCCTCATCGGCCCCGACGGCGCGGGCAAGACCACGCTGATGCGCCTGTGCTGCGGATTGCTCCAGCTCGATGGCGGAGCGCTGGAGGTGCTGGGCATGGACGCGGCAAACGAACCTGCCGCGGTGCAGGCGGTGATCGGCTACATGCCCCAGCGCTTCGGCCTGTACGAGGATCTCAGCGTACAGGAGAATCTCGATCTCTATGCCGATCTGCAGGGTGTGCCGCTTTCCGCACGCGAAGCGCGGTACGCCCGGCTGATGCAAATGACCGGACTGGCCCCCTTCACCCGGCGCCTTGCCGGAAAACTCTCCGGCGGCATGAAGCAGAAGCTGGGACTGGCCTGCGCCCTGGTGCGCCCGCCGGCACTGTTGTTGCTGGACGAGCCCACGGTGGGGGTGGATCCCGTCTCCCGCCGGGAGCTATGGCAAATCGTCTACAGCCAGGTTCAGGAAGCCGGCATGAGCGTGCTGTTGAGCACCGCCTATCTGGACGAAGCCGAACGCTGCGACGAGGTGGTGCTCCTGCACCAGGGAAAGGTACTGGGACAGGCGCCCCCGGCGGCCTTCAGCCAGGAGATGCAGGGAAGAACCTGGGAGGTATCCAGCGAGCGAGTCCCCGTCCGGCGTCTGCAGACCACTCTGGCCCGGCAGCCGGGCATCATCGACGCCATCATCAATGGCGACCGGGTGCACATCATTACCGCCCCGGATTTTCCGCCGGAAGCAATAAACCTGCTGCCGGATACAGCAGACTTGCAGATAAGAGCCGTGCCGCCCCGTTTTGAAGACGCCTTCATCGATCGCCTGGGCGATACTGAAGACGCCATCCAGGCCACCCCTGAAATCAGACAGGTGGAAAAACGGGAAACTGGCGGCCAGCCTATCGAAGTGGAAAACCTGGAGCGCCACTTCGGGAGTTTCATCGCCGTGAAAAAAATCAGTTTCTCGGTGAAACAGGGGGAGATTTTCGGCCTGCTGGGCGCCAATGGCGCAGGCAAGACCACCACCTTCCGCATGCTCTGCGGGTTGCTGCCCGTCTCTTCCGGCAAGGTCTCGGTGGCCGGGCATGATCTGCGCAGCGCCTCCGCCCGGGCCAGGGGGCGCATCGGCTATATGGCGCAGAAATTCTCCCTGTACGGCAACCTCACCGTGACACAGAACCTGCGTTTCTTCTCCGCCGCCTATAACCTGCACGGTCAGGCGCAAAAGCAGCGCATCCACTGGGCGCTGGAGGGCTTCGAGCTGGAGCCTTATGCCGACACCAACGCGGGCACCCTTCCCCTGGGATACAAACAGCGCCTGGCCTTCGCCGCCGCCCTGATGCACGAACCGGAGATCCTGTTCCTCGACGAACCCACCTCCGGCGTGGATCCCCTGGCCAGACGGGAGTTCTGGGCGCGCACCAATGCCCTGGCGGAGGCCGGAGTAACCGTGCTGGTCACCACTCATTTCATGGAAGAAGCCGACTATTGCGACCATCTGGTGATCATGGCGGAAGGCACTGTGCTGGCCGCCGGTACGCCCCATGAGATCCGTGCCATGGCGCGCACCCTGGATCACCCCGAGCCAAGCATGGAAGATGCATTCATCACCCTGATACAGCAACAGGAAGGCGGCAAATGAAAACCCAACGGGCAGCGCGCGCCATGCGTTTCAAGGGCATGATCCACAAGGAATGGCTGCAGATCCTGCGCGACCCTTCCAGCATCGCCATCGCCTTTCTCATGCCCGTGGTGCTGCTGTTTCTGTTCGGCTACGGCGTCTCTCTGGATGCCAGAAGCATTCCCATCGGCTTTGTCATCGACCAGCCGGACAGCAACAGCGCCAGCTTCCGCGCTTCGTTTGATCATTCGGGTTTTTTTGCCCCCCGCAGCTTCGGCAGCATCCAGGAGGCACAGCAAGCCCTGGCGGAACGCCGCATCGACGGCATCATCTGGCTGCGCAGCAACTTTTCCAGCTCCCTGCTTTCCGGAGAGGATGCGCCCATTGCGGTGCGGGTCAACGCAGTGGACGCCAATCAGGCGCGCATCACCCAGGGCTACATCCAGGGCGCCTGGCTGGCCTGGATGAACCAGTATGCGGCACGGCACGGACGTGACCTGCCCATGCCCATAGCGCTGGAGCAACGGGTATGGTTTAACGCTGCCCTCATCAGTCGCCACTATCTGGTGCCGGGGCTGGTGGCCATCATCATGACCCTGACCGGATCATTGCTCACCGCCATGGTGGTGGCCAGGGAATGGGAGCGGGGCACCATGGAGGCGCTCATGGTAACGCCCCTGAACATGCAGGAGATGCTCATCGGCAAGCTGATTCCCTATTTCCTCCTGGGCATGGGAGGCATGCTGTTTACCGTGGCCCTGGCCGTCTGGCAGTTCGAGGTGCCTTTTCGCGGATCCTTCCTTGCCCTGCTCGGCGCCAGCGCCCTGTTCATGTTGGTGGCCCTGGCCCTGGGTCTGTTGATTTCCATTGTCTCGAAGAACCAGTTCGTGGCCGGACAGATCGCCATTATCGTCACCTTTCTGCCCGCCTTCATCCTCTCCGGGTTCATTTTCGACATCCACTCCATGCCCCAGGCAATCCAGGTCGTCACCCTCGCGGTTCCCGCCCGTTATCTGGTATCCATCCTGCAAAGCCTGTTCCTGGCAGGAGACGTATGGCCGGTCTACTGGGCTAATATGGGGGCCATGGCCATCCTGCTGGTGATGCTCACGGTGGTCGTTCGCAAAAAAGCATACAAGCGGCTGGACTGAAAAACATGCTCAAACACATACTGGCTCTGGCATTGAAGGAATTTCTGGCGCTGCTGCGTGATCCGCGCAGCCGCTTCGTCCTCATCGGCCCGCCTATCATGCAGTTGATCATATTTGGCTATGCGGCCAGCTTCGACCTGGATCATGTACCCGTGGCCATCTACAACCAGGACAGCGGCGCGGGCGGGCGGGCGCTGGTCAGCCGCATCGAAGGCTCGCCCCATTTCGAGGTCGTCAGTCATCTGGATCATGATGCGCAAATCCCCCCCCTGGTCGATAACAAGGAGGTGTTACTGGTACTGCACATCGGCCCCCGCTTCAGCGCCCACCTGAGCCAGGGAGGCGCCACAGCCCTGCAGGTCATCCTCGACGGGCGCAATTCCAACACCGCCTTGCTTGCCCTCAACTATCTGCGCAGCATCGTACTGGACTACAACCAGCATCTCGCCACCAACCAGGGCCAGACCGGGCCACCGGTGAAACTGAGTATGCGCGCCTGGTACAACGAAGACCTGGACTCCCACTGGTTCATCATCCCTGGCATCGTCGGCCTGCTGACCCTGGTGGTCACCCTGGTGGTCACCGCCCTGTCGGTGGCCCGGGAACGCGAACAGGGTACTTTCGACCAGTTGCTGGTGACGCCGCTGCGGCCCACCGCCATTCTCGTCGGCAAGTCCATCCCGGGGCTGGTGATTGGCATTGTCGAAGCCACTTTCATCATCGTGGTGGCCATGCTCTGGTTCGACATCCCCCTGCGGGGCCATGTGGGCGCCCTGTACCTGGGACTGCTGCTATTCCTGTTCTCCGCCGTGGGCATGGGGCTGATGATCTCCGCCATCTCCGTCACCCAGCAACAGGCGGTATTGGGCGCCTTCCTGTTCCTGGTGCCGGCGGTGATCCTGTCCGGCTTCGCCACCCCCATCGCCAACATGCCCGAGGCCGTGCAATTGCTGACTTATCTCGATCCCCTGCGCTATTTCCTGGTCATCGTGCGCGGCGTGTTTCTGGAAGGCGACGGCTACGCCCTGCTCATGGATCAATACTGGCCCATGGCCATCATCGGCATGGTATCGCTGGTGGCCGCAGGGTGGTTGTTCCGGCACCGGATGTATTGACTATCGGGCACCCCGAATAATCCGGCTTTGTTCACGCTGGTGCAGGCCGGTGTCCAAAGGTTTCAGCAACTTGCTATCCCGACAACTGCTCCTGCGTCGTTCTGCTGCGATACCCCTGTATCTATCCTGCGCTGCTCTATCTTCACCCATCCATGGGTTCGTGCACCGGAACGGTCATTAACAGAGGCGCCCATAAAAGATCATTACTTTTTCGTTTCCGGGGCGCAAAGGCATTCAATCAACCGTTGCACCTGCCTTTCGCAACAGCCGATCCCATCTGTGGCATAGGTTTGTTTCTGCACTTCTTCCACTGTATCGGCCCCATTTACGATGGCATTGATAATATCTATCTTGAGAACTTCATTGCATGTACACAGGTTTTTATCCAAACCCTGCTTGAGAATAGGCGGAAGTTTATCCAGCAGTTCTTTTTTAGGATCACTATCCATAAAAATGCTTCATGTTCATTTTCTTCTGTCTGCGCGGGTGGCAAGGCATCAACGCGCCGCTGTAGCCACTCTGCAGCAAGTGTTGATAACGCAGTCCACCCGCGCAGACAGGGCGGCCTTTCCTTTTAATATCAATTTGTTAGGTGTTTCAAACAGGGCGACATATTTGGTCGCCGGGTTAATAGTGTACCTGAATCCGTGGGTTCAGATTGATTCCCCTCCCTGCGCTGGCGGTTTGCTTCTCAAAGAGCAACTGGCTTCCCTATTCAAGAGATTCGAGTGCCCGGGAAGAAAAATCCACACTCACTCGTTTTGGTGTCTGGTTCGGATGTTTCTAAATCGTGACAATCAATGATGCCTTCCTGATTGACATCAGGGCACCTTCTCTTGCGCAAGCGCAATTCACCTTGTAGCAGGCGATTGGCCAGATTTTCAACGCTTCCGCTCCCGGCTTACGCCCCTCACCTGCATCCCTGCAGGCGATGAAGTTATCGCTGCCCCCATGCGTAGATGCCAATCATGAATGAATAGAGGCGCCCATCAAACTTCCTGTCAAAATCTTGCGCTTTCATACAGCTCCTCCGTATTCTCACAGGTCATGCCAGCGGCCGAAGTTGCACCAGCATCATCACGCCAAACAAGATCACCAGCCCGCCGGCGATCTTGCGCGCCAGGGGTTTGCGCAACAGGCTGCCCATCCAGCCGGCCGCCGCCCCCATGAGCAGCAAATTGGGCAGTGTGCCCAGGCCAAATGCCGCCATGAGCAGGGCGCCTTCCGCCATGCCACCCGCCGACAACGCCCAGATCAGCACACTGTACACCAGGCCGCAGGGCAGCCAGCCCCAGACCATGCCCAGCAGGAACGCCTGGCCTGGCGAGCGCACGGGCAACAGCTTGCGGCCCAGGGGTTCAATGCGCCTCCAGGCCAAGCCGCCGGCTTTTTCCACCCGGGCAAGCCCCATCCACCACCCCCCCAGATACAGGCCCATGAGAATCATGAACAGCCCGGCCACGACGCTGAGTATCTGCTGGGTATAGTGCAGGGGGCCGGCCTGGGCCAGCAGCAGCCCCAGACCTCCGGCGATGACTCCGGCCAAGGCATAGCTGAGCACTCTTCCTGCGTTGTAGCCCAGTTGCAGCTTCCAGAAAGTGGATGTGGCTGCATTCTGCTGCGGCTGCCCCAGGGTAAGCGCCCCGACGATGCCGCCGCACATGCCCAGGCAATGCACTCCGCCGAGCAGGCCGACAAGAAAGGCTCCCGCCAGATCCAGGTCAATCATTCCGCCGCTCCCCGTTTACCGGCACATAGCGCCAGGCCAGGGCAACCAGCACCAGCACCGGCAAGCCCATGGCGGCGGTGAGCATGAAGAAGCCGGTATAATCGATGTTTTCCACCAGCACCCCGGAGAACCCGCCGATAAACTTGGGAAACAGCAGCATCACCGAGCTGAACAGGGCATACTGGGTTGCGGAATAAGAAACATTGGTCAGCCCGGAAAGATAGGCCACGAAAGCCGCCGTGGCCAGACCGGCGCTGAGGTTGTCCGCAGCCACCACCAGCATCAGCATGCCAACTTCCGGCCCGGCCTGCGCCAGCAGGGAAAACAGTATATTGGTGCCCGCCGCCAGCAAGGCTCCCAGAAACAGGATGCGCATCACGCCAAAACGGGTGACCAGCACACCGCCCAACACCGCGCCCAGCAAGGTCATAATGATGCCGAATACCTTGGTTACATCGGCGATCTGGGTCTTGGTAAACCCCATATCGATGTAGAACACATTGGCGATCACCCCCAGCACGATATCGGAAATGCGGTAGCTTGCGATCAGCGCCAGTAACAATACAGCCTGCCAGCGGTAGCGGCGGATGAAATCGACGAAGGGGCTGATCACCGCCCGCCACAGCCAGTCCAGCACGTTCAGCGCCCAGGCCGAAAGCCAGGAAATCCGATGGATACGCCGCACACCGGCCTCCTCCACCGCATTCTCCTGCAACACCACCTTTGGCTCCGCCACGACCAGGGTCGTCACCACCCCCACCAGCATGACTGCCGCCATCACCATATAGGCCACGGACCAGGCGTGGAGGTCATATTTTACATCTGCGGCCTGCACCCAGGCAGCGATCCACAGCACCCCGGCGGAGGAAAGGATCATGGCCAGGCGATATCCCACCATGTAGGCGGCAGCCAATGCCGCCTGCTTGGAACTTTCCGCGCTTTCGATACGAAAGGCGTCGATGGCAATATCCTGGGTTGCCGATGCAAAAGCCACCAGTACCGCAAACCACACCAGGCCGGTCAGGTTTTCTGCCGGGTTGCTGAAAGCCATGCCCAGCAATCCGCCAATCACGGCAACTTGTGCGAACAAAAGCCAGGCCCGGCGGCGGCCCAGTTTTTTGCTCAGCACCGGCAGGGGCAGCTTGTCCACCAGGGGTGACCACACCCATTTGAAGGCATAGGCCAAAGCCACCCAGCTGACAAAACCGATGGTGGCGCGACTGACGCCGGCCTCGCGCAGCCACACAGACAGGGTGCCAAACACCAGCAACAGCGGCAACCCGGAGGAAAACCCCAGAAACAGCATCACCCGTACCTTGGGATGGCCGTAAATCTTGAGGCTGTCCAGCCAGCGTCTGCCCCAGGAATCAGGGCGCAAGATCGTAGTCCATGACCAGGGGCGCATGATCGGAAAAGCGCTTGCGCTTGTAGATGGAAGCGTCCAGCACCTTGTCCCGCAAGCCGGGGGTAATGACCTGATAATCGATGCGCCAACCCACGTTCTTCTCCCAAGCCCGGCCCCGGTTGGACCACCAGGTGTACTGCTCCGGCTCCTGGTTTGCAACGCGGAAAGCATCCACGAAGCCCGCCGGGCCGAACAATTCATCCATCCAGGCACGTTCTTCGGGCAGAAAGCCGGAATTCTTCTGGTTGGCGCGCCAGTTCTTCAGGTCGATGGCCTTGTGGGCGATGTTCCAGTCACCACAGATGATGTATTCCCGCCCGCTTTTGCGTAGCGCAACCAGATAGGGCAACAGCTTTTCCATTACCCGGAATTTGATGGCCTGGCGCTCCTCGCTATGGGAGCCAGAGGGCATATACAGGGAAATGACACTCAAATTCTGGTACCTTGCCTCGATCCAGCGGCCTTCTGCATCGAACCACGGCCAGCCGATGCCTTCCACCACGGACTCCGGCTCTTTGCGGCAATAGATGCCCACGCCGCTGTAGCCCTTGCGTTTGGCGGGGTGATAGAAACAATGGAAGCTGGGGGGCCAGAATTGTTTGTCGGCAATCTGACCCGCCTGGGCCTTGAGCTCCTGCAGGCAGACCACATCCGCCCGTTGTCGGCGCAGCCAGTGGAAGAAGCCCTTGCGGGCAGCGGCGCGGATGCCGTTTACATTCACAGAGATTACACGCATGACCGCAGATTATACTCCTGATACCATGCGCCACATACTTCAACAGGAAACCCAATACAATGCAGGACTATCAAAAAGAGTTTCTCGAATTTTCCCTGAATGTGGGCGTATTGCGCTTCGGCGAATTCACTCTCAAGTCCGGGCGCATCAGCCCCTACTTCTTCAACGCCGGCCTGTTCAACACCGGAGCCGCCCTGGCTCGTCTGGGCAGGTATTACGCCCAGGCCATCGAGGATGCGGGAATTCCCTTCGATGTGCTCTACGGCCCCGCCTACAAGGGCATTCCCCTGGCGGCGGCTACTGCGGCGGCACTGTATGAGCAACACGACAGGGATGTGGCCTATGCCTTCAACCGCAAGGAAGCCAAGGATCACGGTGAAGGTGGGATGATTGTCGGCCATGCCCTGGAAGGCGGGGTGCTCATCATCGACGATGTGATTTCCGCCGGCACTTCCGTGCGCGAATCCATGAACATTATCGAGCGGCAGGGAGCGCAAGCCGCGGGCGTGGTTATCGCGCTGGATCGCCAGGAAAAAGGACAGGGCGCATTGTCCGCCATCCAGGAAGTGGAACGCGACTACAATATTCCGGTAGTCAGCATTGTGCAACTCGATGATCTGGCGGCATTTCTGGCGGAAAAAGGCGATTCGCCGCAACAGCTGGCAGCCATTCAGGATTACCGGGGAAAATACGGCGTAAGCTGATTCCACCCATCGGGTCATCGGCAGTTTTCCGAAAAAAAAACAAATTCCTTTGTAAAAATATGGTATTTTATTTGAGCCAGATCAATATACAAATCTGCAGAGCGAGTACACTGCGTTTCAAGGTCTTGGAAACAAAACCTTATGGATAAGTTTAACGTTATCCAGAATGTTCTCACTCCTCCTGACTATTGTCAGATTTGGCCCACCGGCCTTCGGTGGGCTTTTTTCTTTATCCTGTAAATTTTACCTGAACCCATGGGTTCATGACGGCGCATAGCGCAAGCGCTTGATCCCCCAGCGGTTAAATAATGCCCGCTTCACCTGAAGGTGAAGCCAGGATTTTTTGATTCCACCGGGAAATCAATATCATCCGCGCTGCATCCGCCCTGAACCCACGGATTCAGGTTTTATTCCGCCAGAGCGGCAAGATTCCAGTAGACTCCGCCAGTGGAAACGATCACCGTCAACATTCCCAGCACCAGGTTGAAGGCGATCAAGCGACGGATTGTCCCCAGCGATTTTGCCCCCGCCGGCCAGTCTTCCCCGGCTGTGGCCCGCTTCAAAGCCCTGTAGGGCATAAAGTAAACATAGAAAAATATCAGCATCATGACCAGTCCCATGCTGAACATGATATGCACGTGCAGCGCCAGCCCGCCCATGCCGCCATAAACGCTGAATATCATCCAGTATCCGCTGCCAAGGATCAAAATGATGCAAGCCCACACCCAGGGGAAAAAGCGCCCGAACACCTCTGTCCACAAGCGCAGGCGCAAAGGCGGCTCGAGAACGCTGGCCGCAACGGGGCGCAGCGCCACATATGCGAAAAACATGCCGCCCACCCAGATCACTACGGACAATACATGCAGGGGTATTGCAATATTCATGCTTGAAATTCCTTCGTTAGCCTGTCAATTTAGATGCATTCTACCTGATATCGCGATCCGGATACCCCCAATCGCCTGAGGAAACGAGTATGGATACAGCAGATCATCATGTCGTGGTGCTGGGCGCCACCCGCAAACCCGAACGCTATGCCAACCAGGCCATCCGCCTGCTGCGGGAAAAGGGGTTTGGGAGTATTACTCCTGTACACCCGAAACTGAAGGAAAGCGAAGGCCTGGCGGTGACCAACAGCCTGGCAGATGTCGAGCAGCCTGTAGACACCCTCACTCTCTACGTCGGATCCGCCCGCCTGAGCACCATGATCGATGATATTCTCGATCTCAAACCCGCCAGAGTGCTCTTCAACCCCGGCACGGAATCCCCCTTGCTGCAGCAGGCTCTGGACATTGCGGACATTCCCTGGGAAGAGGCCTGCACCCTGGTTCTGCTGCGTACCGGCCAATTCTGAGCCATGACCGGAAAATCCCCCTACATCACCAAGACTGGCTATCAGGCGCTGCACGAGGAATTGGCACAGCTATGGAAGAAGCGCCGGAAAGTGGTGAAGATCCTGGCCGCCGCAGCCGCCGAAGGAGACCGTTCGGAAAACGCCGAATACATCTACAGGAAAAAGCAACTGCGGGAGATGGACAGGCGCATCCGCTACCTGCAAAAACGCATGCCGGAGCTGAAATGCGTTGAAAACCCGCCCCAGGATACCGGGCGCATCTTCTTTAGCGCCTGGGTAACCCTGGAAGATGAAAACGGCAAGGAAGTCACCTACCGCATCGTGGGTGCAGACGAGTTCGTCCCGCAGAAAAACTGGATCAGCGTAGACTCGCCCATGGCCAAAGCCCTGCTGGGAAAAACCCTGGATGAAGAAATACAGGTGCAAACCCCTTCCGGCAGGAAAGAGTTGCTGGTGCTGGAGATCAGCTACGGCGCGGTTGAAAGGTAAAAGAACACGAAGCGCCCGCCTTCTATGTCGATCTTGAGGGTGGCGCCGTGGAACAGGCCATAGTCCACATA
>JALWMK010000141.1 GCA_027083925.1 Sedimenticola sp. | reverse complement strand
CCCCCTGAAACCATATAATCTATAGAGAACTCCATTGCCCAAAAACAAGGTTATCCCCCTGAACAAACTCAAAGTCGCATGCAAAAACTGCGGGCTGGCAAAACTCTGCCTTCCCCTGGGGCTAGACAGCGGCGACATTGATCAACTTGATGCCATTGTGCAGCGCAATCGTCCCCTGCAGCGCGGTGGCCATGTATTTCAGACCGGCAACAAATTTCACAGCCTCTACGTTGTGAAAACCGGCACCATCAAGACCTACACCCAGTGTCCGAACGGCTCGGAGCAAGTAGTTGGTTTCCACCTTCCGGGTGAAGTCGTTGGTCTGGACGGCATTGAATGCGACAAGCATTTGTGTTCCGCCAAGGCGCTGGAAACCACGGCTGTTTGTGAAGTGCCATTTCAACGCCTTGAGGAGCTGACTTCATCCATACCAGGCCTTCAGCATCAATTGTTTCGCCTGATGAGCCGGGAAATTACCAAGGAAACCGGTTTGATGGTGTTACTGGGGAAAAGTACCGCCGAAGAACGTCTCGCTGCATTTCTGCTCAGTCTTTCTGTACGCTTTCACGACCGCGGTTTTTCCCCTGTGGAATTCAACCTGAGTATGTCCCGTCAGGAAATCGGCTCTTATCTGGGTCTGGCCCTGGAAACTGTCAGTCGTTTGTTTACTCATTTTCAGGACGAAAAAACCCTTCTTGTGGATCGAAAGCATATTGAGATATTGAACATGGATCGCCTGTACAGCCTGCTTTCCAATCAGACCACATGTCTTGACAGATTACGGGCGCCAAACTGATCGGGCCACGTCAGGCGGCACTGGCTGATCAGGTCATGGCTTCACAGCCCACTCCCCTGACGTTCAGTATTCACCTTGATCGCAAAAGGATATTCCATGCAAGCAAACAACACATCAGCGGTCATGTGCCGCAACTGCGCGCTCTATCAGACTGCCCGGGTGTTGGGGCTGGAAACCCCGGATTGCAGCTCTTTGAACCGCATTGTATTGCGCAATCACCCGGTAAGGAAGAATGAGGTGCTGTACCATGAAGGGGAAACTTTCCGCTATTTGTACCTGATTCACTCAGGCTCATGCATCAGTAACGCCACCATGCTGGGCAACAGTCGCGTGATGGGGTTTTATCTGCCGGGAGAAATCGCCGGCATCGAGAATATCGGGCAGAACACCTGCAACCACACTACCTACGCCTTGGAAAAAGGCTCCATTTGCCAGCTGGATTTTTCTTCCCTGGGAGAAGCCCTGTCCAAAGACGAATTGATCAACGTACAGAAATACCTGCTTGGATCCGCCGCGCATCATGCACGGCAACTGCAATGGGAGCGCTCGCTGACAGGCATGCAAACAGCAGAGCAGCGGATTGCGGCATTTTTGGTGAATATCGCCAGCCGCCTGGATACTCGCGGTCTTCCCGCACGCCAGTTCCGGCTACCCATGTCACGAGAAGCCATTGCCGATTACCTCGGCCTGGCCATGGAAACCGTGATCCGCACATTGAAAAACCTCCAATCCCGGAACCTGATTGACATCAAGGCAAAAAATATCGAGATCATAGACGAATCCAGCCTGAGCGCCCTGTTTGTTTACTGACAACGGCTTTAACATCAATAGATTGCTTTCTCTACAGCGTTCTGTTTTTTGCCCTGAAAACCTCCCCGATTACGCCAAATTCCCCGTTTGCATCTGACAAAAATCAAATATAACTGCAAAAAACTGACATTTCTCATATAACTACCCCTTAATCTTTGTATAATCTCGTCGGTCGGGAACCTTCTTTTGTTAAACAGGTCACGAAATATTTCGGTGTACTTGGGTGCTGTAAGAAAACAAGGCTTCCGCAAACACAAGCTTTATGGGTTGTTTTTTTCGAAATCTGAACTGGGAGGTTTTCGTGGAAGAAACGAAATATGATTTTGACGTCATACGATGGTTTTCCATCATGGCGGTCGTCTATCTTGTTGTGGGAACCCTGGTGGGAACCTTCATCGCATCACAACTGGCATGGCCGTTCCTCAACTTTGATATCGCCGAACTTACTTTCGGTCGCTTACGGCCCCTTCATACAAACGCTGTAATCTTTGCCTTCGGTGGTTGTACCTTGTTTGCTACCGCATTCTACAGCGTGCAACGAACCGGCGGCACCTCTCTCTGGAGTCCGAAAATGGCCTGGTTCACCTTCTGGGGGTGGAACCTGATCATTGTCGCTGCAGTTATCACTCTTCCACTGGGTATCACCCAGTCCAAGGAATACGCTGAACTGGAATGGCCCATTGATCTGGCCATTGCCGTGGTCTGGCTATCCTTTGGATTGAACTTCATCATGACCATTGCCAAGCGCAAGACCAGCCATATTTATGTGTCCAACTGGTTCTTCATGGGCATGTTCGTCATGATCACCTATCTGCATGTGGTCAACAGCCTGGCGATTCCCGTCAGCCTGTTCAAGTCTTACTCCATATTCTCCGGTGTGCAGGATGCCATGATTCAATGGTGGTGGGGCCACAATGCGGTGGGCTTCTACCTGACTGCTGGCTTCCTGGGCATTATGTATTATTTTGTACCCAAGCAGGCCAATCGCCCGATATTCTCCTATCGTTTGTCCGTATTGCACTTCTGGGCACTGATGTTTGGTTATGTCTGGCTGGGTGCTCACCACCTGCAATACACCGCACTGCCTGACTGGACAGGTTCCGTAGGTGCAGCCATTTCTCTGGCCATGATCATCCCTTCCTGGGGTGGCGCCATCAACGGGATGATGACCCTCTCCGGCGCATGGGACAAACTGCGTGAGGATTACATCCTGCGCTTCATGATCATGTCTCTGGCTTTTTACGCCATGTCCACCTTTGAAGGTCCGGTCATGTCCGCCAAGTCAGTTAATGCTCTCTCCCATTACACTGACTGGACGGTAGGTCATGTCCACTCTGGTGCGTTGGGCTGGGTTGCCATGGTATCTGCAGGTGCGCTCTATCATATGGTGGAAAAGCTCTGGGGCGTCAAGATGTACTCCGCCAAGCTGGTCAACATCCACTTCTGGACATCCACCATCGGCACGGTTGTATACATCACTGCCATGTGGGTATCCGGCATCATGCAAGGCTTGATGTGGCGCGACTATGACGAATTTGGCACCCTGACCTATACCTTCGCTGAATCAGTAGCTGCCATGCACCCCTACTATGCCATGCGCGCCATCGGCGGCATGATCTTCTTCTCAGGTGGTGTCATCATGCTCTACAACGTCATTATGACCATTCGCAAGGCTTCCACCGAGCGCAGCTCTACTGCTGCTGCGGCTACGGCTTAACAGGAGAATCAACAATGGCTGATAAAATTCATTCAACCAAACTGCAGGACAAGGCGGAACGCAATGTATTCGTCATGTTCGTCTTGCTCCTGGTAACGTTATCCGTGGGTGGCCTGGTGGAGATTGTCCCCCTGTTCTACCTGGACGATACCATGGAGCATAACAAGCACCCGGAAATTGTCTGGCAGGCCAACGTGGCCAAGGCGGATCGTAAAGACCTTTCCACCTGGAAGACCGGCGATGGCGTCCGCCCCTACACCGCCCTTGAGCAAGCGGGCCGTGATGTCTACATCCGCGAGGGCTGCTATCTGTGTCATTCGCAGCAGATCCGCCCCTTCCGCGATGAAGCTGAGCGCTATGGTCATTATTCACTGGCTTCCGAGTCCATGTATGACCATCCCTTCCAATGGGGTTCCAAGCGAACCGGCCCGGATCTGGCAAGAGTTGGTGGCAAGTACTCCGATGAATGGCATGTCCAACACTTGTTGGCGCCACGCTCTGTGGTTCCCGAGTCTGTGATGCCGAATTATCCCTGGCTGATGGAAAACGCTGTCGATGGCAAGCAACTCGAGAGGAATCTTAAGGGGCTGCGTATGATTGGCGTGCCCTATACCGATGCAGACATCGCAACTGCCGCTGACGTTGACGGCAAGTCAGAGATGGAAGCACTGGTCGCCTATCTACAGGTACTGGGTACCATGGCCAACCTCAAGGAAGGCGTGGATTATCGTGAGTAGTCTTCGGGAATATTTCCAGACCAACTGGGCAGCAATGACCCTGCATGACTGGATCGGCATGATCCTGACGATAGGAACATTGCTGGCCATGGTATGGATCTATACCTATGTGTTCAACCCGAAGAACAAAGAACGTCTTGAATCACAACGGAACATTCCGTTTGACGAAAAGAATACAGACTCGGAGAAAGAAAAATGAGTGACAATAGCAATCCTCACGGCCAGACTACCGGTCACGTCTGGGACGAGACTCTGGCGGAACTGACCAACCCACCACCAAAATGGTGGATGCTCGGGCTACATGCCAGCTGGATCCTGGTGGTGTTGTATACCCTGTATTATCCTTCCTGGCCTATGCTAAACAGCCACTTCAAGGGGCTGGCTGGCTGGACATCCATCGGCGAATTCAAGAAAGACATGAAAGAAGTAACGGATATTCGCGCCAAATACGAAGACAAGCTGCCTGGTATGAGTGCCGCAGCCATCCTCGCAGACGATGAATTGAAAAACTATGTGGTGCGCTCTTCAAAAGTGCTGTATGGAGACAACTGCGCTGCCTGTCACGGCAGCGGCGGCGGCGGAAACCCCGGCTACCCCGCCCTGGTTGACGATGACTGGCTGTTTGGCGGCTCCATTGACCTGATTAACACATCCATCGCTGACGGTCGCAAGGCCGTGATGCCGAAAATGGGCGGCGCTCAGCTTAGCACCGCGGAAATCGACAAATTGGCTGGAGCAATCCACAATGGCACTGTTGTGAGCGAGCCTTTGTATGCAGCCAAGGGTTGTATCGGTTGTCACGGCCCGGATGGCAAGGGTATGGCAGCGCTGGGCTCTGCCAATCTGGTTGACAAAATCTGGCGCTTCACTGCCAAGGATCAACTGGCCAGCATCAAGGCCACCATTGCGCATGGCGTCAACGATCCTACTGACCCCAATACCCGCAAAGCTGAAATGCCGGCCTGGAAAGAGCGTTTGACAGACATCCAGATCAAGAAGCTTGCCGTTTATGTGCACGCCCTTGGCGGTGGTCAGTAAGTAGTTAACAACCAGCTCAGGCACCCGGATTTCCGGGTGCCTTTCCACATCCTTTCAGGAGGGATAATCATGTCGGACTGGACAGCCATAGCATCTTATCTGTCAGTAACCATTGCCGTAATTGTGTTCATATTTCTGGTTTGGAAAGTAAGGAAACTCATGAATGAAACAAAATCTGACGATTGACAGCTATCACGAATAGACAAACTGGCAGGGGGGCTGAAAGCTCCCCTGTTTTTTTATTGCAATGCCTTGTTAATCCTGCAGATATTGTGAATTATCACTGACAGCCCGACACCGCAATGGCAATATCTAACCTGGAAATTGCACCAGGATGTGGGATTTCCGGGCTGACACCAGCCCGTTCAGATATACCTGAATCCGCAGATTCAGAGCGTATGATATTGATTTCCCGGTGGAATCAACAAGTCTTGGCTTCACCATTAGGTCTAAGCGGGTATTTTTTTAACCGCTGGGAGATCAAGAGCTTGCGCTATGCGCCGTCATGAACCCACGGATTCAGGATATAATTTGAAGGTTCAGCATTTGCCCTGTATATAACATGTGAACCAGGAGAACACGGTGACAGAATCATCCACTTCCAAAGAAAGCAAGGCAAACTATTCCGACGATATCTATGAGGAAGTCGCCAACTGGCATGTCAACACCGGCGAAGAAAAAACTTACCCGAAAAAGGCGGTGGGCAAATGGCGTCGCCTGAAGTGGGTTACACACAGCATCTGGCTGATTCTTTTCTTTGGCCCCTATCTCCGCTGGAATGGCCAGCAAGCCATTCTTTTTGACATTCCAGATCGCCAGTTCCATATCTTCGGCCTCACCATCCTCCCCCAGGATGTATGGATGTTGGCGCTGGTACTGTTGTTCTTTGCCATGCTGCTGGCGGCCGTTACCACGATTGCAGGTCGGGTATATTGTGGCTTTTTTTGCTTCCAGACTGCCTGGACAGATTTATTTATCTGGCTGGAGGACAAGATTGAAGGCACACCGGCCAAACGCCGAAAACTGGATGCCGGCCCCTGGAACACAGAAAAAATACGCAAGAAATCACTCAAGTATTTAGTGTGGTTTATTATTTCTGTGTTAACGGGAATCAGCTTCGTAGCCTGGTTCACCGATGCTCGCCAGCTTTGGCATGACCTTCTTACTTTCAACGCCAGCACCACGGAATATGGTGTGATTGCCTTGTTCATTGCCGGAACCATGCTGCTGGCAGGCAAACTGCGTGAACAGACCTGCTTCTGGCTTTGTCCCTACGCCCGCATTCAGGGCGTCATGTACGATAAGGAAACCATTCTGCCCACCTATGATTTTCATCGTGGCGAACCTCGCGGGCGCCTGAAGAAAGGCCAGCTTGTGGAAGGCAACGGCGACTGCATCGACTGCAAACAGTGCATTGCGGTCTGCCCTACCGGCATCGATATCCGCATGGGTCAGCAGGAAGGCTGCATTACCTGCTCTTTGTGCCTGGATGCCTGCGATGCGGTAATGGGAAAAATCGGCCGCCCCACGGGATTGATTCGCTATGCCTCCATGGACGAGATGGAAGGCAAAAAACAACTGCCTTTGTTAAAACGTCCCAGAGTGCTGGTTTACCTGACCATCCTGACCTTGTCGATCAGCGGCATCATTTACGGTCTTACCAGTTTGGGGCATATCGAAGTCAAGGTTTTACATGGCCGCTCACCATTGTTCGTACAACGTAGCGATGGCACAATACAGAACAAGTATGATGTTAAGATTCTCAACAAAACCACCGATGATATCCCTATCAAGGTAACCGCATCCGGCATTGAAGGAATGGTACTCAAAGGCGCTGAAAAAACCTTGCTGGCACGAAAAGGCAACACCGGCTCTTACATTATGTTTATCAACGCCCCGGCCGAAAACATCAAGGATGAACGCACACCGATCACCTTCACGATTGTCAATCATGATGATCCCACACAAACCTCTTCTTACGAAAGCATGTTTTTTGCTCCAAAACCATGAACCCCACTATGAATGAAACACGCACTGGAAATACTCCCCGCTTCTCACAACACAACAAGGAAGCATTCAGAAACCCATGGGTTCTGGGATGGATCGGTGGCATCCTTTTGGTATTGGGCGTCAATGCTGCCTTTATCGTGACCGCAATCGTGACCAGCCCTGGGCTGGTGGAAAAAAACTACTATGAGAAAGGTAGGGATCAAGAGCGGAATTTTGTATCACAGCAACAGATGCGCAACCGCCTCGGCTGGTATATGACGCTGAATACGATACGCAAACCTGTTACCGGGGAGTCTGCGCGTTACTCCTTCAATGTGGTGGATGCCAAAGGCACTCCTATCGATGCAGACGGGGCCGTCATTCAGGCCTACCGGCCTAGCAACGTAAACGCCGACTTCAGCACCAAGATGCAAAAAATCGCACCTGGCGTATTTAGCGCAGAGCTGATTTTCCCCCTGAAGGGCGCCTGGGATCTCAACGTCGTGCTGAGCAAGGGCGAAGACAGCCTGAAACTGACCCGCCGCATATCCGTGTTATCCAGCAGCAGTCAATGAACTCCCAGAATGGCAGCTGCTTTCATTGCAGCCTGCCCTTGACTCCCGGCCAGGATTTTATTGCCAAGGTTGGTGGTGAGAAACAGCATTTTTGCTGTTTTGGCTGTCAGTCCGTATGTGAAGCCATTTATGCCGCAGGAATGGACGGTTTCTACAAACGTACTCCCGAAGGAACCCTTCTCGAGCCTCCTCCAACGCCTCCTGAAGACGTGGATATCTTTGACCTGGAAGAGGTTCAGTCGGAATTTGTAGAGGAGCATGGGCAGCAGCGAGAGGTTCACTTGCTGGTTGAAGGCATCCACTGTGCCGCCTGCATATGGCTTATCGAACACAGCCTGAAAAAACTTCCGGGCATCCTCTCTGCACGGGTAAACCTATCCGCAAAACGGTTGCTGCTGCGCTGGGACAACAGCCAGGTCAAACTCTCGAAAATCATCCGCCACCTGGGAACAATCGGTTATGCCGTCACACCATTTGATCCTGAAGCCGCAGAAGGCATTCTGAAAAGACAAACCCGCGACTTTCTCTTCCGCATCACCTTTGCCGGTTTCACCATGATGAACCTGCTATGGGTTTCCATTGCCCTGTACAGCGGCGCTGACGAAGGTGAATTCCGCTCCCTGTTTCACTGGGTAGGTTTCGTGCTGGCCACCCCCACTTTGTTCTATTCCGGCTGGCCTTTCCTGAAAGGCGCATGGACCAGTCTGCGTACCAGGCACCTGGGCATGGATCTGCCCATTGCCCTGGGTGCAACCGTCACCTGGGCCTATTCCACCTGGGTGACCATTGCTGGCCTGCCGGATCAGCATGTGTATTTTGACACTGTGGTGAATTTTATTTTCATTATTCTGGTTGGCAGACATCTGGAGGGCGTTTCCAAGCGCCATGCAGTTGCCGCCACCCAGCGCCTTCTTGACCTGCAGCCCAAAGTTGCCCTGGTGCTGCAGGATGGCGAGGAAAAGTCCGTGCCCATACGCCGGGTTCGGCCAGGCAATACTGTTATTGTCAAGCCAGGAGCAAAAATTCCGGTTGATGGCATTGTGCTTCAGGGAGAAAGCGAGGTTGACGAAGCTATGCTCAGCGGAGAATCCAGGCCTGTTGCCAAACACCCCGGAGATAGTGTATCGGCAGGCACCGTCAATGCGCAGGGCGCTTTGACCATCGATGTTACGGGCACGTTGAATAACACTGCCTTGGGAAAAATCATCCGCCTGGTGGAAGAGGCGCAGGCTTCGAAAGCTCCTATCCAGTGCACGGCAGATCGCATCGTACCTTGGTTTGTGCTTGCCACTTTGAGCCTTGCCAGCCTTACCTTTTTCCTTTGGGTGCGCAGTGATTTCGAAGTGGCTCTCATGGCTGCCACGTCAGTACTCATCATCACCTGCCCCTGTGCATTTGGCCTGGCCACGCCCATGGCCATTGCCGTAGCTTCCGGACAGGGCGCCAGGCATGGAATACTGATCAAGAACAGCACCGTGCTGGAAACCCTGTCTCATGTGCAGCATTTCGTTTTCGACAAAACCGGAACCCTTACAGAAGGAAAAATGCAGGTGGTGCAGATCATTCCGGGCAAGGGCATGGATGAGGCACAGCTATTGCTGCTTGCCGCGGCAACAGAGCGGCTCTCGGAGCACAGTATTGCCCAAGCGATCATTGCCAAGGCAAAAGAAAGAAATCTTGACTTGCAACAAATTGAGGTAACACAGTTCATCACCAGATCCGGCCTTGGCATCCGCGCCCAGGCACAACAACACACCATGGTTATAGGCACCGTGAACTGGCTTCAGAAGCAGGGTGTCCAGCTCGATGAGTCACTGCTTGAACAAACCCCGGCACTTGAACGGCGGGGTACATCCACGGTTCATGTCGCCATGGATGGCGTTCACAGGGGCCTGATCGGCGTGGCCGACCAACTCCGCCCTGATGCAAAACAGTTGATCGCATCCCTGCGCACCAGAAATATCCAGTTGACCATGTTGTCCGGAGACCGGCGCGCAGTAGCAGAATCCATCGCACAACAACTTGGTGGCATGCAGGTTATTGCCGAGGTCTTGCCAGAGGACAAGGATCGGGTCATCGCCAACTTGCAAAAGCAGGGAGAACAGATTGCCATGGTTGGTGATGGCATTAACGATGCACCAGCACTCATTCGTGCTGATGTGGGTATCGCCATAGGATCCGGCACCGACGTATCCATGGAAAGCGCTGATATCGTATTGATAGGAGAAGAACTGGAGAAGATTCATCTGGCCGTTTCCCTCTCCCGGCGGACGCTGCGCACCATTCGTCAAAACATTATTATTTCCTTCACCTATAATATCATTATGGTGCCGTTGGCCATGTCTGCCATGATAACACCGCTGATCGCCGCTATTTCCATGCCTGCCAGCTCCCTGCTGGTGATCGGTAATGCGGCGCGGATACGCACACTCTTCAGACAACAGAGAAAATAATGGACATTATTTACACCCTGATCCCCGGCATGATCTTTTTTGGGCTGCTGTTCGTGGGCGTGTTGATATGGGCCATTAAACGTGGCCAGTACGATGACATGGAGGGCGATGGCAACCGTATTCTCATGGATGAAGACAAGCCAGAAAGCGAAAATGGCGAACCATCCCGGAGAAAAAAACGGCCGGGTCTCAACTATCCAGACGCTGACTGAGTTCTGCCCGAATGCAGGCCAGCACCCCATAGTCCACGCTCTCTTCGAGGGCTTCAAATACCGGCCCCAGGCGGTTATCAGCACCCTGCTCCAGCATAAGATCCTGAATATATTGTATCCGCTCTGCATCCAGGGACACCACATCTTGCAGCACCATGCTGCCCTGCTCGATCCCCTTGGCCATGTGGCTGTAGATGGTGGAAGATTTCAGGCCACGCCGCCGGGCAATCTCCTCCACACCAAAGCCCTGGTGGAATAGCTCTATACTTTCAGCTACCGTATCCGTAACCGGAGCCTCTTGCGTCTGCTCATGTGCAGCCAGCACCTCCAGAAAAGCTTTCCCATAGGCATCGAGCTTGTGCACACCCACACCAGAGATATGACTCATCTGCTCCATGGTTCGGGGTTGCTGCTCCATTATCGCCATCAGGGTGGCGTCGTGAAAGATGACATAGGGAGGAACCCCCTGTTCCTGGGCCAATTCCATGCGCCTTTCCCGCAGCGCCTCCCACAATCGGGTATTTGTGCCACCATAATGGCGCTTGCCCCTGGTTTTGCCTTTCTTTTCAGCTTTGCTTTCTTCACGCAATAGCAGGGTTTTCTCGCCCCGCAACAGGGGGCGGCAGGACTCGGTCAGTTGCAAACCACCATGTCCTTCCCGATCCAGGGCCAGGAAGCCCTGGGCAATCAACTGCCGGTACAGTCCCCGCCATTGTTTCTGGTTCAATTCCGCGCCAATACCAAAAGTACTGATCTGGTGGTGGCTAAAGCGCCGGATACGCTCATTGTCTTTTCCCAGCAACACGTCAATCAGGTAGTTCACGCCGAAGCGCTGGCCAGTGTGATGCACACAGGACAGGGCTTTTTGTGCAGCTTCTGTACCATCCCGGGTTTTGGGCGGATGCAGACAGATATCGCAATTCCCGCAAGGCTCTTCCAGATGATCGCCAAAATAGGCCAGTAACGCCTGCCGGCGGCAGCTGGTAAGCTCACAGTAACCCAGCATGCGTTCCAGTTTCTGGCTTTCGATGCGCTTGTGCGCTTCATCAGCATCAGATTGATCTACAAACTGGCGCAGGGTGATGACATCCTGCAGATTATAGAAAAGCAGCGCCTCTGCCGGCGCTCCATCCCGCCCAGCGCGGCCTGTTTCCTGATAGTAGGCTTCCAGGCTTTTAGGCAGGTTCAGATGGACAACGAAGCGCACATCCGGCTTGTCGATACCCATGCCAAAAGCGATGGTGGCGACGATAACAACCCCTTCCTCACGCAAAAACCTGTTCTGGTTTTCGGCCCGAACCTGTTGCGGCAGGCCGGCATGATAGGCCAGCGCCTTGATACCTTGCCGCTGCAGCCAGGCAGCCGTTTCCTCCACCTTGCGACGCGAAAGGCAGTAGACGATGCCCGCCTGACCGGGATAATCCAGCTCGATAAAATGCAGTAGCTGTTGCCTGCTATTGCTGCTGTCCGCAGCAACCCGATAGCGAATGTTCGGTCGGTCAAAGCCGCTGATAAAGTGCTTGGCCTGCTCCAGGTCGAGGCGCTGCATGATTTCCCTGCGCGTAGGCTCATCTGCAGTGGCAGTCAATGCAACCCTGGGAATTTGAGGAAAGGTTTCGTGCAGCGTGGAAAGCTGGATATATTCAGGCCGGAAATCATGCCCCCACTGGGACACACAATGCGCCTCATCAATCGCAAACAGCGCAACCTGAATCTGCCGCAACAGTGCCTGGAAGCTGTCCGTCATCAATCGTTCGGGGGCAACATACAGCAATTGCAGCTCCCCGTTCAATAGCTGCCGTTTTATATGCTGTGCTTCTGCCGGTGTCAGAGAAGAGTTGAGCGCGGCTGCAGCCACTCCCTGCTGCTGCAATGCCAGCACCTGATCCTGCATCAAGGCAATCAGCGGGGAGACGACGATGCCAACACCCGGACGAATCAGTGACGGAATTTGATAGCACAGGGATTTTCCGCCCCCGGTGGGCATCAGCACCAGAGCATCCTGCCCGGCAATCAGGCAGTCGATGATTTCCTGCTGGGAAGCGCGGTAGCTGGCGTAGCCAAATATCTGCTCAAGAACCTTGCGCGCCTGGCCCTGGCTGGACATCAATTCAACCTCCCTCTCAAGGCGAGGATTGCCTGATATCCGTACGATTCATCTTTTCCAGTGGTTTTCGCAGCCGATCAAAATCATTCGGTGCCACATACTGCAGGACTTCCCTCTCCTCCGCAGACATCACCACATCCAGCCCCTTGTCAGGATAGAACCAATGTTCGGTCTTTTCATCAGCCTCCAGAATTTTTTCTGCAGGCTCGCCAAAACGCTTTATTACCGTAGATTCATCCAGATTGGTTCTTGGCAAATAGGTGAGCGCCACTACCACTGTATCCCTGGCTTTGGCCAGATTGGCATCGGACAATGTTACCTTGCGCTTTCCCATTGCCAGGGTGGCAATCCGCTCTCCCTGGTCATACAATTTCTGCAACTGCTCCTCATTGAACCCCAGGGTAGCCACCATCTTGGCCTTGAAGCCACTGATAGTAACCGTATTGAAATACGCTTCCACAACACGATTTCCATCATCCGTGGCAAACAGGCTGATCTTCGGCTGCTCCTGAAGTAGCTGCTCCACTTCACTCAGGGTGCTTTTGCCCAGCGTAATACCAAACACTGTACTGTATCCGTCACCGGTTACTTCAATTTGCCAGGGGAGATTATCGTATTTCTCCGGCGGCTGACCACCAGGAAGCCACAGCGCTGCAGCCAGTGCAATCATGGTAACCCCCAATACCTTGAGAAAAATATGATCACCCATTGGCTTTGAGTTCTTCTGCAGGCGGGTACTTCTTCACCAGCCATTCCGGAACATCGCCGATACCCGCCTTGTGTACAGCATCAGATTCCATCAGGATCAGCACCAGCACCGAGAACAGGGTGGGCAGCATGACGATCCCACCAATGGCATAATGCCCTGGGCGCAGATCATTAAGGTTTCCGCCTGCAGAAACCAGGATAACCACGATACCCAAACCCATCAGGGCAATCATGCCAATAAAGAAGCGGCTGCGGCGGGCGCATAATTGCCAGTGACAAAAAACGAACCAGTGATCCCTTTTTTTTGATATCAGGGCACGCCACACCAGGTACGTCAGGATGCTGATAGATAACACCGGCACGATCAGCAATAACCAGGGCTCGTCCTTTACCACACCCAGCAAGCCCACAAACAACAGGATATGGTTGGTGATGAGGTTGATTAACAGGAGTTCGTGAGGATGCCGCGCCTTTTTGTGGACATCTTCAGGTAGATTGTCAAATATCATGTTATTTTCTGTATTCCCGCAGGTAATGCCATTCAAATAAACGCTTTGCCCAGTGCAGGCCGGAGAAAGCCGGCGTAACCAGGCTGCGTTTTTCCGTACGATACACCATCATACCAGTGTCATAGCTGTCGATGATGCAAACCAGCTCTGCCTGGAAGGTTGCAGATGGCTGCCCTCCCTTCATTTCAGCCAGCAAATTGCTTGCCGCCGCTTCCGCCTGCAGATCCGCCATATGCGCCTGCTTGGGCAGCCAGCCAGGCCCGGGGTAACTTCCCGAATCGCCCGCTACATAAATTCTGTCCTGCCCCTCCACCTGGCAAAAGTGATTCGCCTTGAGCATCCCCCCCTCGGAGAGTGGCAAGCCGCTTTCAGCAAACCACTTGTTGCCTGTCATACCGGGCATGAAAATAATCAGATCCGCAGCAAACTCAGCGCCTTCGGTAACCACCCTCCCCGCTTCAAACGCCTTGATCTTGTGGCCAAGATAAGTAGTGACATTGCGCTTTTCCATGGTGGAAAGAATGCCTTTCACCGCCTTTTCGCCCAAGCGCTGCCCGGGCTTTTCTGCAGGGGTGAAAAAAACCAGCTCAAATTGATCCCGCCGTCCCTGCTTGCGCAGCCAGCGGTCAATGCCGAAGAGAAACTCGAACATGGGACCGCCGCGCATGGCTGACGGCTCTTTGGGATTGCCGCTGAAACCAAAAGCAATGGTGCCACCATCGTTCATGGCTGCCAGACGCTCACGAATCTTCTCTGCAGCGGGAATGCCTTCGCAGGGCGTAATGGCATGTTCGATGCCAGGCAGCTTCTTGATAAAGCGCCCGCCGCTGGCGATGATCAGGCCATCATTTTCCACCTTGGCATTGTCCGTCACCACTACCCTGCCATTTTGCTCCAGGCCAGTAACACTGCCCGCATGAAAATCCACATGCAGGCGCCTGAAAAAATTTTCCAGGGGAATGCTCAGATCCGATCCTTTCCGCAACCCCGTAGGAATCCAGATCAACCCTGGCAGATAAATAAACTCAGGCCTGGGGGCGATGACATCAATATGCAACCCGGCATCCAGCTTACGCAGTTTTTGCACCGCAGTAAGCGCACCAAAACCTGCACCAATAACAGTTATTCTTGACATGGTAACAATCCTATCATCCGGAGCACCTCAAACAATTCATGTATTCAATCACAGATCACGGGCGGAAGCAGGTAATCTTGCATTCTATCCGTTACACTATATCGGATGTTCAGCCACGGCATTCCTGATAGTTTACAGGGTGATAGGCAATGGCTGCTTACCTCAATCATGTTTCATCCAGGGAGTTCATATGCAGACATCAGATAGTACACAGGTCGGCAATATAACTGAAGTTTCCGGCGGGCAGCTTATCGCCACCTTGTTCACCGAAGCGGAAGGTTTTGAACCCGTGATAAAGATCGGCGCCGAAACCCTGTCTGTGGGACAGCTGGGCTCCCAGCTTCTGATCAAGCACCTCCATATCAGTATCCTCGGCCAGGTATTGAAGATGTGGGAGGATCCACCCCAGGAGTTTACTACCGACAACAAGAAAGACTCCATGACAGGAAGCATCGCAAGACCCTCAAAAAAGCGTTATGTAACAATCCTGCCCCTGGGGGAAATTGACCAGCAGGGAACCTTCATCCGGGGGGTGAAGCAATTTCCGGTGACAGGGGCAGAAGTCCATCTGGTAACCGCCAAGCAGCTGGAAGTGCTGTTTGATCGTTTCCGCAGCGAAAACCTTTCCCTGGGAAGACTCAGCAGCCGCAATGAAATCAAGGTATTCCTCGATCCCAACCCACTGTTCACCCGTCATATGGCAATACTGGGCCAATCCGGCGCGGGTAAATCCTGGACAGTTACCAGTCTGCTGCAGAAAACTGTAAAAACCATGCCCAAATCGCACATCGTCATGCTGGATCTGCATGGTGAATATGGCTGGAAAGATGAACAGGGAAAAATGCACAGCGCCTTTCCCAAGGAGATGGTGCGCCATGTCGATGCCCGCGAGCTGGAAATACCCTACTGGTTGCTTACCTACGCAGAGCTGGTGGATTTTCTAATCGACAAGACTGATCCAACGGCAACGCTGCAAATCGCCTATTTGCGCGATGTTTTATATGCATTGCGTAAAAAGGCAAATACCCACCTGGGGCTGGAGCAGCTATCTGTAGACTCCCCGGTCTATTTTCCACTCAAGGAACTCTACCTGCACTTCAAGCAGGCCAATGAGCAACAACTGGATTTCGGCAAGACCAAGGGCACCCTGTACGGTGCTTTCGACAATTTTCTGGTGCGCTTCCAGTCCATGTATAACGACAAGCGCTATGATTTCCTGCTCCGCCCTTCCAAACGCACCAAATCGGAACACCTTGAGGATCTGCTGCGTGATTTCATCGGCCTGGGTGAAGAAAAACGCCAGATCACGGTAATCGACCTTAGCCCGATTCCATCAGATGTACGCCCCATGGTTTCTTCTCAAATTGCCCGCCTGGCCTATGAATTCAATTACTGGAACCCGAAAAGAAGGGAATTCCCCATCCTCCTGGTATGCGAGGAAGCTCACCAATACTTGCCCAGGGAAGGCGACCCGGCCCTGGCGGCAACCCGCAAAGCCATGGAACGAATTGCCAAGGAGGGACGGAAATACGGCGTGGCATTGTGCGTCATCAGCCAACGGCCCACGGAGCTTTCCGAAACCGTCCTGGCACAGTGCTCTAACTACCTGTGCCTGCGTATCAGCAATCCGGATGACCAGGCCTATGTGCGCAGCCTGATGCCCGAGGGTGAGGCCGATATGGCGGAAACCCTGGCCTCCCTCAGCCGGGGTGAAGTGCTGGCAGTGGGCGATGCCACGCCCCTGCCCACCCGCTTTCAGGTCGATGTTCCCAATCCGCCCCCAGCAAGCGCCGACGTACCCCTGTCCAAGAGTTGGCGCACCGGGCCGGATGACCTGGATGTAGCAGATATCGTGCAGCACTGGTGGCAGCAAAAACGCTAGCAAAAAAAAGCGCGGCAGATATAGTCCTGCCGCGCTTTTATTATTTCTGGGAAACTGTTACGCCTCAGGGCATGTCGTCAACCTGTTGCCCTTCCTTCTGCACCGGCATCAAATCCGCCTTGCTCACACCCAGCATCAACACGGCGCTACTGGCGACATAAATCGAAGAATAAGTACCCACCACGACACCCAGAATCAGCGCCAGGGAGAAGTTGTGAATAATTTCTCCACCCAGCACAAACAGGGCCAGCAGAACGATCAGGGTCGTCAATGAAGTGACGATGGTACGCGCCAGCGTCTGGTTCAAGGAGATGTTGATAACCTCTTCCGATTCCCCTTTGCGAATTTTGCGGAAATTCTCACGAATCCTGTCAAACACTACGATAGTATCATTCAGGGAATAGCCTATTACCGCCAGCACTGCCGCCAGTACGGTCAGATCGAACTGCATCTGGAACAGGGAGAAAAATCCCAGTGTAATGGTCACATCATGCACCAAGGCGATCACCGATCCCACAGCAAACCGCCATTCAAAGCGCACCGCGACATACATGAGAATCGCCATCAAGGCGACCAGTACTGCCAGAGCGCCATCTTCCGTAAGTTCATCGCCAACCTGCGGGCCAACAAACTCCACCCGCCGCAACTCTATTTCACCAGCGGATGCCTTGCTGAGAATACTGAATATCTTGTCACTCAAATCCGAACTCTTGACACCTTCCCGGGGAGCAAGACGAATCAGGATATCCTGGGGAGTACCAAACTGCTGTACCTGGGCTTCGGCAAAACCGTTATCTGCCAGAACCTTGCGAACCACCTCGGGATCAACCTCCTGAGCATAACCGACTTCAATCAGGGTTCCACCAGTAAAATCGATGCCGAAAACCAGCCCCCGGGTAGCCAGAGAAGCCAGTGACAAGAGGATCAGGAAAATTGACAGCGCCATGGCAAACTTGCGCTTGCCCATGAAATCAAAATGCAGGGATGAGGTGAGGGTTCGCATGGACAGTTACCTGAATCAGATTGCGAGCTTCTTGACGCGCTTGCCGCCATACACCAGATTCGCCAGTGCGCGGGTTCCCACGATAGAAGTAAACATGGAGGTCATAATGCCGATAGCCAAGGTGACAGCAAAACCTTTTACCGGGCCACTGCCGATAGAAAACAGGACGATGGCCGCGATCAAGGTGGTTATATTCGCATCCATGATGGTGCTGAACGCCTTTGCATATCCGGCGTGAATGCTGGCCTGAGGCGTACTTCCCACCCGCATTTCTTCACGAATACGCTCATAGATCAGTACGTTGGCATCTACCGCCATACCCACTGTCAGGACGATTCCAGCGATACCCGGCAAGGTCAGGGTCGCCTGCAGCAATGACAGCACCGCCATCATCAGAACCAGGTTGGCGATCAGCGCGGCATTGGCAAACAGGCCAAAAACCTTGTAGTAAACCACCATGAACACCATCACCAGCAACAGCCCGATAATGACCGAATTGAAGCCCTGATCAATATTTTCCTGGCCCAGGCTGGGGCCAATGGTTCGTTCTTCCACAATATCAATAGGTGCAGCCAGTGCGCCGGCGCGAAGCAACAACGCCAGCTCATGGGCTTCCTGGGGACTGTCCAGGCCCGTGGTCTGAAAACGTGCGCCCAGAGGTTCGAGAATATTGGCTACGCTGATCACGTCCTCCACCAGGCGTTTGATGGGCTTGCCTTCCGCATCCCTGCCCACAATCCGGTTTTCCTTGAACACCACGGCCATGGGTTTGCCCACATTGTCAATAGTGACATTGCGCATGCGCCGGGCGCCCTTGCCATCCAGATTAACCAGCACCATGGGGCTGCCGGAACGCTGGTCAAAACCCGAGGAAGCATCCGTGATCTGGTTGCCGGTAACGATGACCCGTTTTTTCAGCAAAATGGGACGGCCATCTTCCCGCACCTTGTACAGGCGCGATCCCGGCGGAACCTTGCCGCTGTTCTTGGCATCCAGCGCATCATGCTCGGTATCCACCAGCCGGTATTCCAGGGTTGCCGTTGCTCCCAGTATATTCTTTACCTGGGTAGGATCCTGCACACCAGGCAGCTCCACCACGATGCGCCTCTCACCTTGCTGCTGTACCAGCGGTTCCGCCACGCCCAGGGCATTCACCCGGTTACGGATGGTGGTAATGTTTTGCTGCAGGGCAAATCTCTTGATCAAGCGTGTTTCTGCCGGAGGCAGGGTGAGACGCACAAAATAGGCGCCTTCGGCATCCCTGGTTTCCATACCTAGATTGCGGAACTCATTGCCCAGGGCTTCTTCCGCCTTGTCTCGGGTAGCGGCATCCTTGAACTTGACATCAACCCCCTTGGCATCCGCCTTCACGGTCAGATAACGCAACTTCCTGCTGCGCAGGGCGGTGCGCACATCCCCGGTATAGGCCTCTATCTTATCCTTGATCGCCGCATCCATATCCACGTCAATAAGCACATGGATACCACCACGCAAATCCAGACCCAGATTCACGGGCTTGCCCCCCACGGCCAGAAGCCAGCCAGGAACATTCGCCGCCGTGGTCAAGGCATAGGACACATTCTCCGGCAATACGCCGGCAATCACATGCTGGGCTTCTTGCTGGTCGGTGGTGGAAGGAAAACGGATCAGCAGACGTTCCTCCTTCTCTTCCATCGCCTTGACTGCAATGCCACTACTTTCAAGTGCTGTATTTATCTTCTCCTGCAGGGGACTGTCCACCACCGCCCCACGGGAGCCGGAAACAACGATTGCAGGATCCTGGCTGTAGAGATTGGGCAAGGCGTAAAACAGCCCGATTGCAAGCACGAAGGCAACCAGGAGATTCTTCCATAGAGGATATTGATTCAGCATGTCAGTTTGCGGCTACAGGTGGCGAAAAAAGGATGTTGGCAAATGGCTCAAAGTTCCTTGAGCGTCCCCTTGGGCATTACCGCTTCTACAGCGATCCGGCGTATGGTGACCTCCAGGCCATCAGCCACATCTACCTTGACGAAGTTTTCACCCACCTCGGTAATGCGCCCCATAAGGCCGCCAGTGGTCTGGACTTCGTCACCTTTTTTCAGGCTTTCCACCAGTGCGCGGTGCGCTTTCTGGCGCTTTACCTGGGGACGAATCATGAAAAAATACAGAATCAGGATCAGGCCGATAGGAAAAAGCAGACCCGTCAAGCCACCCGGTCCGGCAGCAGCGGGAGCAGCTTCTGCCATTGCATCATTGATAAAAAAACTCATATAACCTACCTCCGCTGACCGCCTGAACACCGCCGCCAGCCAAATTGGGGATTGCGAAGCCGGATATTATGCCACAGAGCACGGCTATGCATAGCGTAGTTTTGCTGAACAGCAGCTCAACCCGGCTCCAGGCCATCGACTTTCTGGAAACCCCGGGGCAATTTGTTGCCACGGCGCCCACGTTCTCCTTCATAGGCGTTGAGGTCTGCGGCCTTCAGGTTCAGGTGCCGCTTGCCGGAAATCAGTCGGATCCTGCCCCCTTCGGGCACTACCAGCATGGCGATCACATACTCTTCCCGCTCTGCCACCCGCTTGCCTGGTATGCCAATAATCTTGTTGCCCTTGCCCCGCAGCATTTCCGGCAGATCACTCAGTGGAATAACCAGCATGCGCCCCGCGCTGGTGACTGCCACCACCCGGTCGGTATGCGGATCGCTGACCGGCTGCGCCTTGAGCACCCTTGCCCCCTTGGGCAGGGTGAGCACTGTCTTTCCCGCCTTCTTGTTGGCAACCAGGTTTCTGGCCTGGGTAATAAAACCATAGCCTGCATCGCTCGCCAGCAGCCAGTGCTGTTCCGGGTCACCACCGAGAACGGACACGAACAAAGCGCCATCCGGGGGAGAAAAACGTCCGGTAAGAGGCTCGCCCTGCCCCCTTGCCGATGGCAGGGTATGGGCGGGGAGAGAATAACTGCGCCCGGTGGAATCCAGGAAGATCGCCACCTGGTTGCTGCGCAGCCGCACGGCATCTTTGAAGCTATCGCCAGCCTTGTAGCCAAGGCTGGCAGGATCAATTTCATGTCCCTTGGCTGCACGCACCCAGCCTTTTTCCGACAGCACTATCGTGCTGGGCTCGCTGGGGGCAAGCTCACTTTCATCCATGGCCACGGCGGCTTCCCGCTCCACGATGGGGGAACGGCGCTCATCGCCATATTCCTCGGCATCTGCTTCCAGCTCCTTGCGCACCAGGGTTTTCATGCGTTGCCTGGAACCCAGGGTCTTTTCCAGATGATCCCGCTCCTTCGCCAGCTCTTCCTGTTCGGCACGGATTTTTATCTCTTCCAGACGCGCCAACTGCCGCAGCTTGGTATCCAGCACATAGTCAGCCTGCACTTCCGTCAGGTCAAAACGCGCCATGAGTACGGGCCTGGGTTCATCTTCGGTACGGATGATATGGATGACCTCATCGATGTTCAGGAAGGCCACCAGCAGGCCTTCCAGCAGATGCAGTCTGTCCAGCACCTTGTTCAAGCGATGCTGCAGACGCCGCCTGACGGTGACAAAGCGGAATTCCAGCCATTCCTTGAGAATGACGCGCAAATCCTTGACCTGGGGTCGTCCGTCCAGACCGATGAGATTCAGATTCACCCGGTAGCTTCTTTCCAGATCTGTGGTGGCGAACAAATGCGACATGAGGCGTTCGAGATCCACCCGGTTGGAGCGCGGCACGATCACCAGGCGCGTGGGGTTCTCGTGGTCGGATTCGTCCCGCAGGTCTTCGATCCAGGGAAGCTTCTTGGCTCGCATCTGGCTGGCAATCTGCTCCAGGATTCTGTTTCCGGATACTTGGTGCGGCAGGGCGCTGACTACCGCATTGCCATCTTCTTTATCCCAACAAGCGCGGGCGCGTACGCTGCCTCGCCCGGTCTGATAGATTTTCAGCAAGTCTGCCCTGGGGGTGATGATTTCGGCATCGGTGGGATAGTCCGGCCCGGAAATATGCTCACACAATTCTTCCAGAGTGGTTTTTGGGCTTTCGATGAGGCGGACGCAGGCGCTGACTACTTCCCGCAGATTGTGCGGTGGAATATCCGTTGCCATGCCCACGGCAATTCCGCTGGCGCCGTTGAGTAATACGTTCGGCAGACGTGCGGGCAGCAGGCTCGGTTCTTTCAGGGTGCCGTCAAAATTGGGAACCCATTCCACCGTCCCCTGCCCCAGCTCTGACAACAATACCTTGGCGTAAGCAGTAAGCTTGGCCTCGGTATAGCGCATGGCGGCGAAGGATTTTGGATCATCCGGTGATCCCCAGTTTCCCTGGCCGTCGATCAACGGATAGCGATAGGAAAAGGATTGGGCCATGAGCACCATGGCTTCGTAGCAGGCAGTGTCTCCATGAGGATGAAACTTGCCCAGCACATCCCCCACGGTGCGTGCCGACTTCTTGTGCTTGCTGGCCGCCGACAATCCCAGCTCGGACATGGCGTAGACAATGCGTCGTTGCACGGGCTTGAGGCCATCGCCGATATGCGGCAAGGCCCGATCCAGAATGACATACATGGAATAGTCCAGGTAAGCCTTCTCGGTAAATTCCGCCAGACCCAGGCGCTCTGTCCCGTCAGAAGTGTAGTTTTCTTCCATGCTATTTTTTCAGCTGCCGCATTTCTTCAAGCATAGCCTGAATATCACTGTGCCAGCGGGACAATTGCAGCTGCAGCTCGGGGTCATCAGGAAACATGGGACTCAATGCCCGGGGATCCATGGCTGCCAGCAGGGTCTCATTGTTTTCCGCAATCACCGCGATCTTCAATGGCAGGTAGGGAGACATCTCCGGATGGCGGGCAAGAATACGCCGCACTTCCTCGACCTTGCCGAAGAACACTACCCGATAGAAATCGGTCTTGTAATCGAACTCGGCCATGCCACCATCACAACGCTGGACATGAGCGACGCTGTAACCATATTCCGGAAGGGTTTCCCTGAGCACCTCCATGACATGCCCGGCTTTGGCGTCGCTGCGCGCCATTACCAGAGTCTGATCGGCCTGCACCGGGAAGGCGAACAATAAGATAAGGCATATGCCGACAATCACTCTCACAGGGTTGCCTCCTCCATTACGGCGAGGATGATCTCCTCCATAAGCACGCCGACCTCGGACAGCTCCTGATTATTGAACAGGGTAGCCAGCTGCGCCACGTTTGCGGAAATAACCAGTACCTTTCCATTCTGCTCCAGAACATTGATGCGGCAAGGCAACACCGTGCCCAGGCGCGGATCGATATTGAGCAAATGGTAAAGCTCCTTGAAATTACAGAAGCGGATGGCCACTTGGCGGGTATTGACGCTGAACTCATCCGTCAACCCCTGCTCCAGATAGCGCTGGGGGAAAATGCGGAAATTCGCCCCCGCCAGCGCCTGCTTCACATTTTCCACCGTGGTCTCAAGATCATAGGGCGACTCCATGACATAGGCGGGTTTTCCCGCCCATTCTTCTGAACCTTTCCTGGGCGCTGGCGGCTCCATGGTGCGCAGATAGGCGATGACATGAGCGACTTCCTGATCCGAAATCTTGCCCCGGAACGAAGGCATGTTGCTGCTCTTGCGTCCGATCAATATGATGTCCCGAATCATGGCGTCAGAGGCAGATCGCTGAAATCCGCTGTTGTTCAGGGCTGCAGGCATGACCATAAAGGAGCGTTCCCGGGACAGGGTTACCCCGGTGCCCACCCCTTCGCCGCTGCCATCCTTGCCATGGCAGCGGACGCAGTGTTTCTGGTACAAGACATTGCCTTTTTTGGCATCTCCGCGGATTTTCGCAGCCTCAAATACCGGGCCAGGCTTGCCCGTCCAGCTTCGAACATAGCGCACGACAGCAGCCACCTGGGCCGAACTGAGCTTCGGGAAAGAGGGCATGATACGACCAGGACGCCCGTGGCGAATGGTTTTTGCGATATAGTCGTCAGAAACCTGGGAAAGCACCTCTACCGACAGGGGCAAACCGATTCCACCCTGCCCCCGGAAATGATGACAGGCGCTACAGTTCTCTTCATACAGCGTCTTGCCGTCAGGCGCCGCGTACAACGGCATGCACAGCAACAGAAACAAGCAGCTCCAATACCTCATCAGCTCCCGACTCCAGCGACCAATTCCCGGGCGGCTTCCGCCAGATCCCCTTTTTCCTGCAGCCAGGCCTTGCGGTCTCCCGAGCGCTTCTTGGCCAACAACATATCCATCATACTCATGGTTTCATCTCCTGCTTCCATAGCCAGTTGCACCAGTCTTCTGGTATCCGGATGGATGGTGGTTTCCCGCAGCTGCATGGGATTCATTTCACCCAGCCCCTTGAAGCGTTGCACATTGACCTTGCCCCGCAGCTGCTCAGCTTCGATGCGCGCCAGTATGCCCTGCTTTTCCGCATCGTCCAGGGCATAGAACACCTGTTTCCCCACATCAATACGATACAGCGGCGGCATGGCCACATAAACATGTCCTTTTTTCACCAGCCCGGGAAAGTGACGCACAAACAGCGCGCACAGCAGAGTGGCAATATGCAGACCGTCCGAGTCTGCATCCGCCAGTATGCAGACTTTACCAAAGCGCAGTCTGGAAAGATCATCCGCTCCCGGTTCCACGCCAATAGCCACGGAAATATCATGTACCTCCTGGGAGGCCAGCACTTCGGCGGAATCCACTTCCCAGGTATTCAATATTTTACCGCGCAGGGGCATGATTGCCTGAAAATCCTTGTCCCTGGCCTGCTTGGCGGAACCACCGGCGGAGTCCCCTTCCACCAGAAAAAGTTCCGTGCGCTTCATGTCATCGGAAGCACAATCTGCCAGCTTGCCCGGCAGCGCCGGCCCTTGGGTCACCTTCTTGCGCACCACCTTGCGCCCGGCCCGCATGCGTGTTTGAGCCGCATGAATGGCCAGATCGGCAATGCGCTCCCCCTCGGCGGTGTTCTGGTTCAGCCACAGGCTGAAAGCATCTTTCACCACACCGGAAACAAAGGCAGCACATTCCCGCGAAGACAGACGCTCTTTGGTCTGACCGGAAAACTGGGGATCAGCCATCTTTACAGAAAGCACATAGTTAACCTTGCTCCACACATCGTCCGGGGTGATTTTCATTCCCCGGGGCAGCAGGTTGCGGAATTCACAAAACTCACGAACCGCCTCGGTAAGTCCGGTACGCAAGCCGTTTACATGGGTGCCACCCTGTGCGGTGGGAATCAGGTTCACATAACTTTCGGTAACCGGCTCACCACCCTCGGGAAGCCATAGCAATGCCCAATCTGCCGCTTCATTGCTGCTGCTCATACTGCCGACGAAAGGTGACTCGGGCAATATTTCAAAGCCCCGCAGCGCATCCATCAGATAGTCTTTCAAACCGTCGGCATACTGCCATTCTTCGTTCTCACCGCTCTTTTCGTCGGTAAAGCGCACATGCAGACCGGGGCAAAGCACTGCCTTGGCCCGCAATACATGCTTGAGCTGGCGAATGCTGAATTTGGGGCTGTCGAAAAACTGCACATCCGGCCAGAAGCGAATGCGGGTGCCGGTATTCTGTTTGCCTACCTTGCCCACCACTTCAAGATCAGAAACCTTTTCACCATTGGCAAAGGCAATATTGTATTCCTTGCCGTCACGCTTGACCCAGGCCTCCAGATGCCGTGACAAGGCGTTCACCACGGACACGCCCACGCCATGCAAACCACCGGAAAACCGATAGGATTTGTCGGAAAATTTCCCGCCAGCATGCAGCTTGCACAGGATGACCTCCACCCCGGGAACACCTTCTTCCGGGTGAATGTCCACCGGCATGCCCCGGCCATCATCCACAACCTCCAGAGAGCCGTCCTTATACAGCTTGACCTCAATCTTGCTGGCATACCCGGCAAGCGCCTCATCCACGCTGTTGTCGATGACTTCCTGCGCCAGATGGTTGGGGCGGGTGGTATCCGTGTACATCCCCGGGCGCTTGCGCACCGGCTCCAGGCCACTGAGCACTTCTATGGCTGAGGCATTGTAGCTAGTCATCATTGATCCAGTTGTCAAAAGGGTTGAGCTGCTCAAACAGTCCCCTCACTGCCTGTTCTATCTGATAGCGCTCTCGCGGTACGCCCCCGGTGCAAAAAACATCTTCCGCCAACTCCTTGCGGTACGCGCTCCTGACGCCGCCAATTTTCTTCCATTTCGGCGTCTTCACCTCACGCACGGCTGGCTTGCGCCGGGGATTTCCATACGCATAGATGGCATACTGCTGCGTTCCGCAGCGAAGTCCCTCGAACGTGGCGGTATAGCCGCCGGCAGTGGAGCGGATCAGCAGCCAGTATCGCACCACATAATCCTTGTCTGAAACACTCAGGGTGCTCATATCCAGAAAAGCGCGCTGGTTTTTCGGCAGGGAATCGACCCGCACCGATGCCCAGGCATCATCACCCGGCAGCAGTGGAACCCCGGAAAAACGCTCTTCCCATTCCTTTACATTCGCCTCAAAGTCATCCTGCTCGCCCGTGAGCTCCTCATACCTGTCGGTAGGCGCGCCATGCGAAAGGCCCGCTGCAAAAAGCAACAGCGCCAGAAAAACCATTTGTTTCATGCCCACACGGAGTTACCCTTGGATCAATACTCAAGGGCGAGAGTTTACAACCCCCGCCGGGAATTGAACATAGCCGTAAAACGAATTCTGGGAGGATTCTGCACCTTGATACCGCAGGCGAGCACACAGTGGGGTAATTTGCGCCCTGCGAGGGCACCTCCATCAATTCATGATTGGCATCTACGCACATCAGGGCAGCGATAACTTCGTCGCCTACAGGGAGGTAGGTGAGGGGCGTAAGCTGGGAGCGGAAGCTTTGAAAATCTTGCAAATCGCCTGCTACAAGGTGAATTGCGCTTGCGCAAGAGAAGCTGCCCTGGGGCATTTGCTGCGATCTTCGCCTTGTTCTCACTGCCCTCATGCACGAATCTGCTCAAACAGAATGAATAGAGGTGCCCTTATTTTAGAACTGAAAGAGTCATACTCTCTTTCCAGTTTCAATAATCTCTTTTTAACAGATAAGCCTCCAGCATAACCGACAAGACTTCCATCAGACCCAATGATGCGGTGGCAAGGTATGATTACACCAATACAGTTTGCTCCATTGGCGTTAGCAACAGCACGAACAGCTTTTTCATTGTTAATATCCCTGGCAATTTGTAAATAAGTTGAGGTAGCGCCGTAAGGGACTTTCAGTAAAGACCTCCATACCATTTTTTGAAAGTCACTGCCAACCATTTGTAGCGGAATCGTAAATGCTGCCCTGTTCCCATTGATATATTCTTCAAGCTGCGCTCTTGCCTTCGAAAGAACATTATCATCTTTTTCAACATACTCCGCCATGAGTCCTTTCTTTACTCTGCTATCAATACGTGAACGCATTTTTCTATACCTGAAATCAAGCAAACAGAGCCTGTTATTGAAAGATCCCATAATAATCTCACCAATTTTAGTTTTCTGATATTGAATATGAATGCTACTCATTGCTTTGAAAAAACAGGAGAAAACGATTGATGTTCGTTGACAGACTCGACCATGCGGCAAAACCACTCATTCATACAGTGATAGAAATAGGGTCCCATACTGACTCTTTTAACGCCAAGTGCTTGCAATGTCGAAAACGCAGGCAAATTGGGCATAGCCATAACATTGACGGGAAGGGATATGGAGTCTACTATTTTTCGAATATCACTTTCATCGGTTACGCATGGAACAAATATTCCATCAGCACCACTCCTTTCATAAAGAGTTGCTCGTTCGACCGTTTCTTTCAATGGGTTATCTATCCCCATCATAATAAGATCCGTTCTTACATTGAGGAAAATGCTGATTCCTTTTTTAAGAAAACCATTCTTTAGAAACCTTATGGTTTCACTAAACTCTGCTGCATCGACGATGCGCCTATTGCCCTTCTCGACGACGGAATCTTCCAAATTTATTCCCACAACACCTAATTCATATAGCTGTATGATATTTTTCAAAACTTCTTTATCATCTCTGCTATAACCTGCTTCCAAGTCAACGGTCAAGGGCAACGATGTTCTTGACGTGATAGTCAAAACGACATTCAGAAGTTCGTTAAAACTCATCTCTTCGCCATCTTCATAGCCCAAGGATGCGGCAATTACTGCACTTGAGGTACCTATTGACTTATACCCCATCTTTTCAAATAGGAACGCACTATTGGCATCCCACACATTACCGATATAAAGAGGGTCACTCTGACCATGCAAGTCTTTGAATTCTTGAAAAGTATTCATTTGATTGTCTCCATTAATAAATGGAAATTATATGCAATGAAGAATTGACTTTCATTCACCTGGATTCATTTTTTAATTTACTGAGGGTCTGGGGGGCAATGCCCAGATAGGAGGCAATATGATAGGACTTGACATGATCGAAAATGGATGGGTACTCCTCAAGTAAGCGTTCATATTTCTCCGCCACAGTTTCGGACATCAGAGAAATCACACGCTTGTATGTTGCCGCAAAGTAAGTGTCATGCAACCAAAGACGCGCCAGATGCTCCCATTTTTTGTCTTGTGATATAAATTTATCCAGGTCATCCAGGGACGCGACATAAAAAACCGAATCCTCCAGTATCTCAAAATTTAGCATAGATGCCTCTTGTTCATAGAAGCTGACGCTATCATCCATGAAATGGTTTAACCCATGCTTGCTTTTACCACGAAAATAGAGTTGCCATGTAAAATCTCTACCATTAATGTCAGTAAAATAGGATCTGGCCAATCCGTTTTCAACAAACCATATATCGCTGAATATTTCACCCGATCGATGAATGAGCGTCCCTTTTTTTACCTGTACTTCTCTGAATATTTTAATGGCATCTGCCCACTCTTTATCAGTGACAGGAACAAAGTGTTCGATCATTTTTCTGTAATATTTCATTGAACCATATTCTTGAGGGCGCCTCTATCAATTCTGTTTGAGCAGATTCGTGCATGAGGACAGTGAGAACAAGGCGAAGATCGCAGCAAATGCCCCAGGACAGCTAGGCGATTTGCCAGATTTTCAAAGCTTTCGCTCTCCGCTTACGCCCCTCACCTGCCTCCCTGCAGGCGACGAAGTTATCGCCGCCCTCATGTGCGTAGATGCCAATCATGAATGAATAGAGGTGCCCTCTACATGAAGAACCGTCAAAAAGGTCACACTCAGCTAATTTCAGCAGCGAAAGCCGTTATCAGTGTTCGCTCTGGTCGTCGTATTGAATAAAGGCAAAATCAGTAAAAATCTGCGTTCTAAGAGCGCAGGCTTGCTTTTTGCCCCCTATAAGGGGCTTTGATGCCAGCCTTCCGAGAAGGCTGGCTGGCAAGCTGTCCCCTTTCATCAATTACTTGCCCAAGTCCATTTGAACTTGGCATTGTTCCTGCTTCCCCTGATATTTTACATACGTCCGTATCATCTCAGCGTCTATTCCTACGGCATCAACGCAGTAACCTTTTGCCCAGACATGATTTCCGCAATGCGGTTTTTCCTTTCACCACACCAAGCGACTTCGATATCGGGATTTTTGGCGGCACCTTCACCAGCAGATGCATGTGATCTGGCTGCACATTCAATTCGACTACCCGGCATCCCAATCGACTGGGATGCACCTGAATACAATTGTACATTCATCGGAACCAAGGAAACAGCAGCTTCAATCCGCTATAATGTTTGGTTCTCCAATTTTATCGCCCTTCGCCTTCTCCATGAAAAACTCCGGACATCTGCGCGCCTTTCTGGCGGACATCAGCTTCATCAGTCTGGTGGTGGTTCTGCTGCTGTTTCTGCAGGCGCTATTGCGCGTTGTCCTCTGGGCCAGAAATCCGGATCTGGCGGCGAATACCCCTACTGCGGATTTGCTTTGGGCATTTGCTGTGGGCCTGCGCTTCGACCTGATCATCGCCAGTTACCTGGTCTTGCCTCTGACTCTAGCCCTGCTGCTGCCCAATGGCTTGGGCAGCCGGCGTTTGGCCCGGATCTGGTTGATCATTACCGGCGGCATCGTGCTTTTTCTGGGTGTGACCGAACCCGAGTTCTATCACGAGTTCCATACCCGGTTGAACAGCCTGGCCATCCAGTACCTGAAAGAAGATCCGGCAACGGTGAGCAGCATGATCTGGCACGGCTTCCCCGTAGTGCGCTATCTGCTGCTGTGGACGGCGCTCACGGCATTCTATATTTGGGCCTTGTCGGGTATGAACCAGCTTACCCGTAAATACGGCCAGCAGTATCCAGCCTGGTGGCTGCTTGTGCCGGCATTCCTGCTCTGCGCCTTCCTCGTGGCCTGGGGCGCACGGGGCACCCTGCGCCAGGGCGCACCCCTGCGTTGGGGAGATGCCTTTCACAGCCAACACCTGTTCGCCAACCACCTGGCCCTGAACGGCACCTGGTCCCTGATCAAAGCCGCAACAGGCAACAAGAAAAAAGATGCGGGAAAAACCTGGCTCAAGGCCATGCCCAGGGAACAGGCGCTGACACGCACCCGCAAGCTGCTCCTTGCAACGAACGATACCCTGTTGCTGCCGGAGCAATACCCGCTATTGCGCAACCATGAACCCCGGGCGAAGCTGCCCCGGCGCCCGAAAAATCTCGTGCTCATAATCATGGAAAGCTTTTCCGCCCAGTTTACCGGCGCCCTGGGCAACGACCACGGCATCACACCCCGCTTCGACGAACTGGCCGGAGAAGGTCTGCTGTTCGATCATTTCTTCTCCAACGGCACCCACACCCACCAGGGTATGTTTGCCACTGGCGCCTGTTTTCCCAATCTGCCGGGATTCGAATACCTGATGCAGGAACCGGAAGGCCAGCATCAGTTTTCCGGGCTGCCGGTATTGCTCAAACCCCTGGGTTTCCAGGACGTATATGTCTACAACGGCGCGTTCAACTGGGACAACCAGAAAGGTTTTTTCCGCAACCAGGGCATGACCCGTTTCATCGGCCGGGATCAGATGGAAAATCCCGTATATACCGACCCGACCTGGGGCGTGTCCGACCAGGACATGTTCGACCAGGCTCTGCGGGAACTGAACCGCATGGACAGGGACAAGCCTTTTTTCGCCATTCTCCAGACCCTGTCCAACCATACCCCCTATGCCTTACCCGATCCTCTGCCGGTCAGTCCGGTGACCGGGTTCGGCAGCCTTGACGAACACCTCACGGCCCAGCGCTATGCAGACTGGGCCATGGGCAGGTTTTTCGACGAGGCAAAGAAGCAGCCCTGGTATGAAAACACCCTGTTTGTGCTGGTGGGCGATCATGGCTTTGGCGTCAAACAGCAACTGGGCGAAATTGATTTGCTGCGCTTCCATGTCCCTATGCTGCTCATCGCTCCCGGTGTGCAGGAAACCTTCGGCAAGCGCTTGCGCCGGGCGGCCACGCAGATGGACGTAGTGCCCACCGCAGTCAGCCTGTTGTTGGGGAAATCCTTCCGGCATCAGTGCTGGGGGCGTGATCTGCTTTCCCTGCCCGATGATGATCCCGGTTTTGGCATCATCAAACCTTCCGGCAGCGACCATACGGTGGCCCATTTCCGCGGCAACCGCATCGTCATCAAGCCGCCCCACGGCAAAGCCATGGCGGGCCGCTACCAGCTCTATCCCAGCCCTTCCCTGACTCTGGAGAAAGACATGCCGGAGAAAAAAGAAATGCTTGCCGATCTCAAGGCGTATGTCAGTACCGCCATGCACGCTTTGCTGGACAATCATACGGGTGTGCCGGATACGCCGAGCAAAGAGATGAAGGAATGAAAGGGACTCAGGCCGTATAGCGCCCGATCCAGGCCGAGACGAGCATGGTCAGAATGACGCTGGCAGCGAAGGCATACAGGCCAAACTCCACTTGCGCCTGGGCCAGGGCGCCGAGCTTGACCGTAACTACCAGCAGGGCGACCACGAACACGTCCAGCATGGACCATTTGCTGTAGGTGGCCAACCAGGCAAGATGACGCTGGTGGCGGCTGCTGTTGCTGTCCTCCAGGTTCCACACAAGAAGCAGCAACAGCAGCTTGATCACCGGAAATACCACGCTGAAACCAAGCAGAAGGATCGCTAGACTCTTTTCCTGTCCCTGCCAGAGCTGGCTGATGGCAGACAACAAGCTCACCGTATTACCAAAAAAATAGAACTTTTCCACACTGACCAGGGGCAGCTTCAGGCCCAACGCCAACAGTGCCGCTGCAAGCAACAGCAAAAGATTGATCAATACACCGGTCAATGGATGCCGGGCGGCATAGCTGTTGCGAAAGCCTGAGACGGACATGCCTTGGGAACGCTGGTGAAACTGTTGATTGTGTTTTTGTTTCAATACCTTCACCGTACTCTTTCTGATATTGGGCTTAGGGGTTCTCTATTGATTCTGTTTGAGCAGATTCGTGCATGAGGACAGTGAGAACAAGGCGAAGATCGCAGCAAATGCCCCAGGGCAGCTTCTCTTGCGCAAGCGCAATTCACCTTGTAGCAGGCGATTGGCCAGATTTTCAACGCTTCCGCTCCCGGCGTACACCCCTCACCTGCCTCCCTGCAGGCGACGAAGTTGTCGCTGCCCCCATGCGCAGACGCCAATCATGAATTAATAGAGGGACTCTTAAGCTTGTTGTGTTGTCCGATGATACTTCCATGTCAACGCAGCCACTCGGGTCTTTCCCAGACAAACGGGTTCTTTCCCAGCTCAGGCTGGCATAGGCAGTAGTCCGCTACTGCGATCAGACCATCGGCGCCATATACCAGCGGCAGGCGTGGGCGCAGCCAGGGAGGGATAGCCAAATCCTGGCAAAGGCGCTTGAAGCTACGGGTGTTTTTCCTCTGGTCGGGGCGGCATGCTAGACCCTCGGTGCGGAATACCACTTCCACACCGTCCGCCAGCCATTGCGTCTTATCTGTCACTGACAACCGCCCCAGGCCTTGGGGAAGATCGAGGGGCTTGCTGCAATCCCATTGCAGGCGCAAGCCATCAGCTGGTGCAGGCGGCAACGGCGGCATCAGGTAGAGGGTATTACGGAAACGCCGTATCTCGCCATTCTCCCAGCTTAGCAGGGGGCTGCCTGCCTGGCGTGCCCCTACGACTTCTGTGAGAATGCGCTCTATTATCTGATGCCCTGGCAGCGGAAGACCCTGGTGGCGAACCCAGTGCCGCAGCAGGTTTTTTTTTCTTTGTGGTGAAAGCACCTCCAGTCCGGAAATCAACAGTTGCCAGGGCCGGCCGGCGTCATACATCAGAACCAGATCCGCCATTCCCACCTCTTTCATCAACTGTGCGGCTTCGGCGCAATGACGCGCTGAGCGACTGGTGGTTTTGATAAGCCCGGGCCATTGATTCTTCAGGAGGGGGATGACTTTGTGGCGAAGGTAGTTTCTGCGGATGCCCAGATGATCGTTACTGGGATCGTCCTGCCACTGCAAATGTTCCTGCTGCGCCCAGTCCTGCAGTTCTTCATGGCTGAATTCCAGCAATGGGCGCACCAGCCAGCCTGCCTGCCAGTGCCGCATCAGAGGCATGGATGCCAAGCCGGAAACACCGGCCCCACGCAGCAGTTGTAACAAAAGGGTTTCTACCTGATCGTCCCCATGGTGCGCGGTAAGCAGCATGTCCCCGGCATTCATGTGCGCGGCGATGGCGGCGTAGCGGGCATCCCTGGCTTGAGCTTCCAGGCTTTCTCCCGATGCAGGCCTGAGGTTCAGTTGCAGACTGGTCAACGGAATATCCAGCCTGGCGCAGGTCTCCCGACAGAACTTCTCCCATTCCAGCGCTTTGTCCTGCAGGCCGTGGTTGATGTGGACAGCTTGCAAGGGCGCTGGCAGTTGTGCGCGTATTTGCGACAGGCCATAAAGCAGCGTTGTGGAATCCATCCCGCCACTGAATGCCACCCAGTATTGTTCCGGAACGGGAAGCGTTTGCAGTTTGTGCAACAACTTCTGCGGAGAAAACATCATGATCAGCACCCCGGTCTACGACAGTCCTGTCCCTGCGTTTCGTACCCCTGTCTAATCCGGTTTGAACAGGATTGTGGAGATCAGGCTTCGCTGAACACCCCATAAGACATCAGTCGCTGATAGCGACTTTCAAGTAATTCATCCTGTGGTTTTCCCTGCAGTTGATCCAGGGATTTGATCAAGGATTGCTTGAGATTTGCAGCCATGGCATCCGGATCCCGATGAGCGCCCCCCAAAGGCTCTGGCACAATGCCATCAATCAAACCCAGATCCTTGAGCTTGTCTGAAGTGATGGCCATGGCTTCAGCCGCCTGGGCGGCCTTGTCTGCACTTTTCCACAGGATGGAAGCACAGCCTTCGGGTGAGATTACCGAATAGGTGGCATACTGCAACATCATGAGCTTGTCGGCCACACCAATGGCCAGCGCGCCACCGGAGCCGCCCTCGCCAATGACCGTGGCGATAATTGGCGTGCGCAAACCTGCCATTTCCCGCAGATTTCTGGCAATGGCTTCACTCTGGCCCCGCTCTTCCGCATCGATACCGGGGTAGGCGCCCGGCGTATCGATAAAGGTCAGCACCGGAAGCTTGAAACGCTCTGCGGTCTCCATCATGCGCAAGGCCTTGCGGTATCCTTCCGGTCTGGGCATGCCAAAGTTGCGCTTGAGCTTTTCCTTGGTGTCCCTTCCCTTCTGATGGCCTATGATCATCACTGCCCGGCCATCAATGCGCCCGATGCCAGAGACAATGGACTGATCATCTGCAAAAGCCCTGTCGCCGTGCAGACCTTCAAAATCATCCACGATGCGTTCAATGTAGTCCAGGGTATAGGGGCGCAGGGGGTGGCGCGCCAGCTGCGATGTCTGCCAGGGATTCAGTGCGGAAAACAGGGATTCGGTGAGCTTGCGGCTCTTTTCTTCCAGGCGCTCGATTTCTTCCTGGATATTGATCTCGGCATCATCGCCCAGCAGGCGCAATTCACCGATCTTTGCTTCAAGTTCCGCAATGGGTTGTTCAAATTCGAGAAAATTGAGATCCATAGAGGCAGCTCACAAATTACAGATGTCGCCTATCATACCCCAATTGCCGCAGCCGCATTAACTGAATTCCCTGCAAAATGCAGCACGACGCTGCCGTCTCCCAGCAGCCGGCGCAGGCGCCGCAACAGCTCATCATCCGGCGTAATCCGCCATTTCTCCCCGAGACGGATCAATGCCGAGGCATCCTGGCGTCGATAGCGGACGCATACCGGCACCGTCCCCCCCTGGAAATCTCCAAGCAGTGCCAGCAGCTGATTACGCACATCCACCGCCGCCCATTTTTGGCTGCGAATGAACTGTTCATCCAGCACCAGATCCAGCGCCGCAAGACGCCGTTGGCGAAAGGATTCGAAACTGTTTACTTGTTCTGCCCGCAAGCCCAAACCGCCCCGGTACTCATCGTGAACCAGTTTGCCCTGCACTACCAGTACCTTGTCCACCACCAGCAAATCCTTGCAACATTCAAAAGCCTCATTGAACAGCGTCAGTTCGATACGCCCGGTTTTGTCATCCAGCAACACGCTGGCCATCATGCCTCGCTGGGTGGCACGTTTGTTTACCGCCATCACCAGTCCGGCAACTGTCACCTCCTTGCCCCTTCCATAACCTCTCTGGCTGTCATCCAGGGACAGGTTGCCGATGCGGGCGGCAAGCTCTTTTACTTCCGGTTCGTAGAAATCGATGGGATGCCCGGTGAGAAACAGCCCCAGGGTTTCCTTTTCGCCCCGTAGGCGTTGCTCGTCGCTCCAATCAGCCACATCTTCCGGAATGATGCCCATGGCGGGTGGCGCTTCCGGTTCACTCAAGCCAAACAGATCACTCTGCCCGGCGGCTTGCAGCGCATGGTGCTGTTCCGCCATTTTCAGGGCCAGGGGAAGTTGCGCCATGAGGGTGGCGCGATTGCTGCCGAGCTCATCCAGCGCACCGGCCCGCACCAGGGATTCCAGCACCCGGCGGTTGCATTTGCGCAGGTCGATGCGCCGACAAAAGTCGAACAGATCCTGAAACGGGCCATCTTCCTTGCGCGCTTCGATAATGCCTTCTATGGCGGACTCCCCCACACCCTTGATCGCGCCCAGGCCATAGACGACCTTCTCATCACCATCCACAGCAAACGGGTACTCAGAACGATTCACTTGTGGGGGCAATACCTCCAGCTTCATCTCCCGGCATTCTTCGATGAGATGCACGACCTTGTCGGTATTGTCCATATCCGCTGACAACACCGCCGCCATGAAAGCCGCCGGATAGTGGGTTTTCAGCCACAGGGTCTGGTAGGAAACCAGTGCATAGGCAGCGGAGTGAGACTTGTTGAAGCCATAACCGGCAAAATGCGCCATAAGGTCGAAGATCTGTGTCGCCAAGGCTTCGTCCACACCCCGCTCCACCGCGCCCTTGCGGAAGATCTCACCCTGCTTTTCCATTTCCTCCGGTTTTTTCTTGCCCATGGCGCGACGCAGCAAGTCCGCACCCCCCAGGGAATAGCCGGCCAGCACCTGGGCAATCTGCATCACCTGCTCCTGATACAGGATTACACCATAGGTGGGTTTGAGGATGGTTTCCAGGCTGGGATGCAGATATCTGGCTTCCTGATGCCCGTGTTTGCAAGCGATGAAATCATCCACCATGCCGGTGCCCAGGGGGCCGGGACGATACAGCGCCACCAATGCGGTGATCTCGTCGAAACAATCCGGCTGAAGCTTGCGGATCAGTTCCTTCATGCCGGAGGATTCGAGCTGGAACACCGCTGTGGTGGCCGCGGACTTGAGCAACCGGAAGGATTCGGCATCATCCATGGGGATCACATTGATATCCACCGCTGCCAACCCCTGCCCCTGGCGCTGGCGATTGATGGTCTTGAGCGTCCAGTCGATGATGGTCAGGGTACGCAGGCCCAGAAAATCGAATTTGACCAGCCCCACGGCTTCCACATCATTCTTGTCGAACTGGGTAACCAGGTTGCTGCCGTCCGCCTCGCAATACAGGGCGGTAAAGTCTGTGAGCTTGCCCGGCGCAATCACTACACCGCCGGCATGTTTGCCTGCATTGCGGGTCAGGCCTTCCAGTTGCAGGGCCATATCGATGAGCTGGGTGACTTCCTCATCCTTCTCGTAGGCCTGCTTCAGTTCTTCGCTTTCTTCCAGAGCCTTGTTCAGGGTGATGCCCAGATCAAAAGGCACCATCTTCGCAATCCGGTCGGTAAAGCCATAGGGGTGCCCCAACACCCGCCCCACATCGCGCACTACGGCCTTTGCCGCCATGGAGCCGTAGGTGATAATCTGGGATACCGCATCCCGCCCGTAGCGCTCCGCCACATAGTCGATCACTTCATCACGCCTGTCCATGCAGAAGTCGATATCGAAATCCGGCATGGATATACGTTCCGGGTTGAGAAAACGCTCGAACAGCAGTTCATGTTCCAGGGGATCCAGATCCGTGATCTTCAGGGCGTACGCGACCAGCGATCCCGCTCCCGAACCCCGACCCGGCCCCACGGGGATCTCCTCATCCTTGGCCCATTGAATGAAATCCGCGACAATCAGAAAATAGCCGGGAAACCCCATATCGATAATGACACCCAGTTCGGTCTCCAGGCGCTCGTCATACGGCCGGCGTTTTTCCGCAAAATCCTCCGCTTCCGGGTCAAGGATTTTCTGCAGCCGCTCTTCCAGCCCCTTTTGCGACAACTGACGAAAAAATTCATCCATGGTCAGCCCCTGGGGTACGGGGAAGTCCGGCAAATAATCCTCGCCGAAGGTCATCTCCACGGTGCAGCGGCGGGCAATCTCCACGCTGTTTTCCAGCGCCTCGGGGATATCGGAGAACAACTCGGCCATTTCCTCCGCTGTGCGCAGATATTGCTCAGGAGAATAGTCCCTGGGGCGGCGGGGATCATCCAGGGTGCGTCCCTGGTTGATGCACACCCGCACTTCATGGGCATCGAAATCACCCGGCTTGAGGAAACACACTTCATTGGTGGCGACCACGGCCACCTGGCGCTGCTGCGCCAACGCCACGCTGGCGTGCAGGCAGGCCTCCTCATTGGCTCTGCCGGTGCGCACCAGTTGCAGGTAATAGCGATCGCCAAACAACTCCAGCCAACGATCCAGCAGCTCGTTCGCCAACACCTGATTTCCCGACAGCAGGGCGCGGCCCACATTCCCATCCCTGCCACCGGACAAGGCAATCAAGCCCCGGCAACTTTCCCCGTCCAGCCACTGCCGGTCGAGCATGGGTCTGCCCAGGTGCTGGCCTTGCTGGTAGCCCCGCGAAACCAGCTCCCGCAGGTTGCGATAACCCGTGTCATTTTGCGCCAGCAACAACAGCCGGTCCGGCTGGTTGATCTGCTCTGCATTGCGCAGCCACAGATCCACCCCGAACAGGGGCTTGATGCCTGCCCCAACGGTGGCGCGATAGAACTTGACCAGGGAAAACAGGTTGAACTGATCCGTGACGGCAACCGCAGGCATTTTCTGCCCGACCAAAGCAGACACCA